>URRZ01000025.1 GCA_900550385.1 uncultured Coriobacteriaceae bacterium | reverse complement strand
GCCATTTGTTCATGGCCGACGCGAGTTTCCGCAGCTCGAGGAAGCGAGATAATCCCTATACTGGTTGACTGTCAAATTAAAATATTATCATACTACCTTGTATTTTAGTACGTATGTTCTAATATTGTATCTTAACTTCGAGACTTCAAAGACATACGCAAGCACGTCTCATAGATAAGAGAAGGCGCATGGATACGAAAGGGGATTCCGAATGCCCTGTGAGACTTCATATCGTGAACCGGATTCGATATCTTAGGCGAAGACGCAAAAGCGTGGCGTAGCGCAATCAGAAGAGAGGCCACGCTGGCATCGACCACCATCGACGCAAGGAGTCGACATGTCATCCTTCTACTTCTCCAAATCCAAGTACTGCTCCTTATGGCAATGCCCCAAGATCGCTTGGCTGCAAAAGCACAAGCCGGAGGAGCGTGAGATCGACGACGCCACGCTCGCGCGCATGAGGGAAGGCGACAAGGTCGGCGACCTGGCGATGGGCCTGTTCGGCGACTTCGTGGAGGTGACTGCTTTCAAGGATGACGGGTCGCTCGATCTCGGCGCGATGATCGCCGCCACAAAAACCGAGATGGACGGCGGGACGCGCGTCATCTGCGAGGCGTCGTTCTCCTTCGAGGGGTTGTACTGCGCCGTCGACATCCTCGTCCGCGACGGAGACGGCTGGAGCATCTACGAGGTCAAGAGCTCCACCCATAACGACAAGGCAGTCTACATGGCCGACATCGCCTATCAGCGCTTCGTGTTGGAGCGCTGCGGCGTCCAAGTCGTCGGCACGTACCTCGTCTGCCTCGACAGCGATTACGTGTTCGACGGAACCCTCGACCCGAACAAGCTGTTCCTCATCACCGACGTGAACGAGGCGGTCGAAGCCGAGATGCGCGATGTCGGGCCGAACCTCCAATCGGCCGAGCGGTTGCTGTCGTCGCCGGAAGAACCCGAGATCCCCCTCTCGCCCCGTTGCAGGGATCCGTATCCCTGCTCGTTTTGGCGCCACTGCACGAAGGATCTGCCCAGCCCCTCGGCGTTCGACTTGCACCGCCTCCACTTCCCCAAAGCGCTCGGCTTCCACCGCGAGGGGCTCGACTCGCTCGAGCAGCTTGACGGGGACCGCCGCATCAAGAACCCCATCCAGCTGCGCCAGATAGACCATGCGATCCACGATCGCGAGGATCATATCGACCGCCCGCGCATCAAGGGCTTCCTCGAAACGCTGCATTACCCGCTGTACTTCCTCGATTTCGAAACCGTGCAGCCCGTCATACCGGAGTACGTCGGCACGAGGCCCTACGCGCAGGTCCCGTTCCAGTACTCGCTGCACTACATCGAGAAAGAGGGCGGCCCGCTCGAACATAAGGAGTATCTGGCGGATCCATTCGAAGACCCGCGCCGCCCCATCGCCGAGCGCCTCTGCGAGGACATCCCTGTCGGAGCCTGCGTGACCGCTTACAACAAGTCGTTCGAATGCAGCAGGCTCAAGGAGCTCGCCGATCAGTTCCCCGACCTCGCCGAGCACCTGCTGGCCATCCGCGAGAGCATCGTCGATCTGCTGACGCCGTTCCAATCGGGCTGGTATTACAACCGCGCGATGGGTGGCAGCTTCTCGATCAAAAGCGTCTTGCCGGCCCTGTTCCCCGACGACCCCGAGCTGAACTACGCCAACCTCAAGGACGTGCACAACGGGTCCGAAGCCATGAACGCCTTCGCCGAGATGAGGAACATGGAGCCTGAAGAGCGCCGGAGGACAAGGGCGGCTCTGCTGGAGTACTGCAAGCTCGACACCTACGCCATGGTGAAGCTCTGGCAGAAATTGAGAGCCGCCGCAGACGACGAAGCGATCTCGCTGTAGAAATCAAACGAATAATGCGCGCGGATGCGGATAGCGAGCAAAAAGCGGATCGAGGCTCGCGATGAGCCCCGATCCGCTCAAATTGCACGACTTCGTCGCACGCGATCACGCCGCAGCGTTGCGGGCCGCCCGCGTTTGCCGTTGCTTGCCGCGCCGCTTTACGCCAGCGCCAGGATGGGCGGCGCCACCTGCTTCTTGCGGCTGAGGACGCCGGGCATCCACACGCCGCCCGGCACGTCGACCTCGATGCCGAACGCGCGATCGATCAGGTCGCAGTCGCCCTCGCAGATGAAGCGGCTGCCCTCCTCGATGATGTCGGTCACCGCCAGCAGGAAGCTGCGGTAGCCCTTCTCGGCCAGCACCTGCTTCATGTAGGCGCGCATCTCGTCCTCGCGTTCCATGACGGCGGCGGAGTCGACGGTCTCGCGCTGGGCGATGAACACCACGTCGGAACCCACCTCGAACTCCTTGGCGTCGGCGGCGACCAGCTGCTCGATGGACAGGTCGGCCCCGCTGCCGCGGCTCTTGATGACCTGGCTGCCCCACTCGAGCGCGTCCACGCCGGCGATACCCGCCAGCCATTCCGCCTGCTCGTGATCGGTGGGCGTGGTGGTGGGCGACTTCAGCAGCACGGTGTCGGTCATCAGCGACGACAGCATCACCGCCGCGATATTGGCGGGAAGCTCGTAGCCGCCGTAACGGCAGATCAGCGAGATGACCGTGGAGGACGAGCCAAGCGGCAGGTTGATGAACCGGATGGGATTGGCGGTAGCCAGCCCGCCGATGCGGTGATGGTCCACAATCTCGACGATCTCGGCCTTGTCGATGCCCTCGACCGCCTGCAGCTGCTCGTTGTGGTCGACCAGGATGACCTTGGCGCCGGGATCCACATGGTCGATGAGCTCGGGTTCCTGGACGCCCTGCTGCTGCAGCACCCACGCGGTCTCGGGGGGCAGCGGCCCCAGGCGCACCGGCTTGTACACGACGTCGGGCTCGCCGCCCGCGGCGGCCTGCTTCGCCAGCTGGTTCTTCAGGTACGCGTAGCCCACGGCTGCGCAGATGGCGTCGTTGTCGGGATTCCTATGGCCTACGACGATGATGGTTTCCGCCATGTCCGGTCCTTTCCATAGCCGTTTTAAACGAAAAATGCCCCGCCCGGAAGGCGCGGCGCCCCCAGGCAAAGCAAATGCGACGAGCACGCGCGGCGCGCTCGTCCAAAACGTAAATCTTTCCCCTGGAATGCGCAAGGGGAAACCCCGCCGCAGGACGGCGAACCCCCAAAAGCACCGGGCGAAAGGCGCGGCTGTCGCGCCGCCGGGTGTTGCGCTGCTGGCTGTCGCGCCGCCGGGTGTTGCGCTACCATGCTCTCAACCGCGAAACCGCGCCGAACCGACCAGAGAAAGCGAGCGCACATGGAACCCCTTGGATTGCGAGACATCATCGGTCCTGTGATGGTGGGCCCCTCCAGCTCGCACACCGCCGGCGCGCTGCGCATCGCGAAGATGGCGCGGCGGCTGCTGTCGGCGACGCCCGCGCGCGCCGACATCGTGCTGTACGGATCGTTCTCGCACACCGGCGCCGGGCATGGCACCGACAAGGCCCTGGTCGCCGGTCTTTTGGGCATGGAAGCGGACGACCTGCGCATCCGCGACTCGTTCTTCCTGGCGAAGGGGGCGGGGCTGTCGTTCGCGTTCACGAGGGCGACCGACGCCGAAGCGGAGGCGGCGGGCGTCGACCATCCCAACACGGTGGACATGCGCATCGAGGACGCCGACGGCGGCAGGATCGACGTGCGCGGCGTGAGCGTGGGCGGCGGCGCGGCGGCGATCCGGCGCATCGACGGCGTCGACGTGGACATCTCGGGCAAGCGCACCAGCGTCGTGGTGAGCCAGCGCGACGAGCGCGGCGTCCTGGCGCACATCGCGCGCTGCCTGGCCGACGCCGACGTGAACATCGCCACCACCCGCATGTACCGCACCCGCCGCGGCGCGCACGCCTACACGGTCATGGAGGTGGACGGGACGGTGCCCGCGAGCGCCAAGGAGGCGATCGAGCAGGATCCCCGCGTGATGGGTGTGCGCATCATCCCCGCCGACGGGCAAGACGGCACCGCATCCGCCGGCGGCATGGACGACCGAGGCGTCGAAGCCGTCGAGAAGCGCTTCGCCGAATGCGATTTCGCCACCGGCGACGAGCTGCTTTCCCTATGCCGGCGCAAGCGCTGCTCCATCGCGCAGGCGATGGCCGCGCGCGAGGAGGCGCTTTTCGGGCTGGACGGAGCCGACGCCGACGCGGACGGGTACCTGGCGCGCGTGCTGGACGTGATGCGCGCGTCCACCGAGAAGCCGCTGCGCGAGCCCGAGCAGTCCATCGGCGGGCTCATCGGCGGCGAGGCGCACGACAACGCCGCCGCCTGCGCGCGGCCCGACGCCGTGATCGACGGCATCGCCGCTGACGCGATGGTGCGCGCGATGGCGGTGCTGGAGACCAACGCGTGCATGGGGCGCATCGTCGCCACGCCGACGGCGGGATCGTCGGGCGTGCTGCCCGGCGTGCTGTTCGCGCTGCAGAACGGCAAGGGGCTCGACGACGCGGCGCTGCGCTCGGGCGTGCTGACGGCGGCGGCGGTGGGATACCTGGCCGCGCGCAACGCGACGGTGTCGGGCGCCGAGGGCGGCTGCCAAGCCGAGGTGGGCACGGCGGCTGCGATGGCAGCGGCCGCCGCCGTGGAGATGGCTGGAGGAACGCCCGAGGCGGCGCTCGACGCGGCGTCCAACGCGCTGTGCGCCCTAATGGGGCTGGTGTGCGACCCGGTGGGCGGCCTGGTTGAGATTCCCTGCCAGAAGAGAAACGGATCCGCTGCCGCCGTGGCGCTCACCTGCGCCCAGATCGCATTGGCGGGCGTGCCCAACCTGGTGCCCTTCGACGAGACGCTCGCCGCGATGGACGCCGTGGGAAGGTCGATGCCGGCGGCGCTGCGCGAGACGGCCCTGGGCGGCATCGCCGCAGCACCCGCAGCCTGCGCCTGGTGCGCGCAGGGCTGCAGGGAATGAGCACCCTTCAGCGGCGCGGAACAGCCGCGTAGCGGGCGTGCCGGGCAAGCGAGTAGAAGCGGTTGCGAAGGGACGCCTGCGCTGCTAGTTCGAAAAGTGCGCAGAGGACAAGCGCAACGAGCACGGCGCTCGCCGCCATGCCGCCGGACAGAAGAAGCAGCCCAGCGCCGAACGCGATGAGGGAGAACGCGATGGCGATCGCATTGAGGCATCGGTAGGAGCGCGGCTCCCCCGCCGCCAAGGCATCGCGCGCTGCGAGGGCGCGCGGGGTGCGCTCGAGATCGGCGAGCTCGCCCACGCGGCGCAGCCGGCGCCCGGAGGAGAAGCGGGCGAGCGCGGACGACGCCGCCAAGCCGATCAGGGCGACGGCGCCCAGCAGCGCCAGCGGCAGCGGGCCGCCGAAGCCGGCGACCCCCTGCCCCGCCGCAACCGCCGTGGCGACGGCTCCGCCCGATCCGAGCGCGCCGGCGACGAGCTCCCACAGCGTGTCGGAGCCGTCCCAGGCGGGCTGGCCATGGACGCGGTACGCGCGGGCGATCACCCACAGCAGCACGATGCCGACGACGACCGCCGCCCCATGGAAAGCCGACGCGGCAGCCGCCCAGGGGAAGCCGCCGCCGAGCATCCCGCACGCGCCCAGCTCGCAAGCCAGCCACAGCACCGCCAGCGCCCAGAACGCCGACACGACCAGGATCTCGCACGACAGCCACGAGCCGCCCAAGTGCGCCAGCGAGCGCGGCGCGCGCAAGGGGCGCGCCAGATGCGCGATGGACGCCAGCATGCCCGCCGTCACCATCAGCGCGACGGCGGCCGCGACCGGCGCCCCGCCGCCGAGCGGCAGCGCGAACAGGCTCGCCCCCACCGCCGCCGGCGAGAACACCGTGAAGCATATCAGCGGAACCTCGCTGCGCTCCGCCGCGCCCGCCGTCGCCGGCGCATCCTGCTGCCGCCACATCGCGCGAAACCCCTGTCCGCTCCGCTATCCGTGGAGCGCCTTGGCGGGCAGCCCCATCTTTTGAATCTGGCGCGCCGCCTTCTCGCGGCGGGCGCCCTCGATCTCCTCGACGGGCCCGAACGTCAGCGCGCCGCCGCAGCAGTTCTCGACGCACGCGGGACGCTTGCCCTCGCACAGCCGGTCGATGCACAGGTCGCACTTCTGCATCAGGCCGTCGCGGTCGAACTGGGGCGCGCCGAACTCGCACGCCCACGAGCAGTACCGGCAGCCGATGCACTTGTCGCGGTCGACCAGCACCGCCCCGAACCGGAGCTCGCGGTAAATCGCCTTAGCGGGGCACACCGCCATGCAGTCGGGCGAACCGCAGTGCATGCATGCTATCGAGACGTACTGGATGGGGCTGCCGCCGTGAAGCGGGCTCACCGGGTTGTCGGGATCGAGCAGCGTCACCACCGAGCGGTAGCGCGGGCCCGTCGCGCCGGGGGCCTCCTGCGCGCCGGGGCGCAGGCGATGCGCGGACTTGCAAGCGACCTCGCACGCGAAGCACTGCGCGCAGCGATCGGCGTTGAAATGGATCGCGTACTGCATGCTAGGCCTCCTTTCCGCCGACGCGGCCATCCGCGCCGAATCCCGTTGCGGCGCCACCCATCCCGCCGAACAGGCGCGCCAGCAGCCCGCCCCTCTTGGAACCGCCCGAACCCGAAGCCGCACCCGCACCGTCAGCCGCCGCGCCTGCCGGCCCGTCGATCTTCTCGATCTTCCCCAGGCACGCCGTGTAGTTGGCCTGGCTGGAAATCGGGTCCAGATCGTCGTCGATCCCCAGGTAGTTGTAGTTGGCGTCCGCCCAGCCGCCGGGCACGTAGACCCAGTCCTCGCGCAGGATGGGCGTCACCTCCACGCGCATCTCGATGGAGCCTCGCGGCGAGCTGATGCGCGCCCAGTCGCCGTCGGCAAGCCCCAACTCGGCGGCGCGGCGCGTGTTCACCATCGCGCGCCCCTCGGGCTGCATCTCGCGCAGCCACGGGATGGTGCGGCGCTGCTCGTGCACGTACATCGGACCGGAGCGCCCCGTGAACAGCACGTAGGGGAACTCGGCAGCCAGCTCGGGCTTGCTGCGCGCCGACTCGGAGCTGTCCTCCCAGTTGGGCAGCGGGTCGAACCCGTGCTCCTCCAGCACCTCCGACCAGATGTTGGCCACGCCGCCCGGGGCGCGGAACCCGCGCGTCTCGTAGTCGCGCAGCGTGATCTTCCCGAACTCGATGCCGTGGGGATGCTCGCGCAGCTGCTCGTAGGTGATGCCTGCGGGCTTGAGGTCCTCGTCGATGTACCACGCGATGTCGTGCGTGGGGAACTCGTCCAGATAGCCCAGCGCGCGGCCCAGCTCGATCATGATCTGCGAGTCGGGCAGCGCCTCGCCCACCGTGGCCGCCTTCTGGCGCAGCGTCACCTCGGGATATCCGCAGTTGAACCACTCGGGCTCAGTGCGCTCGGCGTACGTGGCGGCGGGCAGCACCAAATCGGCCAGCTGCGCCGTCTCGCCCAGGTACGGATCGATCACGCACAGATAGCCGATCTTCTCGAACGCCGCCGTCGTGACCGCGGGCTGCGGCTGCGTGACGATGGGGTTGGCGCCCTGCACGATGCACACTTCGATCTTGCCCTCGTGCATCATGCGCAGCGCGTCGGGCGTTGACAGCAGGCCCTGGCCGCCGAACAGCAGCGGGTAGCGCGACTCTGCGGGGTTGTAGGGCGGCACGTGGAACATCATCGTGGGATGGTCGGGCTCGAAATCGGGCAGCACGTGGTCGATCAGCGTGAAGTTGGGGTTGCGCGGCGGGCTTTTCGGCGTGAACAGGTCGCAGCCCTCGCGGTCCAGATGCCCCGTGACGATGCGCAGGATGCAGATGGCGCGCGTGGTCTGCACCACGTTCACGCGGCCCTCCAGCCCGTGGCCGGTGGTGATGGACGCGCGCGGCGTCGTGGCGTACTCGCGCGCGAGCGCCGCGATGGCATCGGCCGGCACGCCGCAGATCGGCGCCGCCCACTCGGGCGTGTAGGCCTGCCCCAGCTTGTTGCCGCCGGCCAGATGCGCCGACAGCCGCTTGAGGCCGGGGTCGTTGGTGTAGGCGTCCACGAACGCGCGGTCCCACAGCCCCTCGTCGACGATCACGTAGAGCATCGCCAACGCCAGCGCCAAGTCGGTGCCGGGCTCCACCTGCAAGAACTCGTCCGCGTGCGCCCCCAGGTGGAAGTGCAGCGGATCGATGACGACGAGCTTGGCCCCGCGCTCCTGGGCGTCGTAGATGGTGCGCAGCGCCGGCGCCGTGGAGAACGCGGGCTGCTTGCCCCAGCAGATCATCAGGTCGACGTTGTCGAAGTCGCAGTACGACGGCATGCCGCCGTAGGTCATGCCCTCGGTGATGGCGCGCGGCACGAAGCACTCCGACGCGCCCATGCCCACCTCGGTGCCGACGCAGTGCGCCAGCCGCTGCGTCATGTCGTAGGAGAACCCCCAGCCGCACGCCTGGCCGCGGATGAACGAGACGGACCACGGCCCCTTCTCCGCGACGGCCGCCTTGATGCGCCCGGCGAGTTCGGAGAGCGCGTCGTCCCAGGTGGTGCGCTCGAAGCGCCCCGAATGGCGCTCGCCGACCCGCTTGAGCGGATGCAGCACGCGCCGCGGATCGTGCACGATCTGCGCGGTGGCGAGCCCCTTGGAGCACAGGGCGCCGCGCGTCTTGCGACTTTCCGGCTCGCCATGCGCGGCGAGCACCTGGCCGCCTTGCACATCGACGAACATGGGACAGGTGTTGTGGCAGCCCCCGCATACGGACGGAATCGTGACCGACCCGTCGGCGTTGGCTGCAGCCGACCCGGCCCCCGCCGGAGAGCCGGCGCCCCCGTACGCCCCGCGATCGGCAAGCTCGAAGATGGTCTTCCCCTCGTCCATGGCAATCGTCCTTTCTCCCCGGTTGCGACGATTGATGCAGCAAGATTGTCGCAGGGCCGCCGCGCGAACGCAATGCCGAATGGGCGCGCATCGGCATCGCGCACCCGTCGGCGCCTTCGAAATTGGATGCATCGCACCCGTTTTCCGCGAAACGCGCCGGAGGGCTTTATCGCAGGGCGCCTTGCGCGGTAAAGTCGTGCCGGCGCCAAGATCCGCTTGGCGCCGAAAACCGATGCGAAAACGCAAGGAGGCTGGCATGGCGAAGCAGGTCCTGGTCATAGGCGGAAGCTATTTCGTTGGAAGGGTGTTCAGCATTTTCTCGTCGCAAAAGGGCGACCCCGAGCTGCACGTGGTCAACCGCGGGAACATGCCGCTGAACAAGGCGGGCGTCCACGAGTACCGCTGCGAGCGCCACGACGTAGAGACCATGGCGGGCATCCTGCCCGACATCAAGTTCGATGCGGTGGTGGACCTGTGCGCCTACGCGCCCGGCGACATCAAGCCGGTGGTCGACGCGCTGGCCGACCGCATCGGGCAGTACATCTACGTGAGCACCGCCAGCGTCTACGTGCACGACGGCGGCGTGAAGAAGGAGGGCGACCCCCTGATGTACGAGTCCGAGAAGGACGCCGTCACCCAGCGCTGCTGCGGCAACGCCAGCCAGACCGCCGAGCTGTACGCGCAGTCCACCGACGACTCCATCTACCGCTACTGCAACGATAAAGCGAAGCTGGAGACCGAGCTCATCCACGCCTGCAACGATCACGGCATCCCCTACACCGTCCTGCGCCCCACGTTCATCTACGGCCCGTTCAACTACGCCCCGCGCGAGAGCTGGTTCGTCGAGAAGCTGGTGAAGGGCGAGCCCATCGAGCGGATCACCGACGCCACCTCGCACTTCAGCTTCGTGTACGTGGGCGATGTGGCCAACGCCATCGACGCGTGCATCGCCGACGAGCGCGCCTACAACCAGACGTTCAACGTGTCGGCGCCCGAGACGGTCACCTACGACCTGTTCTACCAGGTGCTGCGCGATTGGTGGGGCTCCGACTACCCGACGGTGGACGTGACGGTGCGCCAGACGCTCGACCAGAGCATCCCGCTGCCCTTCCCGCTGGAGGAGGACGAGCTCTACGACGGCTCGAAGCTGGCCGACACGTTCGATTTCAAGTACACCCCGCTGGCCGAGGGCCTGGGCAAGGCCTTCAACGCGTTCCGCAACGTGTACGAGCCTAGGTAGGGTTAGCCGGCGTTTCGGCGAAGCGCCGAAGTGCGCCGCGCGATTCGGCGCGCTGCTTGGCTGAGCCGCCCTTAGAACAAAGCCATTTGGGCGCCCGCTCCCCCGACGTCGCATCCATCGCCGCCGTCGAGGGGCGGGCGTCCGCTTTGCGTGCTCGCCTCCAACGCCACCGCGCTGCGGCACTCCTCGGGGGCGGCGCCGGCCGCCCAGTCGAGCGCGGATGACGCGGAAAGCAGCAGCGGCATGCGATCGTGGACCGGCCGTACCCTATCGTCGGGAGCGCACGTCAGAACGGAGAAGCGCCCGTCCTGCCAGATGCCCGCCATCAGCAGCGGGCCGCCCCCGCCCTCGGGCAGGAAGCGGTACTGCCTGCGCCTCGGGCGCCCGGACGCGCCGCGTTCGGTCTCGGTCCGGTGCGATTCGAAGAACGCCCAGGCGGGCACGATGCAGCGCCGGTTCAGGAACGCGTCGCGCCACAAGGGGGATGACGCGGCGTTCTCCGAGCGGGTGTTGAACACGAGCTTCCCCGAGCCGGAAAGCGGGAACCCCCAGGTCAGCCGAAGCGGCTCGAGGGCGCCGGAGCCGGCGGCGACCACGCACGCCTCGCTGCCGGGCACGGCATCGCGGCAGGCGGGCCAGTCGGGCTGCAGGTTCAAGGGCGCGGATGCCTCGAGCGCCTGGACGACGCCCAGGACGTCGTCCCATGCCAGCATCGTGAACTTCCCGCACATCTGCCCGCCGCCCCGTGCCTAGCGGAGGAAGAACGTGAGCTTGCCGCGCATGCTCTCCTGGCTCTTCAGCACCTCGGTGAGGCGGCGGCGGTAGTAGGTCAGGCCGTTGGCGATGTCCAGCCGCAGGCCGCGCTCCGCAAGCTGGTAGAGCTCGAGCGCGCGGAAGGGGTCGTAAGGCGCGCCGTAGCGCTCGTTCTCCTCGTCGCCGATGAACCCGGCCACGCGAAGCGCCGCCTGCGAGGCGTTGGCGAGGTCGCCCCGCTGCTGCGCCACGGAAAGGCTTCGCTCGTAGAGGCGGTAGGCCAGCGCCTTGTCGGATCCGCCCAGCCTGCCCCGGCTGTGGACGTCGCCCATCTTGTAGATGGCCTCGGGCGCGTTGTCCAGCGCGGCGGCCTTGGCGTATTGCATGTAAGCCTTACGTTGGTCGCGCTCGCCGTTGCGCCCGTACTCGTAGATGTAACCCAAGTTGATGATCGACTGTATCTCGCCGAGCTCCTCGCCCCGCTCGTACCATTTCTGCGCGGCGGCGTAGTCCTGCCCCACCGCCTCGCCGTTGTAGTACAGGGCGCCGAGTTCCGTGGCGCAGGGGCCGTTCCCGCAGACGGTGCCGTACTCCAATCCCATCGTGAGGGCTTTCGCGAGCGCCCGGGAGCGGCCGAGCACCCGGCCATGCTCCTGCACGCAGGCAACAAGGGAGCCGAAGCGCCGATCGAGCACGGCGCGGGCGACGTCGGCGCACGCCTCCGCCTCCTCCTCGTCGTCGGTGAAGGGCTCGCAGCCGGGGGCGCCGTATTCAGCCAAGCGCTGCAGCCATGCGAGGTCCCCCTCGGCGAAGTAGGCGCGCGGCGAGGGCTTGCCCGCCTCCGCGCGCGTGAAGCGGGCGCCGCAATCCCGGCATTCGAAATTGGGCATCTTCTTGTCCAGCGTGATGCTGCGGCCGCCCAAGATCACCTCGCCCGCATCGATCTGACCCTTGAGCTCGTCGGTGAGGGCGGGGTACCCGTACAGGATGCTCGCGACGTTCGCGGAGCCGCACGCCGGGCACTTCGTCTTGTCGTCGCTCATGGCGGAAGCCTCCTTCTAAACGATGCCCCATCGGGCGGTCGGCCCGTTTCGGGGATCATGGCGCAAGTCGATTATAGCTTGGACGGAGAGGTCGGCGAAGCGGCGCGGACGCGCTTGGAACCTTGGTACAATAGGGCCAGGCAGCCGGAACCGAGACGGAGGCGGGTGGACAGCATGGCGCACGTGGACTTGCTTGAGGCGCAGGAAGACCTGCCGGAACTCGTCCGCCAGCTTGAGGATGGGAGCGAGGAGCAAGTCGTGCTCACCCGGAACGGCGCGCCGGTCGCGCGCATCGTTTTGATGAGGGAATCCCCCGAGCAGCGAATCGGCGCTGCGAAGGGCATGGCGCTCTACCGGGACGGATGGGACTCGCCTGAAACGGCAGCCGAAATAGCCGCGTTGTTCGGAGCAGCCAGATGAAACTTCTACTAGACACCCCCGTTCTCCTCATGGTCCTTGCCGACGACCCCGACCTGCCGCAGATCACCCGCGAGGTCATCCAGAGCGAGAAGAACGCCGTCTGCTACAGCTCGGCGGCGATTTGGGAAGCGTCGATCAAGCACGCAGCGCACCCCGACCTGATGCCCGTCTCCGGCAGGCAGCTGCAGGATCTGTGCCGGAAGTCGGGCTTCGCGGAGGTGCCCGTGACGGCAAACCACGTGGCGACGTTGGAGACCCTGAAGCAGGGCGCCATGACGAAGCCGCACGTGGACCCGTTCGACCGCATGATGCTCGCCCAGGCGAAGCGCGAGGGGATGCTGTTCCTCACGAACAACGAAGACATCCAAAGCTACGGGGAAGCGTGCGTTTTCCCGGCGTAGGCGCTTGAGAAGATCCGCTCCGGAACGGGCTTTCGACAGCAGCGATGCGACTGCCCCACCGTCGAAAGACACCCTACCCGATGCGTTGCAAACCCTACGGCGCCTCGCTTGTTCGAACGGCATGCTCCACGAAGCCAGAAAGAGCCCTCGCTCTTCTTAGCCGCAAGTCAGCGAAAGAGAAACCCCACGACATCGGATAGCGCCCTTTGCCCCGATTTCTCGATTGCGCTAGACTGGAGCGGCTATGCATCATAGGGAACAGGCTGGAGCGATGGCGGAACAGAAACGGACCATTCGGGTAGTTGCGGCGATCATCGAACGCGACGGAAGCATATTGGCAACGCAGCGCGGCTATGGCGAGTTCGAAGGCGGATGGGAGTTTCCCGGAGGCAAAGTCGAACCGAACGAAACGCCCGAAGAAGCCATCGTCCGGGAAATCCACGAAGAGCTCAATGTCGACATAGCGGTCAAACGCCACCTCGTCACCGTCGAGCACGATTATGAAACGTTCCACCTCTCCATGCGTTGCTACGTCTGCTCTCTGCTGGAAGATCACATCACGCTGCTAGAGCACCATGCCGCGAAATGGCTCGATTCCGAGAAAATCAACTCCGTCGATTGGCTCCCCGCCGATACGAAAGTGGTTGACGCCATTCTAGAAGCAGGTCTTGTTTCGTAAGCGATCATTCGCCGCCCCAGAAACGCTAGATGTCGCTCGTCAGATAATCGTAGATATCGGCGCGCACCGGCGTTTCCAGGCGATAGGTAATCTCGACCACCGATTTCGTTGTATTGGGCATGGTGGTTTCCTTGAAGCCCTTCTCGCCCACCGGATAAACCTCACCCAGGAAATAAAACTCCTTGCCCTCCTTGTCATCCTTGTTCTTCCGGACGAAAAGGTATGACTTCATTCCGTTTTCTGGCCAGCCGAGCAGGCGCTGTATCTCAGGAGACTCCATCGTTCGAGGCTGCTTGGAAAGAGCAACTATCTCGCCGTTCGAGACGAATCGATCATGGTATTTTATGCTTTCGCTGATATCCGGATCCTTATCGTAGTTTATGAAAATCGGCGTTGTGTTCGACCTCTTGTCGTACCAATATCCGCCGATGCTGTTGGCGTTGATTTGCTTTTCCCAGTTCAGCAGACGGCAAACTTCCTCGTAAGTGTACTTCCTGTACAGCACGAAATCGGTTTCCCGATAGGTATCGGAATACTGTTTAGAATGCCGCGCCAAGCCAAACTGGATCGCCTCTAGAAGCTGCTCTCGGAACGCCTCGTCCTCAAGCGCTCGCTCGAACGATGCGCTAAGCTCAAGCTCGCCGTTTTCAAAGACGATCATCGACATCGTTTTTGGAGCAACGCCCGAGAAGAACGAACCGTCGAGAACCCGCAGCGCAATCGCACGCAAATCCGCGCTTTCACCGGAGAGCAGCCGACGAGAGTCGATGCGACCGCCATCCTGGCTCTGCTCGACCAACTCCTGAAGAAGCAGCAGCTCGGTCGCCCGCTTCCCGTTGGCGAGCTTCCGCGAAACGAATTTCAAGATATCGCACTTGCCCTCGGAAAAGTGGATCCGATAATCTTTCTCGTATTTCGCGAGGAAGGCATGGTACGAACCGAATTTCTTGAAAATCAGAAGCGGATCGATCGCCTCGTTCTCATCGAAGTCGGCCAAACGGGGAATTCTCCCCAATTCGCGTTTGAGCTGCTCGTACTCCTCCCGGATAAGCTTCACTTCCGTGAAACGCCCTTCATCGATGGATGCGAATATTCGAGATTCCGCCACCTGGTCGAACGTCACGGTGCAACAACCCGGCATCAACACGTTGCTCTCCTTCACAAAGGCGCGCAACGTGTCCTTGTTGTACGTACGATCGCCCGAAAGCGCAATAGGAATGAAGTAGTTCTTCTGATAGTTGCCTATGAAATCGAGAACGAGAGTGTATTCCTTTTTCTCGTACTGCCTAAGCCCTCTGCCGAGTTGCTGGATGAAAACGACGGGAGATTCCGTCCGACGCAGCATGATGATCTGATTGAGCGAGGGGATGTCGATGCCTTCGTTAAAGATGTCCACGGTGAAGATGTAATCCAAATCCCCCGCCTCGAGCATCTCTATAGCGCCATTACGCTCCTTGTCCGAATCGGACCCGCTCAAGGCAAGGGTGCGGTATCCATGCTCGTTGAAGCGCATCGACAATTCCCGAGCTTCATCGTTCCGCGAGCAAAACACTATGCCGCGTATTTTCTCCTTGTCGACCGTGTAGGCTTCGATCTGATCTATGACATGTTTAACGCGCTCTTCCGACGTCAGCTTCGCGAATGCGCCGACATCATCCATTTTCCGATCGCCTATCTCTAAGTCGTGTATTCCGAAATAGTGGAATGGGCAGAGCATGTCGTTGCTGAGGGCGTCTTGAAGCGTGATGCGATAGGCGATCACATGATTGAAGATTGCGTACACATCTTGCTGGTCGGTTCGAGACGGCGTTGCGGTCATGCCGAGCAAAAAAGCAGGGCGGAAGTAGTCGATAATCTTTCGATAAGATTCGGCGCCTGCTCGATGAGCCTCGTCG
Source organism: uncultured Coriobacteriaceae bacterium (assembly GCA_900550385.1). Lineage (GTDB taxonomy): Bacteria > Actinomycetota > Coriobacteriia > Coriobacteriales > Eggerthellaceae > Aphodovivens. The sequence continues at coordinate 7,670 of URRZ01000025.1, read as the reverse complement.
ATGACGATGTAGTCGAAGCGATCCGGCTCGAAACAGTCTAGATGCTTCGCAAGCATCCCCATCATCGCAAAAGCGCACGTGCAATCCGGATTCCATGACGGTGTCCCGTAGATCGAATACGAATAAGCGTCGCCCAAAACGCGGATGAAACTCTCCAGCGACGCCTCCAGAATGCGCTTGCGATGCGAGATGAATAGCACTCGTTTCGGCTTTGTGGCAAGCACGTCGAATGCAGAAAGGTACGTTTTGCCCGTTCCCGTCGCCGAAACGAGCAATGCGCGGGGGGTATTGCTCGCATGGAGCTTTTCGAGCGACGCAAGGGCGCTCTTCTGCATTTTGTTCGGAGTGATCTCGTCTCCTGAAGACGAAGACGCTATCGTCGAGCCATCCGCGTCCGCTTTCGCCCCAATTCGCTTGAAAGGTTTCGCGTTGCTCTGGCGTCGGACATGATCCTTGCGATACTTCTCATACTCCCGTATCCACGATTCGCTGAGCGGAACGGTTTGGGGATCGTCCCACAAGGCATCGAATTCATGGTGCGCGCGCAAAAGCATGTCCCCCTTGTCGAGGGACTGGAGCATGACGTTCCACTCGCGGTTCTGCAGAAGCGCCGTTTGCGTCAGATTGGCGCTTCCGATGATGAGGGCGTCGACGTCGTTTTTCGCGAAGAAATAGCCCTTCGAATGCATGTTGCCTTGGAATATGCGCGTTTCGATGTTTGGATATTCGAGGAGCTTCCGCAACGAGCTTGGATTATTGAAGTTGAGGTAGGTCGATGTGAGAATCCTCCCCGAAACTCCCTTATCGCGCAGTTCCTGGAGCGTTTCAACCAAGGTTTGCAACCCTCCGTTCGCGACAAATGCAACCGCGAAATCGAAGCGGATGCATTCCTTCAGCTGCCGCGTAAGGACGGATAGCAAGTTGGTCGCCGTTTGAGGATCGTTGGAAATGAAGCGAGGCAGATAGCGGGGATCGGCTTCGTGAGAAGAGTCGATATACCCTGCGTACAGCGAATCGACCAATAGGCTTTCAACGCCATATTCGAATCCAGAACGTTCCACGGTCTCGCTCCCTACATGAGGTTAAGATTTTCCCCATTATACCTGCGCGTATTCGCTTCAGACGATTAACCTGCGACGATGGGCGGTGGGGAGAGGGCGCGAGACGATGAGAAGCGAATCGATGGGAATGCGCAAACGAAGCGCAACGCAGAAGAGAATGGCCTCGAAACCAAGGTTTCGAGGCCCAATGACCCCTCCCTCAACATAGGCTACAAGACCAGCTCTCACCTACGAGTTCGATCCCGGAGCGTTCGCCCCCAGCGCCGCGCTCCTCAACAAGAACATCCCCTCGATCATCCAATCGAACAGCTCCGTCAGATCGTCTTTGGAAAAGTCGACGTCCCGATATACCGTGAGCGTCCTGGTTTTCTTGGGCGCATCCGGCTCATCCCATTCGACCCTGCCGTTCAAAGGATCGAGCGCCCTATCAACCGCATCCCTTTTCTCCAGCAATCGCTTGTAGCCATCGATGTCCAAAAAATAAAGCTGGGAGGCGATGTACTTGTCGCGCAACCCAAGCAGCTCGCTAACATGGCACTCTCTGCTGCCGATGCCGAACGATGCCCAAGCCTCCACATTGTCGGGGCGAATCGCCGGATCGCTGAACGCCTCGACGAAGCCCGCTTTGTTGCCGCAATGCTCGTAGAAATCGCTCCAGAAGGAGATCCGGAACTCCCTTGTCCCTTCCCTGCCGCTTCCCTCGCGCTCGGTCAGGTAGCGCCTGCGCAGCGCATCCAGAACAGGGCCGCTCTCCCCCATGCGCCAGAAATGCCAGCCATTGCGAGCGCCGGAGCCGCCTTCCAATGCGACAGCGGCTTTCGCCGCGAGCGACGGGCTTCGGTAGCTCTTGCCATTGGGCAGAACGATCGCGCCGTCATCGGAAACCGTGGCGGTCGCGTGATGACTTTCGCTAATGGGCGTCAGCTTCTCACCCGCCTTGATCATGCCGGCATCGAAGACGAGCTTGAACGCCGTCTTCGACAAGCCCTTCGGGAGCGTTTCCTTTTTCGACTCATACCGCTTCGCAGTTTCATTATCGACCGACAGGAACGGCCAGCGCTTTTCGGCGATACCCACCAGCTTGTCCGCACGAGCGCCAATCTCTTTCGGGGTCCACCTGTCAAGGTCTTTGAGCATCCCCGATATAACCAGGTATTCGTTGCCGAAGCCGCCGATGCAGCGCTCCTTCTTCTCTTCGAATGTCGAATCGGAGAGCTCTGAATTGAACGCCGTCAAAGTGAGGTTTCCGATATTGTTCAAGATCGCCTCGAACTCGTCCTCATCGATGTCGCCCATGGCCTCAAGCCATTCTTCGTGAGCACGGGCATTTTGCGGCATGATGTGCTCGATGGTGAACTCGCCCGAGCTGAAATCGAGCGCGCCCTTTGGGTGATAATAGTTCTCCAATGCCGTCAGCAGATAGAACGATTTGCGGAAGTGGTACGAATCGCGCGTCCGCAAAGCTTGGACGAATTCCGCGTTTGTCGGGAAGCGTCGAGCAGTGCCCGCCTCCAACAACAGCATCGACTCGAAGGCCTCGCGGTAATCGCCTTCATCTTCCTGCACTTTGTTCAGCCGGGCGATCACAGAAGGCAGGAATTTATTGAGCGAGTTCGTCGGGGCATCGCAAACCGCGCGCCTGAAAATATAGCTCTCAACGGTGTCGAGCATCGAAGCGAAATCATCGAGTTCGAACGACCCCGCCTCATAATCTTGGTAGAAGGACATCAGCAGAGGGTTCAAAACCGACCAGCCGAGTTTCGCAAGATTGTCGAACCTCACCTTAAGCAGAGGCTCGGTTTCTGCCCCATTGGTGATCGCCGCATAATATCGGGCGAAGCACCCCATTTCTTTGAGGAGCTCTTTCATGCGATCGTCTTTGTCGTAGCCGTTCTCAAAAACGTGACGTTTGAAAACGCGGTAGACGTCGCGCCTGGCCAAAGATTCAGGCGCATACAGCACAGTGAGGTAGTTCCTGATGAACTCGTCGAACACCTCATCGTAGCTATCGGCGCCAAGCGTCTTCTCGATATCGCGCCAATAGTTCAAGTAGAGGCTCTCCTGCTGCTCGCGAGGCAAGCCCATCAGCACGAAGTTGCGAATCAGGTCCGCGGACGAAAGGTCCTTGCCGGTGGAGTTCATCGACTCGAAGATGAGCTGAGGGTTGTCTTTGCCCGCATCGAGCGAAATGGACACGACCTCTAAACGCCGGATGCCATCCCAAATCACATTCGGGCTATCGATGGCGGCAAGACGCTGCTTGAAGAACGCAAGATTGTTGAGAATGCGGGACGACTCCTCGACGACCTTCACATCCGAGTCTACAAGGTTGTCCAAAACGGATTTGAACGTCGTCCTGTCACCTTGAGATAAAGTGAGGCGATAGCGATCCTCGCCCCTCATGTAATTGCTGATCAGGTATCCGCCATTGATGAGCTGCTCATACGTGAAGTTGAGGCCTTCGTCGGGATGGGTCTTGGCATAGTCTGCTAGAGCCACGAGCAGCAGCGCGAGCGTGGTGACGCGTTGCTGCCCATCGATCAGCAAGCGCGGGGTGACTCCGCTCGCCGACATGACGCCGTCTTGAACCCACACGACAGAGCCGGTGAAATGCCGATCTTCCGGGCGCGATCCGACGGAGCGGATATCGTCCCAAAGCTGCTCGCACTGATCTTCGTCCCAAGAATAGGGACGCTGATAAACCGGCACGACGAAACGAAGGCTCGCATTCGTCATAAGCGCGATCATCGATTGCGCGGATGCATTCATAGCCATGGCCGTTCTCCTATAAACGATTCGCCGACGCACCATTCGATGCAATCTCGTCGAAGCCATTATGAAGCAATCAAGCCGCTTCAAACCTTCTAAGCAGATTAAAATGAACGTAGGTAAGCAGCGCTACTGGTTACCGGCGCTCAATGATCCTTTTCTAGAGGAGACGCTCATGGAGGACGGAAACAATAAGCGCAAGTATTTCGAAGAGCTGCAAAACGCAATCGGAAACGCGGCGAAAACCGTTGCCGACGGTGCGGTGCATGCGGGAAACAAAGCTGCCGAGATCGCAATCGCAGCCGGCGCCAATGCAGCAAGCGCCATCTCCGATGCAAAGGACACTGCTTCCAAGCGAATAGCAAGCATCAGCGTGCCGGATCTGATCGACGAGGCAAAGGCATCCATCGCCGAGAAAACGCGCGAAAGCGAATTACGGGAGGAGAGGCACTATCGCCAGCTCGTCGCCGCCCAAAACGAAGTTAGAGAACTCCGTTGCAAACGATTGATGGACGAGCTTGGAGAATCCCCCCTGGCTCTATCCGTAGGCAATTCGAGCAGAGTGAAAGCTTCCTTCCCCATTCCTCGAGAGCAAACCGTAATCTGGTCTTCTGCCGAATTCGACCTGCGCCCTAGCGGCGTTGCCTTGACCGACCAAGGCGTATTCATCAAATCCGACGCAAAAGCGTTCGCCTTTCCGGGCAACGAAAAGGATACTCGATCGAGTCTGACGTACATCCGCTGGAACTATTTCGAGCCAGCCTGGCTCGGCGAGATAAGCGAATCGAACCCCTTGATGTCAGTTGATCGGTCATGCTCGATTAAGTTCGCTGAAGCTTGCCGCAAGGCGGGTGCTGTCGAACATGAACTCCGGGGCATCGAGGACATCGCCGGTCTCGAAACGGAGGTCAGCGATTCAGGCCGCAACGCCGCCATAGTCTCCGGAGCCAATACCCTATCGGCAGAATCTGCCGTTTTCGCCGAGCAACGGGCAACCCCCGCTGGCCACGGAGAGATGGCGGAAGAAGCCATCACGAAACTCGATAAACTGCATGGGCACGATGCACGCGTCTGCGGTAGAGACAACAAGAAAAACGGTCCGGATCGCATAGTCGATGGGGTTTTCATCCAGACCAAGTACTACAACTCCGCAAGGGGATCGCTTGAAGCATGCTTCGACCCTTCCACAAGCCAATACCGCTACATCGATGGTGACGGTAATCCAATGCAGCTCGAGGTCGCCAAAGACCAATACGACAGCGTGCTTAGGGGGTTCGAAGAGAAGATCCGCCGAGGGAAAGTCCCTGGAGTAAAAGACCCCAAGATGGCGAAAGAGATTGTCAGGAAAGGTCGTTTGACTTACGAGCAAGCGGTCAACCTAACAAAACCGGGGACGATCGAATCACTGAAGTACGATGCAGCAACTGGCGCGATTCAGTGCACGTGCGCATTCGGCATCTCGTTTCTTGCCGCATCTTTCAACGCATACCGAAAAACCGGAAGCATGAAGGAATCAATCCATGCGGGATTTGCTTCAGGAGTCCAGGTATTCGGTCTGTCATTTGCCCAGCATATGATCGTCTCTCAGCTATCTCGAACCAGCTTGGCAAACACGCTGATGAAACCGAGCCAGATTGTCGTTCAGAAGCTCGGGCATAAGACTTCGGCGACCATCGTCAATGGCCTGCGTACCCTGTCTGGCAAACGTGCAATCAGCGGAGCGGCGGCGTCGAAGCAACTTGCAAAGATCATGCGCAGCAGCGCAATCACTTCCGCCATCACTTTTGCCGTCTTCTCCGTTCCCGAAACATACAAGCTCGCGTCCGGCAAAGCAAGCGGTGCCCAGTATGCGAAAAACCTCACCTCGCTTGCCGGCTCCATCGCCGGTGGCGTAGGCGGGGCTGCAGCAGCGGGCGCAGCGGCGGCAAAGATCGGAGCGGCGGTCGGCACCGCAATTACTCCAGGAGTCGGAACCGCGGTGGGCATCGTGGGTGGTGTGATAGGAGGAGCAGCCGGGTCGTTTGCCACAAATACAGTGAGCAACGTGTTTTACGAAGGAGACGCCGCTTCGTTCACTCGTTTTTTCAACGCTCTTGTATCTAGCATGTCCGTTGAATATATGCTCGCTGACGATGAGGTCGATAAGCTTGTCTCAAAGCTAAACAATATCGACTCCGCAGCATTTAAATCGCTTCTCGAGCAAACGATGATATCCGAAAGGCAGGAACAAACGGTACGGGATTTTCTGGTACCGATTTTCGAGTCTGTCATTGAAGAGAGAGAACCGTTCGGTCTTCCCCCGAGTGATGAGATCGAGAGTTCGATCGCAGCCTATCTGAGCGAATTGAACGATAGCGAAGAGAAGAACCTATCGGATTGCGAATGACTGCAGCATGCCTATTGAGATTCCGGTCGTTGCGCAGCGATCATCTTAAACCCACCTTGAAAGGACCCCTACCATGCCCACTCCCAGAACCTTCTCCCTCAAATACCCCGGCTGGTTCGAGAAACGCCAAGATGTGCGGCGCAAGCTTGATCGCATCAACAATGGCATCTGGGAAAGCGAGGAGGAGCAGACCGCCTTCCTCCGCACCGTGTTCGGGGCGGTCGGCGAGGACCTCTACTTCCTCGAGCCGGTCGGCTTCGTCAACGGGAGGAACATCTTCATCGGCGACCACGTCTTCATCAACTCCAACGTGACGTTCATCGACGCCGCGCCCATCGAGATCGGCGACCACACGATGACCGCGCCCGGGTGCGTCATCACGACCGTCGACCACCCCAAGCAGCCGGGCGAGCGCCGCGGGTTCACGAGCCGCGCGCAGGCGATCAAGATCGGCCGCGACGTGTGGATCGGCGCCAACTGCACGATCTTCCCCGGCGTGACCATCGGCGACAACGTGATCATCGGGTCGAACTCCGTCGTCAACAAGGACATTCCGTCCAACACGGTCGCGTTCGGGTCCCCCGCCCGTCCGCATCGTGCCATCGAGGACGACACGGGCGTCGCGCCCAGCGCCTAGAGTTGCAGGCTACTCGTCGAACAGATCGGAATGAGTTCCCGTGCGCGCTGCCACCAGGATGAGCCTATCCTCATCCACCGCGTATATCAACAGCCAATCCGGTCGAATATGGCATTCGCGAAAGCCTGCGTAGCCGCCCACTAGGAAATGATCGCGATAACGTTCTTCCAACTGGTCGCCGTTGCACAATCGATCGAGAACCGCCTGCAGCTCCGACATGTCCAAACCGCGCTTTTTCGCCCTCTTGCAATCCTTCTTGAATTGCGAGGTGGGAACAAGTCTCAATTTCATCGCGATACTCTAGTCATCGAAAGAGGCAAGCATCTCCGCTGCCGAACCATAGGACTCCACTGCCCTCTTACCGTTCATGATATCCCGCGCTTCGCGCATCGCCGCCTCGGTCTCGGCGTTATATCGGGGCTGACGCACCTCGAAGGGCAGACCGCGTTCCATAATGGACTTATGCAAGAAGATATTGATCGCCTCAGCAAGGGTCATTCCCAAGCTGGAGAACACCGACTCCGCATCTGCCTTAATTTCGGGGTTGACGCGCATGTTGATGGTAGCCGTCTTTGCCATGGCAGCCCTCCTAAGTTGCTCAATACGATTGAAATGTATCACATTGTAGATACATCTGCAATATTTAGCTTGCATGAATGGCCTTTCCTCGCCCCGCTCATCCTTCTTCGTCCCGCCCCCGCTTCCCCAGCCTCGCAAGCACCTCTCGCGCGGCTTCCTTGCGGGTGCATATGATGAGCGGCTTGCCGTCCAGCACGCGGCCGGCGCGGCGGCCGCAGCACGAGCCGCATTGGTGGCA
>URRZ01000024.1 GCA_900550385.1 uncultured Coriobacteriaceae bacterium | reverse complement strand
TACACGGGATCGTGCAGGGCGCCGAGCGGGTCGACCTTGATGACGGAATCCTTGATGATGAACAGGACGATGGCGATGATCTGCGTGACCGTCTTCGCCTTACCGTACCAGCTTGCCGCGATGACGGTCCCCTTGCTGGCCGCGACCATGCGGATGCCCGAGACGATGAACTCGCGCGTGAGGATGATCAACGCGGGCCAAGAGGGCAGCACCCTCAGCTCTATCAGGGACAGCAGGGCGGCCGCAACCAGGATCTTGTCGGCAAGAGGGTCCATGAACTTGCCGAAGTCGGTCACTTCCCCCCTGCTCCGCGCGAGGTAGCCGTCCAGCCCATCCGTCGCCGCAAGCACGATGAAGATGGCTGCGGCAACCCACGACTTCACGCCTGAAGCGGAATCAAGGCCGAAATACGCAGGCCAAGGGCTGATGATGGCGAGCACGAACACCGGCACGAGGCAGATACGCACCAGCGTCACGATGTTGGCCGGGGTCCATAGCTTGTCGGAGCTCGCGCTCGCCGCTCGTTTCGATGCGTCGCGTTTCGAATCGTCGGGCATCATGCGCCTTCCATCTCGTAGAGCAGGGTATCCTCGATCACGATGCGCACGACATCGCCGGGCTCGCCGGATTCCAGATACGTCACGCCGTCGACGTCGGGAGCCTGGCACATGGCGCGCCCGTACAGCTGCCCGTCTTCCTCGCGTCCGAGGACGAGGACGTCCATGCTCTGCCCCGCGCGCGAAGCGACGCGGGCATGCGAGATGGAGTCGGCGACGTCGCGAAGCGTCTGGGCGCGCTCGGCTTTGACATCCTCGTCGACTTGGTCGGGCAGCGAGGCAGCGCGCGTCCCCTCTTCGCGGGAATACGCGAACACGCCGACGTAGTCGAACTCGGCCTCTTCGAGGAAATCGACCAGAAGGTCGAAATCCTCCTCGGTCTCGCCCGGGAACCCTGCGATGACCGTCGTGCGCAGCGTGATGCCGGGCACCTTGGCGCGTATGCGCCTGATCAAAGCGAGGTTCTCCTCGTAGGAGCCGCTCCGGTTCATGGAATCGAGGACCTTGGCGGAAGCATGTTGGAGCGGAACGTCCAGGTAGCTGCAAATGTTCGGATGCGAGGCGATCGTTTCGAGCAGCTGGTCGGTGACGCCCGCAGGTTCCACGTACATCAGCCTGAACCAAGTGTCGGCGAACTCGTCCGCAAGGCGCTCGAGGAGGCTCGCCGTCGTGTCCTCCGGGTTCAAGTCCTCGCCCCAGCGGCCGGTGTCCTGCGCGATGAGCGTGATCTCACGCGCGCCATCCAAAACGAGCCGCGAGACCTCATCGCGAATATCCTTAAATTGGAAGCTATGGTAGGCGCCCCGGATATAGGGGATCGCGCAGAAGGAGCAGAACCGGTCGCATCCGTCGCTGATCTTGACGTAGCGCGCGACCGTCCCGAAGAAATCCCCCGCTTTACGCGAAGCCCCGCCCTCGATGCGGGCGGGCGCGCCCAGCAGGTCGGCAAGAACCTCGACGATGTCGGATTCCCTGCTGCAGGGGACGAACGCGGAAGCCTCTGTGAGGTCCTGTTCGAGGTCCTCGCCGTAGCGCGCCGGGAGGCATCCCGCGACGACGATCCTCTTCGAGCCGTCATCGTAGCCCGGAAGGCCGCTGATCTCGAAGATCGTCTGCAGGCTCTCCTCGGTGGCCGCTTGGATGAACGAGCAGGTGTTGACCACCACGGCGTCCGCCGACCGAGGGTCGTCCGACACCGTGAAGCCGGCAGCTTGGACGCGATCCACCATGGCGGCGGAATCGACTTCGTTCTTGGCGCAGCCGAGGGTGACGAACGCCACGGTCGGCTGCGCGCCATAGCCGCCGCCTTCGGCGAGCAGCTCGTTTGCGTCTACATGGCCCATGCTATCGAAGGCTTAGCGATAGTTCGTGTACTGGAGGGGCTGGCCGTAGTCCTGCGATTTCAGGAAGGCGATGACCTCCTGCAGGGTGTCGCGGGAGGCGGAGCTCACCCTCAGCTTGTCGCCTTCGATCTGGACTTTGACCTTCAGCTTGGTGCCCTTGACGTCCTTGTTGATCTTGCCGGCGGTCTCCTTGTCGATGCCTTCAACGATCGAGGCGGTCTGCCTGACGCTCTGCCCCGCCGCAGGCTGCGGGTCGCCCCACTTCACCGCGCCGAGGTCGATGCCGCGTCGCACGAGCTTGGTGCCGATCACGTCGATGACCTGCTTCGCGACGAAATCCGCGGGCGCCGAGACGGTGATGGTGCGCGCGCCTTTGTCCAAGGAGATCTCCGCGCCCGATCCCTTCAGGTCGTAGCGCTGCGCCAGCTCTCGCTTAGCCTGCTGGAAGGCGTTGTCGACCTCCTGCATGTCGACCGTCGACACGACGTCGAAACTCGATTCCTTTGCCATGGTCAGCTCCTTCTCGTCTTGATGCTATGCGGTTGCCGAATCATCCGCGGCGCCGTCCGACGCCGCGCCCCCGTCCGAAGCGGAATCCGACGAATCGTCCGACGTCGATCCGGCGGAGGCGCCGGGATGCTCCTCGAGCCACTTCGTGAGGTACTCGTCGAAACTCACGGTGCAGGTGGGGATGCCGGAGCCGCTCTGCGCGAACTCCGCGCGCTCGCCGTCCACGGTTACCTGCACGATGTCGGTCGTCCAGGTGGAAAGCGACCAGGTCCCGGTGACGTCGACGGTCTCCACGGTGCCGGCTTCCAGGTACATGGGCTCGGCCGCGCCGCCGTCGACGGCGATCTCGACGTAGGCGTCGCTGGAGTTGCCGACGCGGTACTCGACGGTGACGCTCGTGGGAGCGGTCAGCTTCGGCTGCTCTTCGGCGGCCTCGCCGTCCTCGCCCGTTTGGGTGGTGTCGGTCAGGCCGGTGATGGGGACCGAGGGGACATCTTCCTCCTGCTGTCCGCCCTTCGGGCCGAACACGAGAAACAGAACCACCACCAGAAGGACCAGGATGATGCCGCCCGCGATGAAGAACGGCAGACGCGAGCGCATGGCGCCGGTCCCTTGCGGTCCCGCGTAGAAATTGGTGTAGTGGGACGAGGCCATGGCGGGATGCCGGCTGGGATGCATGCGGTCAGCCTGCCTCGCCCTGCCCGTCGACAGCGTCGGAGTCGAGCCGTAATCCGATCGTGCAGGCGTACGGCGATCGTCGTACACCGTGCGGCCGAGCGCGTTCTGGCGCGGGGGCCTCTCCTCCTGCTGGGCGGGCCGCCTCGTGCGGCCCGAAGCTCCGCCGCGCACGCGGCGCCCTGCGGAAGGGTCGGCGGAGGGAAGGGAGTCCGAACGTGCCTTGCCCACTTGGAAGGCGTAGGCGGCATCGAGGTACATGCGGGTGATCTCGGTGGGGTTGAGCCCGACCAAACGGGCATACGCGTTGATCATGTTGCGCGTGTAGCCGCGCGGCGGCATACGCGAGAAATCCTCCGCTTCGATGGAGCGCAGGATGTCCGGGCGGATGCGCAGGCGCCTCGCCGCGGTGGCGACGTCCATGCCCTGATGCTCGCGGGCTTCCGCGAGGATAGCGCCGAATGTCAGCTGAGCCATGTCATCACTCCTCGGAAGCGTCGTTGGCCTCGAACGCCTTCAACGTCTCGAGCTCGAGGGAGTCGACGAGCACCTCGCGGGGCTTGCTCCCGTTCGGCGGACCGACCACGCCCTTCGCCTCGAGCATGTCCATTATACGTCCTGCACGCGAATACCCGACTTTCAGCCGGCGCTGGATGTTGGAAGTGGATCCGAACCCGCTCGAGACGACGATCTCGGCCGCCTCCCAGATGAGCGGATCGTCCGACTCGCCGGAACCGCCTGACCCGTCGGGCTGGGAATCGCCCAAGGTGATGAGGTTCGTCTTCAGGATCTCGGTATGGTACTCGGGCTCGCCCTGCTCCTTCAAAGCCGCCACAACCGAGGAGATCTCGTCGTTGGACACGAAGCACCCCTGCATGCGCTGGGGCTTGGCGTACTCGGGCTTGCTGAACAGCAAGTCGCCCAAACCGATGAGCCGCTCGGCCCCCGGTGTGTCCAGGATGACGCGGCTGTCGATGCCCGAAGCGACGTTGAAGGCGATCCTGTTGGTGATGTTCGCCTTGATCAGGCCGGTCACCACGTTGGTGGAAGGGCGCTGCGTCGCCACGATCAAGTGGATACCCGCAGCACGCGCCAGCTGCGCGATGCGGCTGATGGAGAATTCGACCTCTTTGCCGACGTTCATCATCAGGTCGGCGAGCTCGTCGATGATGATGACGATATAGGGTAGCTTGTCGCCGATCGAAGGCTCGGGCGGCTCGTCGCCCGCCTCGAGCGCGGCGGCGATTTCCGCCTGCTCCTTCAGCGCAAGCTCGTTGAACTGGCCGATGTTGCGGGCGCCCACCTTGCTGAACACCTTCAAGCGGCGCTCCATCTCGGCAACGCCCCAGGCAAGCGCGCTCGCGGCCTCTTTCGCCTCGGTGACGACGGGGACGTACAGGTGCGGGATGCCGTTGTAGGGGGTGAACTCGACGCGCTTCGGGTCGATCATGATGAACCGCACCTCCGAGGGGGTGGCGCGCATCAGTATCGACATGATCATCGCGTTGATCGAAACCGACTTGCCCGAACCGGTGGTGCCGCCGATGAGAAGGTGCGGCATGCGCGCGAGGTCGGCTACGATCTGGTGGCCTTCGACGTCCTCGCCGATGGCGACCTGCAAGGGGCCGTCAGGGGCCTCTTTGAGGACATCGCCCAGAAGCACGGTGCGGCGGGTCCTGTTAGGGACCTCGATTCCCACGTAGTTGGTGCCGGGGATGGGTGCGAAGATGCGCACGCCGGGCGCCGCGAGCGCCAAGGCGATATCCGCCTCGAGCGCGGTGATGCGGCTGACGCGCACGCCGGCGGGAAGGTCGACCTTGAACAGCGTGACCGTGGGACCCGCCACCCAGCCGACGACCTGCGCCATGATCTTGAAGTCCTCGAGGGTCTCCTGCAGGCAGGCGGCGGTGTCGCGCAGCTCGTCCTCGTTGTCAAGCAGGCGCTGCCCGGGATCGGTCGATTTGAGCAGGTCGGGCGAAGGCAGCGCGAAGCCGTCCGCATCGACGCGCACGGCAGGCTGCTCCTTCGATCGGCGCGCGCTTTTCTTCTCGGAAGGGGAGAACGCGCGCGTGACGGCCTCGGGCTGCGCTTGGTCGGCTTTGCCGAGCTTGCGCGTGAGGGCCTGGGTCTCCCCCGCCGCGCCATCCGCCTCGATGGAGCGCGCGCGGCTTCGCGCAGGGCTCTTACCACCCTCCGACGGTTCGATGACCTGCGTCTTGGCCGCATCCAGCTCGGAAGCGCGCCCATGACGGCGGGAACGCTGCCGATCGTTGGACGCGGTCAGGGGAACGAAGCCCCCCTCGCCGCGCTTGACGGGCTCGTAGGGCGGGGCCGGCTCGACGGAGGCGGCTTCGGCCTCGGCGAGCTCCCTCGCCTCGCGCCTGTCCTTGATGCCGGCGATGATGCCGGTGAACGACAACCCGATGACGATGAAGCCGATGAGGATGACGCCCGCCATGATGATGCACGACACCACCCTGCCGAACAGGGTGAACCCGGCCCATGCGATGCCGGCGCCGATATAGCCTCCGCGCGCGGCCAGCTGGTCGGGGTAGAACAGCGCCTCGGGCGCGCCCGACGTGCGATCGTAAGGGGTGGTCAGCGCGAGAAGCGCGAGCACCGCGACGAAGACGAGGCCCAGCCCGATGGCGATGCGCACGGGAATGTGCGGCTTCTCGGTCGGGAAGACGAAGCTCACGCCGCAGGCGAGCAGGAACAGCGGCAGGATGTAGGCCCCCAAGCCGAACACCTGGTGGAGCGCAAGGGACACGAAGGCGGTGACCACCGCATCGGTGGGCAGGAGCGCGGCGACGAACAGGACGATGGCCGCGATGACGAACACCACGGCGACCATGTTCCTGCGCGTCGACTCGTCGAGAATCCTATCGTCCTGCACGCACTGGGGCGCCCCGCCCCGCTTGGCGCTTTTCTGCGCAGGGGATTCGGCTCGCTTGCGGGAGCGCGGATTCCCTGCCGCCCCCCTGGATGCATTCGGTTTGGTGGTACGGGCCATGAGCCCTGCTCCTTACTGCTGCGTTTATCGTGCGTTTTACTGCGTCGAACCTTTTCCCGGACCCGGCCCTCCGGATTGCCGAAGGGCCGGGTCCGCTAACCCGCAACGGGGCGTCACTGCACCTCGACCAAGTTGACGATGGCCAAGGGCCGCTGCTTCGCGCGCTCCCAAAGCACGGAGAGCAGCGAATCGCGAGCCGCCTTGCGCAGCTCCTTCATACCGCCCCCTTTGCCCAGCTGGCGCTTAAGCGAATTGCGGATGGCCGCTTTCACGTCGTCGGAAAGGTAGCCGTCGTCGCCGCCGGTGATGCCATGCATCTCCACCTGGACCTCGCTGGCGACCTCGCGGCGCTTCAGCGAGACGGCGACCGCCACCGACGCGACGCCCTGGCTGCCCATCTCGGTGCGCTCGTTGAGCACGTCCTGGGAGGTGTCGCCGACAGAAAGGCCGTCGACGAAGACGATGCCGCTCTCGACCGTCTCGCCGCGGAAGACGCCCTTGGCGGACAGTTCAAGGCTCTCGCCGTTCTCGCAGATGAAGATGTTGTCGTGCGGCACGCCGGTCGCCTCGGCCAGCTTGGCGTGGGCGCGCAGATGCGTCGCCTCGCCATGGACCGGCATGAAGGCCTTGGGCTGCACGATGGAGAGCACGAGCTTGAGCTCCTCGGCGCCAGCATGGCCGGACACGTGCACCATGGCGCGCTTCTTGTCGTAGACGTCGGCACCGATCTTGGCGAGCGAGTTGATGACGCGCGTCACCGCCTTCTCGTTGCCGGGAACGGGCGTGGCGGAGATGATGACGGTGTCGCCCTCGTCGATCTCGATGGTCTTGTGCTCGCCGTTGGCGATGCGCGCAAGGGCGGACAGCGGCTCACCCTGGCTGCCCGTGCACATGATGACCACCTTGTCGGGGGGAAGGCCGCGCAGCTCGTAGGCGTCCACGATGTCGTCGTCGCTGATGTTGAGGTAGCCCAAGCGCCGCGCAATGTCGGTGTTCTGCACCATCGAACGACCCGTGACCACGACCTTGCGGCCGTTGGCGACCGCGGCGTCGCAGATCTGCTGCATGCGGTGGATGTGGCTCGCGAACGATGCGATGATCACGCGGCCCTTCGCCTGCGCGATGATAGGCGACAGCGCCTTGCCCACCTCCGCCTCGGACGGCGTGAAGTTGGCGTTCATCGCGTTGGTCGAGTCGCTCATCATGAGGTCGACACCCGCCTTGCTGAAGCGCGCGAGCGCGCCGAAATCGGTGTGGACTCCGTCGATGGGCGTCTGATCGAGCTTGAAGTCGCCGGTATGCAGCACGTTGCCCGCCGGGCTTTGGAAGAACACGCCCACGGCCCCGGGTATCGAGTGGTTGACGGCGAAGAACTCGGCCGTGATGCATCCGAGCTTGACCTTGTCGCCGGGCTTGATCTCGACGAGCTTCGCGTTCTTGATGCGATGCTCCTTGAACTTGCCCTCGATGAGGCCCAGCGTCAGCTTGGTGGCATAGATGGGCACCTGACGGTCGAGGTCCTTCAGCAGGTACGGAAGCGTGCCGGTGTGGTCCTCGTGGCCATGCGTGACCACGATGCCGCGCAGCTTGTCCGCATGCTCGAGCACGTAGGTGTAGTCGGGCAGGATGAGGTCGATACCTGGATGGTCGTCATCGGGGAACATGAGGCCCGCATCGTCGACGATCATGTCGTCTTTGCACTCGAACACGGTCATGTTCTTGCCGATGGCGTCGAGACCGCCCAGGGGGATCACCTTCAGCGTCGCCTTCGGGTCCTTCTTGGAGGAGGAGAACTCGCGCTTGCCCTGGCCCTTGGCGGGGCGGTCGTCCCGGACCGCGCCGTCTTTGGTGAGCTGGGGGCGCGTGCGATCGATGTTGACGTGCTTGTAGGTGCGCGTCTTGCGCCCCTCGTCCCGCCTCTTCCTTCCGTCTTTGCGAGGTGCGCCGGCGGCGTCCTTCGCTTCCTGTTCGTTATGCGCCATGTAAGATCTTGCGCTCCTTCCCTGGCGGCGCCTCACGCCGCCGCGATGTCTATTACAGTACGCCGACCTCGCGCATGATGCCCGCGAGGCGCTCGGACTGCTCGGGGGTGGCGTCGACCAGCGGCAAGCGCACGCCGCCGACCGGGAAACCCGCCAGCTTCAGGGCCTCCTTCACCAAAATGGGGTTGGAGGTCTCGAACAGTCCCTTCATAAGCGGCATGAGGCGCTCGTTGGCCTCCGCCGCGCGTTCCCAATCGCCCGCCGCGCACAGGTCCACAAGCTCCTTCATGCGCGCAGGGGCCACGTTGCCCGTCGTGGAGATGACGCCGGCGCCGCCAGCCTTCATGACGTCGTAGGTGGCGGAATCGTCGCCCGAGTAGACGCTGAATCCCTCGGGCGCGCCCTCGACGATCTTCCTCACCTGCTCGAGGTCGCCGGACGCCTCCTTCACCGCGACGACGTTGGCGTGCTCGCGCGCGAGCCTCAGCGTCGTGTCGGCCTCCATGTTCACCACGCAGCGCCCTGGGATGTTGTAGAGGATGATGGGCAGCTCGACCGCCTGCGCGATAGTCTTGAAGTGGCGGTAGATGCCCTCCTGGGGAGGCTTGTTGTAGTAGGGCACGACGCACATGAAGCCGTCGACCCCCAGCTTCTGCACATCCTGGGCGAATTCGACGGTGTCCTGCGTGCAGTTGTCGCCGACGTTAGCGATGATGGGCACGCGCCCTCCCACCGCCTCGAGCACGGCGCGGAACAAGTCCATCTTCTGGGGGTAGAAGATGGTGGGGCTCTCGCCGGTGGTCCCGTTCAGGATCAGCGAATCGCTGCCGCCATCGGCCAAGCGCACGGCGAGGGATTGGGCCTTATTCAGATCCAAATCGCGGTTCTCGTCGAAAGGCGTTACCATCGCGGGTATCATGCGGCCGAAACGTGGCTGGGACATACTGACTCCTCACCGCGCGCGCTGCGCGTCGCCCCATCCGGGAGAGGCGCGATCAGCAGGCGCAACAATCCAAACTAAGTTATTATCTCATGGATCCGGTAAAGCCGGAGGCTATGCCATGAAGTTCTCCAAACCTACAATGAGGCCCTCGCGCCCGCCGACGCTGCGGATCCCCAGAAGCACGCCCGGCATGTAGGAGAACCTATCCCAGGAATCGTGGCGGATGGACAGGGTCTGCCCCATCGATCCGAAGACGACCTCCTGGCTGGCGACATAGCCCATCGAGCGGACGGAATGGACGGGGACGCCCTCCACCAAGGCTCCGCGGGCGCCTTCCGCGCCGGCGATCTCGGTCTCCTTGCCCGGCGCACCGCTCGCGCGCCCGCCGCGCGCTTCGGAGATGATCTGGGCGGTGCGGACCGCCGTCCCCGACGGCGCGTCCTTCTTGTTGCAATGGTGGAACTCCAGCACCTCCGCCTCCGGGAAATACGGGGCGGCGGCCTTGGCGAACTGCATCATCAGAACGGCGCCCGTCGTGAAGTTCGGCGCATAGAACAGGCAGGTGCCCGCGGGCGCGAGCGAGGCGAGCTCTTCGAGCACGTCGTTGGAAAGCCCCGTCGTGCCCACCACGCAGTCGATGCCCGCAGGCAGCGCCTCGCGCAGGTTGCCTTCGATCACGTTCGGCTGCGTGAAATCGACCAGCACGTCGAATCGGGAGCTCGCAACCGCATCGGCGACGCTGGCGAACACCGGGAACGGCGATTCGCCCGACGCATGCGGATCGATGCCGCACGCGACCTCCATGTCGTCAGCGGCCGTCACCGCCGCAACCACCGCAGAACCCATGCGCCCCGCGCAACCCGATACGGCAACCTTGATCATTTCGACCGCCTTCCTCACGTTGTGGTAATGCGTTAACAATACCGCAGTTTACGTTTCGATACTGCAAAATATGGCAGCAGCCGCCAACGAAAGAAGCGTCCCGGATCCTTGCGGACACGGGACGCTTGCTTGTCTAAGCGCTGCGATAATTCGCGCTGCTCACGCGTTGCAGCGGCCCGGATCGCGATGCCGATCGGCGTTCCCGGCCGCTGCGCGGTCTGGCTAGGACTGGTGACGGCGACGGGGCGTCCTGTTCGAACGGCCGGGATGGTTGTCGCTGTGGCCGTTCCCGTTGCGATCGCGACGCTCGCGGCGCTCGTGGCCGCCGTTGTCCGCGGATCCCTCGGGGGCATCCGGCTTGTCGAGGCGGTCGAGCGAGATCTTGCCCGAGTTCGGGTCGACCTCGAGCACCTTGACCTTCACGACGTCGCCCAGGCTGAGCACGTCCTCCACCTTGCCGACGCGGCCGTTCGCCACGCGGCTGATGTGCAGCAGGCCGTCCTTGCTGGCGGTGAGCTTGATGAAGGCGCCGAAGTCCTTGATGCCGACGACCTCGCCCTCGTACTCCTCGCCCACCTCGGGCTCCTTGACGATGTCGAGGATCATCTTCTTGGCGGCCTCGCCCGCCGGGCCCTCGACCGCGGCGATGTGGATGGTGCCGTCCTCCTGGATGTCGATGCTGGCGCCCGTCTCGTCCTGGATGCCGCGCACGACCTTGCCGCCGCTGCCGATGACCTCGCGGATCTTATCGACCGGGATGTGGATGGTCTCGATGCGCGGTGCGGTGTCGCGCAGCTGGGCGCGCGGCGCCTCGATCTGGTCGAGCATCGCGTTCAGGATGAACATGCGGCCCTCATGCGCCTGCTTCAGCGCGCGCGCGAGGATCTCGACCGAAAGGCCCTTGGCCTTGTTGTCCATCTGCAGCGCGGTGATGCCCTGCTCGGTGCCGCACACCTTGAAGTCCATGTCGCCCAGGAAGTCCTCGATGCCCTGGATGTCGGAGAGGATCACCACGTCGTCGCCCTCTTTGATGAGGCCCATGGCGATGCCGGAAACCGGGCGCTTGATGGGCACGCCGGCGTCCATCAGCGCCAGCGTGGAGCCGCACGTGGAGGCCATCGAGGAGGAGCCGTTGGACTCCAGCACCTCGGAGACCACGCGGATGGTGTAGGGGAAATCTTCCTCGCTGGGGATCACCGGCAGCAGCGCGCGCTCGGCCAGGGCGCCATGCCCCAGCTCGCGGCGCTTGGGAGCGCCCATGCGGCCGGTCTCGCCGGTGCAGTACGGCGGGAAGTTGTAATGGTGGATGTAGCGCTTGCCCTCGGCGGGGTCGATGGTGTCGAGGCGCTGCCACTCGTTGAGCATGCCCAGGGTGACGACGCTCATCACCTGGGTCTGGCCGCGCTGGAACAGGCCGGAGCCGTGGACGCGCGGAAGGTAGCCCGGCACGATGTGCAGCGGACGGATCTCGTCGGAACGACGGCCGTCGGCGCGCTCGCCGGTCTCGATGACCATGGCGCGCATCGCCTTCTTCTCGAGGGACTTCAGCGCGGCGGCGATGTCGCCCTTCCAAGCGGCGCGCTCCTCGTCGCTGAACTGCTCGGCGGCCACGCGCTCCTTAAGCTCCTCCACCTTGCCCATGCGGGCCTGTTTGTCGGAGTCCTTCAGCGCGGCGGACATCTCGTCCAGGAAGGGGTTCACGCGCTCGGCGATGGACGGGTCGGGCACGTGGATGGGCCACTCGCGCGGCTCGATGGCGCAGCGGTCGAGGAAGCGCTGCTGGGCCTTGCAGAACTCGGCGATGGCCTCCTGGCCGAACGCGATGGCGGCGACCATGTCCTCCTCGGAGATCTCCTTGGCGCCCGCCTCCACCATGGAGATGTAGTCGGCGGTGCCGGCGATGGTGAGCTCCAGGTCGGAGTTCTGCTCCTCCTCGAACGTGGGGTTCACGATGAACTCGCGCGTGTCGATATCGCGGCCGATGCGCACGCAGGCGGCGGGGCCGTCGAAGGGAGCGGCGCCCAGCATCAGCGCGGCGGAAGCGCCCATGACGCAGATGGTGTCGGGCGGATTGACCTGATCGGCCACGAACGTGGTGGCGACGATGTGAACCTCGCGCTTGAACCCATCGGCGAAGCCGGGGCGGATCGGGCGGTCGATCATGCGGGCGGTCAGCGTGCCCTTCTCGGAAGGACGAGCCTCGCGCTTCAGGTACCCGCCGGGGATGCGGCCGACCGCGTACATCTTCTCGATGAAGTCGACGGTCAGCGGGAAGAAGTCGTAATCCTTCTCCTCCTTGGAAATGACGGCGGTGACCAGGACCGTGGTGTCGCCCTGTCCCACCAGGACGGCGCCGGTGGCCTGCTTGGCCAGCTCGCCCGTCTCGAGGCGGTACTGCTTGCCGTAGAGCTCGAACGACTCGACGATTTTCTCCATTCTCATGTTCTTTCTCTTCACCTCGGGGCCCTATTGCCCCAGAGCTTCTTCGACGGCGTGTACTCACGTTTCGCGCCGTCACGACCCGAGGCGCCGCATGCGCCCCGGACCGAAAGCCGCGGCGGGATCCGCCGCGGCGCGCCGCCCGATCGGCCGTCAGGGGGAATCGGGACGATAACGCGCGGAAGCCCGCGTTAAGCGGGCTTCCTCCATGCCTAGATGTTGTCGCGGATGCCGAGTTTCTTGATGAGCGCGCGATACTCTTCGATGTCGCGGTTCTTGATGTACTTCAGCATGCTGCGGCGCTTGCCGATGAGCTGCATGAGCCCGCGGCGGGTGTGGTGGTCCTTCGGATGGGACTTCAGGTGCTCGGTGAGGTTGCGGATGCGCTCGCTCATGATGGCGACCTGGACGTTGGAGTTGCCGCAGTCTTTCTCGTCGCGGCCGAACTCCCGCACCAGTTCCGCGGTGCGCTCCTTGCTGATGCTAAGCTTGCTGGGCATGTTCTCCACCTTTCCTTCCGCGGCCGCGTTCCGGCCGCATTGGGCGACTTGCGTCGCGATTACCGACATTCCGACCTGGGTGGGCAAGCGGTGGACGCATGCGGACCAAGGAGGAAACGGCTGCATGGACGCAGCCGCACTATTCTACTGTTCGGGAAAGCCCCCAACAAGCATCGGGCCGCCCCATCACACCATCAGCATAAATGGCCGCGGCTCCGCGCGGCGCGGGTCAGAACAGCCCGGAGGAGAACAGGAAGGACAGCGACTTCACGCTCGACCCGACATGGAAGCGGACCCATTGGCCGACGAGCTGCAGTACCGCGAAAGCTGCGGCCTGGTCGACGTCGAACGACGAGATGCGCTCGAAGGTCGATCCCAGAAGCGCACGGCACCATTGCAGGGTGGACGCGTCGACGGGGACGGCATCCGATCCTTTGGAGCACCCGCCGCACAGGACGCCGCCCTCCGAAACCGAGAACGGGGCCGGGCGCCCCCCGTCGCCCGCGATCCACTTGCCGCAGCAGGCGCAACGGTCGAAACTGGGCTTGAAGCCGCAAAGGGAGACGCCTTTCAGCAGCGCCGCCGCGCACAGCGTCGGGCAAGCCTCCAACCGGGAGGATTCGAGCGCGTCGAGGGCGACGGCGGACATGTCGAAAAGGCGGGCGACGGGAAGCCCCGGCTGGGAGATCTTCTCCAGAAGCTCGGCGACGGGCGCCGCGCAAGCCGCCCTCTCAACGCTTCCATGGAGGTTCGGGCGCCCCGACGCGAGGCGCGCTTCCTTGACGATGTCGAGCGAGCGGCCCTGGGCGATGAGCACGTCGGCTTGCGAGAACACCTCCAAGCGCGCCGCGAACGGGCTCGTCGGCTTGCGCGCCCCTCTCGCGACGGCTCGCCGTTGGGACCCGTCGTCCGCGAGGAACGTCAGGATGAGGTCCGACTCGCCCAGCTTGGTCTTCTTGACGACGAGGACGCGGAGGCGCTCGGTGGGGGAAGCCATGCGGCTACCCCAAGCTGATCTCGGGGTCGCCGCCCGCGATGGCGTTGTCGGAGGTCCAGACGATGGTTCCCGACAGGCTGGTCGCCTCCAAGTGCAGCTTCACGCCCAGAAAGTACGTGAAGGGGCGCGCGGTGATGGAGTACGAGGTGGTTTCGGAACCAAGATACGAAACCCCGTCGCAGGAATCCACGTCGTAGTTGACGCCGCCGATGACGACGCTCGCACCGGGGGCGAGGAGGCTCTGCGTCGCGGCCACCAGCTCGTTGGCGCGCGACATGGCAACCTGAACGGCAACGTCCGTTCCGCTGGGGGCTGCCTCGCCGGATGCCGGGGAGGTCCCCAGCACGGTCCCTTCGGCCACGTCCTCGGTGTAGGAATACTGCACGTAGGGGTTGAAGCCGGCCTCGCTCACCGCGGCGGTGGCTTGGTCGACGGTCATGCCCGACACGTCGGGGACGCGGTAGGGCTCGGCGACGACGACCGTCACCGCGGTGCTCGCCCGGACCTTCTCCCCCTCCCCGGGATCGACCGAGAGGACGGTGCCTTCCGCCTCGTCGGATTTCTGCGTGGTGATGCTGACGTTGTCAAGCCCCTCCGCCGCGAGGGCATTCTCGGCCTCCTGCTGCGTCGACCCGACGATCTCGGGGACCGACCGCGAAACGGCCACGTGGATGACAACCTCGCCGCCTTCGGGGAGGCGTCCGCCCTTGCCGGGGTCCATCAGCAAGACGATGCCCTCGGTCTCGTCGGATTTCACCTGCGTGGGACGGACGGAGAAGCCCTTCGATTCGAGCGTGTTGGTGGCGTCCGCCTGCGTCATGCCCACGACGTCCGGCACCACCTTGCCGCCCCAAAGCTCCATCTGGTAGGTGGCGAACGCAGCGACGGCGGCGCAGGCGATCAGGGCGGCGATGATGCCGAGGGCGATCTTGAGCCCCTTGCGGGAGCCCTTGCCCTCCCCTTCCGGCGCGAGGAACGATTTCTGATTGGGCGCGGCATCCTGCCCCTCGATGCGGGGAAGCCGCATCGTGCCGCCGTCGCGCCACGACGGCGCTGGCGGGGCGTACGTTCCGTCCGCGAGGTATTCGTCGAAGCCGGACAGGTCGATGCGGCGCGTCTGCGATGCCTCGGAGGCGGGAGCGGAAGCGCGGGCGTCGATGACGGCGGTCCTGTCGGGTGCGGCCGGAGCGGGGGCTTCCGCCGGGGGTTCGCCCGCATCGGAGCCATCGGCGGCGTCTTCCGGTTCGGGATCGCCGGCATCGGGCGCGGTCGGCTCGGGGGCCTCGTCGGGTGCGAGGTAGGCGTCCTTGGGATCGAAGGCTTCCCCCGTCTCGTCGGCGTTGAGGCCGGCGACTTCGATGGAGGGGATGTCCAAGTCGCGAGGGGAATCCTCGGCAGGGCTCTCCTCCGAGCCGCCTTCCGAGGGCTGCGCATCGCAAAGCGCGGGCGACGGATCCTCCGACGGCTCGTCCGCGGGAACGGGAAGGCGGGTTCCGCATTCGTCGCAGAACTTGGCTCCGTCCCTGTTCTCAGCTTTGCAATGTGGGCAGATCATCCGTGCTCCTCGCCTTGTCGATTTCTGCGGCGTATTTTAGCCGAAATCGCGGCAACGTGGGAAAACGTCGCGTTCAGCGCACGTCAAACGAACAATTAGCGCATTAAATCCACGAATCGCGCCGTCGCGTGGCCTATCAGGCGCCTTCCCCGTAGCCGAAGCGCCTGATCTGCGACGCGTCGCGGCGCCAGTTCTTGCGCACCTTCACCTTCAGCTCGAGGTACACGCGCGTTCCGAGAAGCTGCTCCAGGTCGCGGCGCGCCTCGGTCCCGATGCGCTTGATGGCCGACCCGCCCTTGCCGATGATGATGCCCTTCTGGCTGTCGCGCTCGACGTAGATGGTCGCCTCGATGCGGTGCAAGTCGTTCTTCTTCTGGTAGCGCAGGTCGTCCACGGCCACCCCGATGGCATGGGGCACCTCGTCGTCGAAGGAGCGGAGGATCTTCTCGCGGACGAATTCCGCGACGATGACCTCGAGGGGCTGGTCGGTGTCCATGTCCGCCGGGAACCACGCGGGGCCCTCGGGAAGCAGCGACACCGCCGCGTCGACGAACTCCTCGACGCCTTCGCCCTGCTTCGCCGAAAGGGCGGCGAAGCCGTCCCACGGTGCCAGCGCCCAGGCGGCGTCGCGCTGCTGGGCGAGCTGGCGGTCGTCGACGAGGTCCGTCTTGGACAGGACGAGGATCTTCTTCGCCTTGACGCGGGCGAGCTGCGAGGCCACCCACTCGTCCCCCGTGCCGACGGGTTTGGACGCGTCGATGAGCATCGCGACCGCGTCCACGTCCGACAACGCCTTCACGGCCGAGGTGTTCAGCTCCTCGCCCAGAATGTCGTGGGGTTTGTGGATGCCGGGGGTGTCGACGATGATCAGCTGGAAATCGTCCCGCGTCAGGACGGCGCGGAACCTATGCCGCGTGGTCTGCGCCGTGTCCGAGGTGATGGCGATCTTCTTGCCCATGATGGCGTTGAGCAGCGTGGATTTGCCGGCGTTGGGGCGGCCGACGAGCGTGATGAAGCCCGAGCGGAACCCGTCCTTCAAAGATCCGCCGGTCCCTCCCATGGGGTGCTCGGCGAAATACGCGTCAAGATCCATGAATCCTCCTATGGTCCGAAGGCCCCGGCCCGCGCGTCACAGCAGCGCGCCGAGGACGGCGATCAGTCTCGGGACGAACACGATGGCGGCGACCACGACGGAGGCGAACGCCGCGAGGTACACCGCGCCGGCGGCGCAATCCTTCGCCCGTTTGGCGAGGATGTGCCATTCGGGGGACGCGAGATCGACGATCGACTCGATGGCCGTGTTCACGATCTCGAGCGCCATGACAAGCGCGATGCACAGCACCACGGCGAGCCAGCAGGCTTGGTCGATGCGCAGGGCGAACCCCAGGATAACCGCCAAGCAGGCGAATGCGAGGTGGATCTTGAGGTTGCGCTGGGACGTGAAAGCGTACGAGATGCCCTCCCATGCGCACGAGAACGCCTTGCCCAGCGGGAAGCGCGCCGCGCCGCCTTCGCGGCTCTCGTCGGCATGGCGGATGAACCTGTCCCCGTCTTGCGGCATGGCGTCAATGCTCCCCCCGCACGCGCACGGTGTCGTCGCAGACGCCGCGCACCGCTTCATGGCCCCGATCGGCCCACGCGGCGAGTATCTCGCGCTCCCGCGCCTCCATCTCCTCCGCCTCGTCGTCCTCGATATGGTCGTAGCCGCAAAGATGGAGGATGCCGTGGACGAGCAGCAGGCTCACCTCGGCCTCGAAGGAGTGCTCGAACCGGCTGCTTTGGCGGCGCGCCACGTCGGGCGCGATGATCACGTCCCCCAGCTCGACGGGGACGTCGGCGCCAGCAGGATCGCCGCCGAAGCCGTCGTCGAGGCCGTCGCATTCGAAGGAAAGGACGTCGGTGGGGCCGGATTTGCCGCGGAAATCGCGGTTCAAGCGCGCCATCTCGCCATCGTCGACGAAGGCGATGGACACCTCGCAGTTATCCGGCGCGCCTTCCGACTCCAACGCGAAGCGGACGAGGCCCTCGACGGGAAGCCGCCCGATCTCGTCGGCGGCGTGGGAGCGATCGATGAGGATCTCCATGGCCTAGCTCCTCTCGGCGGCGCGCTCGTAGGCGTCGATGATGGCGGCTACCAGGCTGTTGCGGACGACGTCGGCGCGCGTGAGGTCGCAGAACGCCACATCGTCCACCCCGGCTAGGATCGACTGCACGCCCATGAGCCCCGACTTCGATCGGGGAAGGTCGGTTTGCGTCACGTCCCCGGTCACGACCATCTTCGAGCCGAACCCCAGGCGCGTCAGGAACATCTTCATCTGCTCGGAGGTGGCGTTCTGCGCTTCGTCGAGGATGATGAAGCTGTCGTTGAGCGTGCGGCCGCGCATGAACGCGAGCGGCGCGATCTCGATGACGTCCCCCTCGATGAGCTCCTGGGCGCGCTCCATGTCGGTCATGTCGAAAAGCGCGTCGTAGAGGGGGCGGATGTAGGGGTCCACCTTCTCCTCGAGCGTCCCGGGAAGGAAGCCCAGGTTCTCGCCGGCTTCCACGACCGGGCGGGTGAGGATGATGCGCCCGACCTCCTTGCGCTTGAGCGCGGCGACGGCCATCGCCATGGCGAGGTAGGTCTTGCCGGTTCCCGCGGGCCCGATGCCGAACGTGATGGTGTTGGCGCGGATCGCGTCGACGTAGCGCTTCTGCCCGGCGGTTTTGGGGCGGATCGCCCGGCCGCGGTACGTCAGCAGGATGTCCTCGCGCAGCGCGCGGGGGCTGTACTCGTCGGCCCGCAGCAGCTCGATGGCATGGCGCAGGTAGTCGGCGTCGGGCTTGCCGCCGTCCTCGACGAGCTTGATGAGGTCCGAGAACAGGACGGTGAGCGACTGGACGTCGGTGGGGTCGCCCTCCAAGGTGATGATGTCGCCCCGGACGCCCACGCGGGCCCGGAACGCGGATTGGACTATGCGCAGAAGCGAGTCGCCCGGCCCGGTGATCAGCGCCATGTCGACGCTTGCCGGAGCCGTCAAAGCGATGTGGGTGTTATCGGTCATGGGGCTATTGTAGCATGCGCGTCAGTCGAGTTTGCGCGCGAGGGGAACCTCGATGAGCCTGCCCGGCTCCGCATCGGCGGGGACGGGCACTTCGTAGTAGCTCTCCGACATTCCGCGGCCGTCCTGCTCGACCAAGACGAGCTCGCGCGTCCCGACGCGGCGGGAGAAGTCCCCATCCCTCAACTCGCCCCCCAGCGTGCGCAGGCGGGCGACCCTGGCCTCCTTGACCTCGGGCGGAAGCTGGTCGGCGCGCTCGGCGGCAGGGGTTCCCCGCCTCGGGGAATAGGGGAAGGCGTGGATCCTGGAGAAGCCGCACGCGCGGGCGACAGACAGCGTCTCCTCGAAATCCGCCTCGCTCTCGCCCGGGAACCCGGCGATGATGTCGGTCGACAGCGAAAGCTGCGGCACGGCCGCGCGCAGGTCGGAGACGAGGTCGGCGAAGAAGCCCGCGTCGTAGGGGCGCGCCATCTCGCGGAGCACCTTCGAGCTGCCGGACTGGAGCGGAAGGTGGAGGTGCCGGCAAACGCGCCCTTCCGCGCGTGAGATCAGGTCGATCAGGCCGGCATCGACGTCCTTCGGCTCGATCGAGGAGATGCGGAAGCGGCACGGCGGACCGTCCTCGGCGCGCAGCGTCTCCGTCCTCGACAGCAGCTCCTTGAGAAGATCGGCAAGCCCCACGGCGGGGCCCTGCGCGACGCGCCTGCCGTAGGATCCGAGGTTGATGCCGGTGAGGACGATCTCGCCGACCCCCGCGCGGGCGTAGGCGACGCACTCGGCGACCACTTCGTCGACGGGACGGCTTACCGCCCTGCCGCGCGCCACGTGCACTATGCAGTAGGTGCAGGCGTTGTCGCAGCCGTCCTGCACCTTCACGCCGACGCGCGTGGGGAAAGGCGCCCCCACGCGCAGGACGGGGCCGTGCGCCACCGCATCATCGTGACCGGGAAGCTTGTCGAGCCACGCCGCGAGGTCGCCTTTCGCGACGCATTCGACGCGGTCGGACATCTCCTCGAACGCCTCGGGGCGCAGCGCGGAGGCGCACCCCGTGACGACGACGCGGGCGGATTCCGACGACCTCAGGGCCTGGCGGACCGCCTTGCGCGTCTTCTTCTCCGCCTCGCCCGTGACGGCGCAGGTGTTAACGATGATCAGATGCGCGGCTTCCGCCCCGCCCTGCTCCCACCCCTTGGAGAGCAGCTTGGCGGCCGCGTCGTCGGATTCGACGCGGTTGACCTTGCAGCCGAGGTTGACGATGGAGAAGATCAAGCGGTGCCGCCTTTCGGGTCGGTTGGAACGATGTGCGCTACGGCAAGATGGGCTGCGAGGCGTTCCCGAGGCAGCCGAGCTCGTAGAGGGCGAGCGCCGGCGCGACGATGCCGGCCGTCTCGGTGCGCAGGATCGAGCTGCCCAGGCTGACCAGCGATGCGCGGGGGTTGCAGCCCAGCAGGGCCTCGACCTCGCGCTCGGACAGGCCTCCCTCCGGGCCCACGACGACGGCGACGCGCGCATCGGAGGGCACGGTGCAGGCGCATGCGGCGAGGGATGCGCGAAGCGCTTCGCCGATGGAGAGGCTTTGCGGGGCCTCCTCCCAGCAGACCAGCACGGCGCTTGCCCGGGACATCGCATCGCATGCTTCGGGAAGATTCGCGATGCCGGCGATCTCGGGGACGGCGGGCTGGCCGGACTGCATGGCCGCGCTCTTCGCGATGCTGCGCCAGCGCGCGAGCTTCGATTCGGCGCGCTTGGCTTCCAGCTTCATGACGCAGCGGCTGAAGGAGACCGGCACGAACCCGGCAACCCCCAGCTCGGTGGCATGCCGGATGACGGTCTCCATCTTGTCGCCCTTGGCCAGGCCCTGCAGCAGAATCACTTGCGGGCCGGCCTCGCTCGCGTCTTCATGACGCGCAATGGACACGAGCGGCAGCTCGTCCGCAAAATCGACGATCTCGCATTCGAAGTAATCCTGGTCGGCGTCGATCACGGCGATGTGCTCCCCCGCCGCCAGCCGGAGCACCCGCGCGTGCTTCGCGTCGTCGAGTGCCAGGCGCAGCGGGAACACTGCCTCCGTTTCGGCAGCGAGCACTTGGTTTTCCAGGAAGAAGCGCGGCAACGACATGATCAGTAGTCCTACTCGAAAATGTCGCGGAGCTTCTGCAAGGGCGAGCGCTTCTCCTCGTTCACGTCCTCACCCATCTCCTCGGCCAGCTCCTCCAAAAGCTCGCGCTCGCGCTTGGAGAGCTTCCTCGGCACTTCCACGGCGATGTGCGCGAACAAATCGCCGCGCGCGTCGCTCTTGAGGCGCGGCATACCGAAGCCCTTCACGCGCACGATCTGGTCATTCTGGCAGCCCTCGGGGATCTTCACCGTGACCTTCTCGTCCTCGTAGATGCCGTCGATCTCGATGTCGGCGCCGAGCGCCGCCTGAACCATGGGCACCACAAGCTTGCAGTGCAGGTTGTCGCCATCGCGCTCGAAGAACTCGTCGGGGGCGATGCGCACGGTGACGATGAGGTCGCCGGCCGGGGCGCCCTGCATGCCCGCCTCGCCGAAGCCGTGAATGCGCAGCTGCTGGCCGTCGCGGATGCCCTCGGGGATCTCCACTGAGACGCGCTGACGGTCGGGCACGCGCCCCTGGCCCTCGCATTCGGGGCACGGGTTGTCGATGGTTTGACCGGTGCCGTTGCACTTGCTGCAGGTGGTTGCCGTCTGCATATCGCCCAAGAAGGTATGCTGCACGGTGACCACACGACCCTTGCCGCCGCATTCGGGGCAGGTGACCTGCTTGCCGCCTTCGGCCATGCCCGTACCATCGCAATCGGCGCACGGGGCCAGGCGATCGTAGACGATCTCCTTCTTGGCGCCGGTAGCGACCTCTTCGAGGGTCAAACGCAGGCCGACGCCCATATCGCGTCCATCAGTGCGCTGCTGACGGGCACCGCCAGCGCCACCGCCGCCGAAGAAGCTGCTGAAGATATCGCCGAACCCGCCGCCGAACAGATCGTCGAAGTCGACATAGCCGCTGCCGCCACCAGCCGCGCCGGAAACGGTGCCGAACCGATCGTACTGCGCGCGCTTGTTCGCGTCGCTGAGCACGTCGTAAGCTTCGTTGAGCTCTTTGAACTGGTCCTCGGCATCGGGGGCCTTGTTCACGTCAGGGTGCAATTCACGCGCCTTGCGACGAAACGCCTTCTTGATATCCGCCTCCGTGGCATCACGGGAGACGCCGAGAACTTCGTACAAGTCCTTCGCCATGTTGGCCGTATCCACCTTTCCATTCCCCAGCGGGCTACCCTGCCGGGTTCCTACAAATCACCGAGCGCGGTGCCCGCGATGCGGACCGCGCGTAATACCTTCGAATAATCCATGCGCGTAGGGCCGATGACCGCCACCACGCGGGGGTAATCGCCGCGGCCGTAGCGGCTGGCCACAACCGAAACGCCGGACAGCTGGGAGGCTTGATTCTCCGAGCCGATGCGCACCGTGGGCCTGCCATCGGTTTGACATGCCGTGTCGTCAAGGATGTGCAGCAACACCGTGTCGTCCTCGAGCACCTGCATGACGGGAAGCACCGCTTCCGATTGGCTGAACTCGGGCTGCGACAAAAGCGAGCTGAACCCAAGGCTGTGGGCACGAGACCCCTCGCCTTCCCGCAGGCATGAGAGCACCTCGTCGAGCGCCATGCGCACGAGCGGGTCGGCGAACGCCTCCGACATGCCCCTGCCCAATCCGTGCTCGATATCGTGCAGCGTGTTGCCGCCGAACACCTCGTTGAGCAGATGCTGCACGCGCGCCAGCTCGTCGCTGGACACCTCTTCGGCGAAATCCATATGGCGGTTAAACACCTGGCCGTCTTCGGTGACCACCACGACAAGCGCGTTGGTGGGCGTTAGGGAGATAAGCGAAAGCTGCTTGATGTGCAGATCGAGCACCGACGGAGCGAGCACGATGGACAGGCAGTCGGTAAGGCGCGTCAGGGCTTCGGAGGTCTGCTCGACCAGGTCATCAAGCTCCGAAGCGCTTTTCCTGAGCTTGTCGGCCGCTTCCTGGCAACGTTCGTCCTCTTGCTCGCCGCCTTCCTGGGAAAGCAGATCGTCGACGAAGGCGCGGTAGCCTTGATCGGTGGGGATCCTGCCTGCAGAGGTATGCGGCTGGGCGATATAGCCCCCGTCCTCGAGAACCGAAAGCTCGTTGCGCACGGTCGCAGGGCTTACGCCGAGCTGATAACGTTCGGTAAGCGTGCGCGAACCTACCGGCAGAGCGCGCGCGACGTATTCCTCAATGAGCGCTGCAAGCACTTTTTGACGCCTATCCGAAAGCACGCTTCCCCACCATCCTTTCACCCACTACGGTATAACCAATTCGTAACACTAAATATTAGCAGCGAGATGGTGGGAGTGCTAAATATTGCACCGAATCGTAAGAAACAGACACCCCCTTACGCTAGATCGAACAGAGCGCCGTACAGCTGATTACCGCACAACCACCCACGCTCGGTCGGCCTCCAACGCCCGTCAACGTGCTCGCACAGCCCCTGCTCGGCGAGCG
>URRZ01000023.1 GCA_900550385.1 uncultured Coriobacteriaceae bacterium | reverse complement strand
CGCGCACGATGCAGATGTCGCTTTCGGGCGTGCGCGACATGAGCCTGATCCTCACCCCGCCCGACGACCGCCGCCCGGTGGAGGTCCATGTCGGCGAATGGGATCCCGATCTGGTGAGCGCGGCCATCAGGCGCGAGCTCGCGCGCGGCGGGCAGGTCTACTACGTCAGCAACCGGGTCCGCTCCATCGACGAGGCGGTCCGGCGCGTCCAGACCGCCGCCGGCGAGGCGCGCGTGGGCGTCGCCCACGGCCAGATGAGCCGCGAGGAGCTGGAGCGCGTCATGGAGGACTTCTCGGCGGGCCAGCTGGACGTGCTGGTGGCCACCACCATCATCGAGAGCGGCATCGACAACCCCCACACCAACACGCTGATCATCGAGGGCTCGCAGCGTCTGGGCTTGGCGCAGATGTACCAGCTGAAGGGCCGCGTGGGCCGCTCCTCCGCGCAGGCCTACGCGTTCTTCATGTTCCCCGAGAAGGTGAGCCTGACCGAGGAGGCCCAGGCGCGCCTTACGGCGCTCGACGAGCACACGGACCTGGGCAGCGGCATGCGCATCGCCATGCGCGACCTTGAGATCCGCGGGGCGGGCAGCCTTCTGGGCGCCGAGCAGTCCGGCAACATGAGCGCGGTGGGCTTCGACCTGTTCGCGCAGATGCTCGCGCAGGCGGTCAGCGCCACGCGCGAGGGCGACCTGAAGGCCGCCGACTCGCTGCCGCCCGCGCTCTCGGACATCACCGTGAACATCCCCGGCCACACCTACCTTCCCGAGGACTACATCCCCGCAGCTGACGAGCGCGTGCTGTGGTACCGCAAGATCGCCTGCGCCGCGACCCCCTCCGCCGTCGAGGAGGTGGAGCGCGACCTGCTTGCGAAGCGCCCCGACATGCCGCCCGCGGCGAGGGCCCTGCTGGAGAAGGCGCGCATCAAGGCGTACGCGTCCGAGCATCGCATCAAGACGGTGTCGGTGGTCGGCGGGCGGCTGATCGTCGAGCCGATCGACATCCCCAAGGCGAAGATGACCTCGCTGCGCCGCTCCGGCGGGCGCTACCTGGCCGACAAGCGCAAGCTGACCCTCCCGGTGCGCCATTTCAAGCTGGAAGAGGGGGACTCGCTGCTGCGCCCGGTGGGGGAGTTCCTGGAAGAGCTGGTGGAGGGGGGCAAGTGACCGGCGGCGCAGCAGGCGGCCAGGGCATCGCATCCGGCCGCGCGTTCTTCCGCAGGAGGTTCTGGAGGGGGGTGCTGTGCGCTGTCGCGGGCGGCGCCATGTGGGGCTTCTCGGGCGCCTGCGCGCAGTACCTCTACGCCCATTACGACATCGACCCCCTGTTCATCACGTGGGTTCGGATGCTGGGGTCGGGGATCCTGTTCATGGCGATCCTCGTTGCGATGCAGAGGGATCGCCTGCGACGGCTCGTCGGCGATCGGCGCTCGCTGGCCGGGCTCGCGTTCTTCGGGGTTGCGGGCCTGTTCCTGTGCCAGTACACCTACACCGCGTCGGTCAACGCCACCAACGCTGGGACGGCGACGGTGCTCCAAAGCCTGAACACCGTGTTCATAGTGGCGACGACCTGCCTTATGATGCGCCGCGCGCCGCGCGCTATGGAGCTTGGCGGCCTGGCGCTGGCCCTTGCCGCCACCTGGCTTATCGCGACGAAGGGGAACCCCTCCGCGCTGATGATCCCCCCGGTCGGATTGGCGTGGGGCTTGGCCAACGCGCTCTCCTGCACCCTCTACATCATGTACCCCAGGCGCCTGTTCGAGCGCTGGGGGAGCCTTCTGGTCACCGGGACGGGCATGCTCATCGGCGGGGTCGCCGCCGCGGCGATCTGGCTGTGCGGCGGCGTGTTCGGCGTGCCGCCCGCCATCCCTGCCCTCGGGATCGACGGCATAGCCGTGCTGGCGGCGATAGTGCTCGTGGGCACGCTGGCGGCGTTCGGGCTGTACCTGCACGGCGTCGCGGTCGTGGGCTCCGTGAAGGGCGGCCTGCTGGGCACCGTCGAGCCGGGAAGCGCGATGATCTTATCCGCGCTGTGGTTGGGCACGATGTTCACATGGGCGGATTGGCTGGGATTGGTGCTGATGGTCGCGATGGTGTTTCTGGTGACGCTGTCGGGCAAGGACGAGTGAGGATGGATGCGGGCATGCGTGCGACGCTGAATGAAGTTGATGGCCGTGGGTTTTCGGAAACGACGGGGGAGAGCCGCCTGCGTGTGTTCGACCTGCATTGCGATACGCTCGACAGGCTGTGCCTTTCGGCGGATCCATCGGTCCCCGGCGGGTTCTACGAGCACGATCGCGATGTGCCGCGCGCGCGGATGAGCCGCCTCGACGACAACGACGCCCATGTTTGCCTGAAGCACATGGATGGCTTCGATTGGTGCCAATGCTTCGCCGTCTTCGTCCCCGACGAAGTGCGCGGCGAAGCGGCTTGGTCGATCTTCAAGCGCGTCCGGGATTACTGGAAGTCGGAGCTTCTCCGTTGCTCGGGTTCGTTAGAGCAGGTCGCGGGCCCGCAAGGCACCGAGCGTGCGTTCTCGGAGGGCAAGTCCGCCGGGATCCTGACCGTCGAGGGCCTGTCCTTCCTGGAGGACGACGGGACCGCGCGCTCGAGGATCGCCGAGATGGCGGCATCGGGCGTGCGCATGGCGACGCTCACCTGGAACGGCGAGAACGCCATCGGCAGCGGCAGCGATACCGACCGGGGGCTCGCCCCGTTCGGGCGCGCCGTCGTCGGCGCATTGGAGTCGGCCGGGATTGTCGTGGACGCATCGCATTTGAACGATGCGGGTTTCAGGGACCTCCTGAACGTTGCCGAGCGCCCTTTTGCGTGCTCCCATTCCAACGCGCGCGCTGTCTGCGGCCATCCGCGCAACCTAGAGGATTGGCAGCTGCGGGAGATCGCTGTGAGGGGCGGGGTCGTGGGGTTGAACTACTTCAACGGGTTCCTGACCGATGCGGGGCGGGAGGCCGCGCCGGACGACGTGCTGCGCCACGCCGACCGCATCCTGTCGGTCGCCGGCGAGGACGCGCTGGCGCTGGGCAGCGACTACGACGGCTCCGACGTCCCCGCATGGCTCGATCCCTGCGATAAGGTCGCGGACCTGCATGCGCTGCTGGCGCGTGAGTTCGGCGGCGATATCGCCGGGAAGGCGCTTTGGGGCAACGCCGCCAGGTTCTTCGGTTCCTTCGAGGCCCGTTAGCCGACGCGGGCGCTGACGGCGGTCATCTTCGCGATGTCCTTGCCGAGATCGTCCTTCACGTCCACGGTGAAGAACGCCAGGCGGCCCCCGGCCTTGTCGCAGCGGCACGTGGCGATGAGCTTGGATCCCTTGGATGCGCGGAAGAAGTCGATGGAGTGGCTCACCGAGACCGTCGGCGGCTGCCCCACGTTGCTGGCGATGGCCAGCGAGAAGTCGGCCAGCGTGAAGATGGCGCCGCCCATGACGTTGTCCATGGCGTTGCGGTGGTTTCCGGTTATCTCCATCTCGCACACGGCGTGCCCCTTGTCGCCTTCGACGATGCGGCAGCCGGCGGACACGGTGGCGAAGCGGTCGTTGTTGAATTCTGCTTCTAGCTGCTCCAGCGTGGGATGCTCGGGGACCATGGGCGCTCCTTTTCTGCTCGGTCCTTCGTTTCGGGATGGCGGCGAACCCCGTTCCGGCGAGGGGTCCGTGCGACGGCTATGCTGCGGGCGCCGCCTGCGCTGCGTACAGCTCCAGCCATTCCCCGTCCGCCACGGTGACGGTCTGCTTGCCGCCGGGGGCGACGTACTTGGTCTGGGTGATGGAGTCGTCCTCGAAGTCGAGGTCGTCCATGACGTAGGCGGCGTGGTCTTGGCCGTAGCTCATGGAATCGACGTCGAGGGAGGTGATCTCGTAGGTGCCCGCGGGGATGTCGGTCCCCACGCGGTACAGGCCGCTTCCGTAAGGCGCGGCCGGGGCGAAGGAGGCCTGGTCGACGGGACGGAAGCGCAGGCCTTCGTCGGCGGGCTGGTAGATGAACGCATCGCCTTCCTCGAGAATCACGAAGTAGTTCCCGAAGAACACGACGCTGTCGTCGAACTCGTAGGAATCCGGGCCCTCGTAATCGAAGGTGTTGTACTGGCTCTCCTCGGTTGCGGATCCCTCGATGTAGTACATACCGGGTTCGAGGTCCTTGCCCTCGCCGACCTCGTAGAAGCCCTTGCCGCCCGAGCCGTTCTCGACGGCGCCGCGCTGCACCTCGAAGGAATCCATCAGCACGTCTGCGCTGTAGCCGTCGAAGAAGTACTCGTCGGGGTCGTAGTCGTAGGTGTAGACGTCGTCGTAGCCGCTGCCGGAGCCGTAACGCTCATCCAACGTAGTGGAGGCGACGTCCTCGGCGATGAGGATCGAGCACGACACGCAGCCCACGATGCCGCCGAACACCAGGAAGAAGGCGACGAGGCAGCCGCCCAGGATCCACGGCCATTTCTTCTTCTTGGGCTGCGCGGGGGCGTAGGGCATCCCCGGGTAGGTCTGCTGCCCGGCCGGATAGGCTCCATAGGGGTAGCCGTAGGGGTTTTGGGGCTGGGGAGCGTAGCCGTTCTGCTGATAGGGCTGGTAGTGCGCCTGCTGCCCCGCCGTTTGCTGCTGCCCCGCGGCCTGCTGCCAGCAGGGCTGCTGGGCGGGGTCCCCGGGCTGCTGCGGCTGGGAGGCCGGCTGCCCCTGAGCGCCTTGGAAAGGCTGCTGGGCTTGAGCGGCGTACGGATGCTGGGCGGGCATGGTCCCGGCTGGCGCTTGGTACGGCGACGGCGGTTGCTGCGGCTGGACGTCGTCCGGCTGGGTTTCGACGGGCTGGGCCTGCGGGTCGGGCTTGCCTTGATCGGTCATCGTTCCTCCAATGGCGGTATGGTCTGGAAAAGAGGAAGGGCCGGTCGAATCGGGCCGGCCCTTCGAAGCGTCCTATTCGGCGGCATCCATCGCGGCGAGCGCGGCGTCGATGCGCGCCAGCACGTCCGCGCGGGGCAGCAGCTCGATGCTCTCGAACAGCGGAGGCGACACCATGTTGCCGCACACGGCCACGCGCAAAGGCTGCAGCAGGTTCTTCACCTTCATCTCCAGAGCGCCGCCCTTCTCGCGGCAGGCGCCCTCGAGGGCCGCGCACTCCCAAACCACGGATTCGTTGGCCAGCACTTCGCGGCAGGCGGCCAGCGCCTCGCCGGGGCGGGCGCTTTCCTTCAGCAGGACCTTGCGGACGCTCTTCTCGTCCAAGCGCGTGTTGGCGCCCCAGAACAGGTAGGAGAGCTTCTCCGGGATCTCGTCCAGGCGGTTCAAGCGCTCGGCGACCAGCGGGTAGAGCTTCGCGAACCAATCGGGCTGCTCGTCCACCAGCGCCAGCGCGCTTTCCACGGCCTCGTCGGCGGGCACCAGCGGCTCGGGCTGCGGGGCGTTGGGGTCGGAGGGGTTGGCGGTGGGCACGATGCGCGCCGGGCCGTCCTCGGCGGCCACCATGCCGCCCTGGGCGACGGCCTGCGCCAGCCACGGCTTCGCGGCGGCAACCCACGCCGACGCGCCCATCTCCTTGATGTACTGCGCGTTCATCCAGGCCAGCTTCGTCTCGTCGAAGATGGCGTCCTTCTTCGTGATGCGGTCCAGGCTGAACTCGCGGCAGAGCGTCTCGCGGTCGATGAGCGTGGTTTCGCCGTCAAGCGACCAGCCCAGAAGCGCCAGGAAGTTCACCATCGCGTCGGGCAGGTAGCCGCGGTCGCGGAAGTCCTCCACGCTGGCCGCGCCGTGGCGCTTGGAGAGCTTCTTGCCGTCGGGGCCCAAGATCATCGACAGATGCGCGAACTGCGGCACGTCGTAGCCCAGCGCCTCGTAGATGAGGATCTGGCGCGGGGTGTTGGACAGGTGGTCGTCGCCGCGGATGACGTGGGTGACTCCCATGTTGGCGTCGTCGCACACGACCGCGAAGTTGTAGGTGGGGCTGCCGTCGGTGCGCACGACGATCATGTCGTCCATGACGTCGGCGGGGAAGCTGACGTGCCCGTACACGGCGTCGTCGAACTCGATGGGGCCGTGCTCCAGGGGCACCTTCAGGCGCCACACGTGGGGCTCGCCCGCTTCGATGCGGCGGGCGGCTTCGGCGGGATCGATGTCGCGGCAGGTGCGGTCGTAGCCGGCGTAGCCGCCCTCCTCCTTCTCGGCGCGCTCGCGCTTGGCATCCAGCTCCTCCTTCGTGCAGAAGCAGGGGTACACCGCGCCGCGTTCCTTCAGGCGCTCGAGCGCCTCGGCGTAGGTGCCCATGCGCTGCATCTGGAAGTAGGGGCCGGCCTCGCCGCCCACCTCGGGGCCCTCGTCCCAATCCAGCCCCAGCCATTTCATGGCGTTCAGGATGACCTGGACGTTCTCGTCGGTGGAGCGCTCGGGATCGGTGTCCTCGATGCGCAGGATGAACGTCCCGCCCGTGGCGCGGGCGAACGCCCAGTTGTAGATGGCGGTGCGGGCGCCGCCCACGTGCAGCTTGCCGGTGGGGGACGGCGCGAAGCGGACGCGCACCGGTTTGGTCTGTTCGGTCATGCTATTCCTCGTCCTTCGTCTTGCGCGGCTTCCTGTTGAGAATCGATCCGCATATCAGGGAAAGTATAGACAGTATCAGGGTGACGGCAAGCCACACGCCGCCCATCCCCACCCAAAATGCTTCGGGGTACATGCAGATCAGCAGGCTGTCGTTCGCGAACGTCCAGGTGCCGTCGGCGAAGAACAGCGAGTGGAACGCCGCGAACAGCCCGTTGAAGTCGACGGCGGCCCAAAGCCCCAGCAGGGCGAACACGACGACCACCGCCGCCCCCGACCACATGAGCGGGCGGGACATGGCGCGCGTGCCTCCCAGGTAGAAGCAACACATCAGGCAGAAGCCCGCCAGCACGGCGCTGCTCAGGATGATGGGGAAGGCGCGCCCCACGACGTCGTTCACGTCGTCGAGGTGCGAGATCGCGTCCGCCGTGAGCGTGTAGCGCTCGTCAGCGGCGGCGAGCGCTTCGGCGCCGGCGCCGGCGTAGGGCGTGCCCGCTTCGTCGTTGATGGCGGCTATCGTCTCCGTCAGCTCCGCGAGGTCGTGGGACCCCACGGTGTAGTCGCGCGTGGCGACGGCGGCCTCTACCAGCTGGTCCTCGGAGAACGGCGACAGCTCGACCGCGCTGTGTGAGCGCGCGAGCGCCTCGGTGACCTGCGGGATGCCGGCGCAAACGGCGAACCCGCATGCGACGTAGGTGAACGCCAGCGCCACGGCGGCCAGGGCGCCCATCACCTTGGCTTGGAACGAACGCGTCATGGGCTATCCCTCGCTTTCGGTGTCGCAGTCCACCCAGATGGTGGCGGCCGTCATGCCCTGCATGTCCTTGGAGATGGTGGGCAGCGGCCCCAGGCGGCTGAACACGCCTGCGAAACGCCCGTTGAACAGGTAGAGCCCGTTGATGTTGTTGTACAGCGCGGGCTCGCGGCGCACCTCGTCGTCGGAGAACGCCTCGATGCCGGTGTCGGGCGGCAGCGTCTCGGTCTTGTAGGGGGTCACGTAGGACTGCGCGATGAAGCGGCAGCCCGCCTTTCCGTTGGCGAAGCGGTCCAGGTAGCCTTCCCATTCCTGCTGCGTGCAGGCGCAGCCCGCGTGCACCTCGTCGGCGCCGTAATGGTCGGCGGGCTTGATGATCCAAGCGTCCTTGTCCGCGCGGATGGCGGCCAGGTCGGCGTGGTCGTCGTCCAGGAACATGGTCTGGGGGACGGTGTCCTTCACGAACCGCTGCTCGTCGGGGGCCAGGAACTCAAGCGTGCGCGGGTCGTGCAGCACGCGGAAGATCTGCTTGTCGTGCACCAGATGCCCCGCGAAGCTGCCGATGAGGGCCACCTTCTCCGCGCGGACTGCCTCGATGAGGTCCTGGGACTCGTCCCAATGGTCCATGACGTCGTTGGTGACGCAGCGGCGCCAGATGGCGTCGACCTTCTTGCCGTCGGGGTCGCGCAGCGCCTTGCCGTCGAACTTCAAGTCGCGCACGTCCCACACGCTGCAGCGGGCGTTGCGGGTGCTGAACACGCGCGCGTACATCTTGAACTCGTCGACCACGCCGTTCTCCAGGTAGTCGACGATGGCGACGTGCGGGTCCTTGACCTTGTGCTCGTAGGTGGCGTAGATGTCCAGAAACTCCTTCACCCAGCTGGCGAACAGCTCGCAGGACTCGATGCGGTGGTTGGCGACGAACCGGCGGAACGTCTCGGAGCGGGCGACCGACACGGTGATCTCGCGGTTCTCGTTCATGCCGGAGGATCCGTCGCCGTTGAACTCGCAGAACTTCACCGAGTAGTCGTCTTCGTTCAGGAACGTGTCCACGCGCGCGAAGGGCAGCACCGCGTCGTAGCCGCGCGGCAGCAGGATCAGCTCCACCAGACGCGGGTCCAGCTCGAACACGTCGCGGTAGGACGGGTCGTCCAGGTAGCGCTGGATCACCTTGCACAGGATGCGGTGCGCGGTCTCGGCCGTGCGCTTCATGGTGTCGTAGGTGCGCTGGTTGAACAGCCGCGGCACGAAGGAGGAGTCCACCACCTGATGGTGCACGATGGCCGTGGAGCGGTCCATGTAGGCGCGCGCATCGCGGCGCCCCTGGATGTCGCCGCCGAGCGCATCCATGATGTCGAAGTACTCGCGCGTGAGCTCTGCGTTGGTTTGCATGCGGTTCCTTTGCTGTTGAAAGCGGGATTTGTCCGCAGGGAAGTGTACCACGGCGTTACCGCAGCCCCCGCCCGGTCCCATAAGCTCCGCAGAATGAGAAGAGGGCCGATGGCAAACAGACGTTTGCGCTTGCCTGTGGCTTCCCGCGGATTGCTTTGCTATACTGAAGCCAGCGGATGCCCGTGTGTAGGGATGCGGGCAGCGCTATTTGGATTGGATGACCGCAAGCACGCTACTGCTTGCGGTCACCGTTGTTTCCAGGGCGCTTGCCCCGTGCTGCGGTCACAGCCTCGATCACCGTCCTCGCAAGCGCCGCCACCGAACGCAGCAGCTCTACGATTTGGATAACCAAGTCGGGTTAAGTTTCAAAAAGTGTGTCCTACCGGATTATCCACTGCCTGTAATTCGTGGGCATATGAAACTCCTCCCAGATGATGCCCGATCCGTACTCGTCTGGCACCCCGTCCTGCCGCTCCGATTCCTTCGATGCGGATGCGTACAGGCCATCCACGTCATCGTCTGTCGGCATAACGCGAAGGATCTCGGCTGCGGGAAGAGGGTTTTCCGTGTGCATGTAGCACCACCAGAAGATCGCCTTGACCCGATGGAGCAAAGAAAGGCCGCGGTGGCGGCGCAGCATGTCCCGAAGGCGAGCGTTCACGCTCTCGACGGCGTTGTTGGTGGATGGCCACGCGCCGCCGTGCTCTTGGCTCATTTCGATAAACGTGAACAGCGCGCCGTTCCTGACGAGCTTGCTGAGGATGCGCCTTGCCTTGCGCAGGCGCTCGTGCGTGTAGGCCTTCTTGCCGTCTTTGAGCGTGAACTCCCTGAGGAACGACTCCCATCTTGCGCACCATGCGCTGTACTCCAGAAGCCATGCGGTGGCAGCTTCGGCGTCCTTGGCCCCTGGGAGCTTGTTGGCGATGCCCAGAAGCTCGATCCCGGTTTCCAGCCTGGGCCTAAGCGTCGTGCAGCGCTTTACCTGGCTGGCCACGTGGAACGTGCAGCGCTGGATGCGGGTCGCCGGCCAGATGGCCTTCGCCGCCTTGGAGAAGCCGGGAGAGCCGTCGGTGACGGCCATCTTGGGGGGCGGGATCCTGAGCATGAGCGCCGCCCATGCCGATGCCGACTCGCTCCGGGCGAGATGCCATCCGACCACGTATCCGCCGGCGACCGCTATGAGCACGACCGCCTTCCTGCGCAACCAGATGCCATCCAAATGCACGACGTCGTGGACCTCGCCGGTGAAGGGCGCTATCGGCCAAAGCCTCCACGCCCAGGAGGTCTTGCGCCAAAACGTCGCCCTGCTCGTCGCGAGGTCGGCTATCGCGTCTTTGGAGAACAGCCATCGCAGGAACAGCCCCAGCGTCTTCGCGCTGCTGTCTATCCTGCGCACGCTCGAGGCTCCGCACTTCGGGCAGCGCCAGCGCTTCGTCCCCGCCTTCGTCGTCCCGTTGCCCTTCATCTTCGATCCGCAGATCGGGCATTTTGGATTATTCACGCCTGCATCCTGTCCTTCGGCAACTTTCTGCGGGAAAAAGCTTGCCTGAACAGGCGCGTCAAGGGGAAATCGGACACACTTTTTGAAACACCTGGAAGTTGGCCGGAGACAACTTGGGAGGGAGATTGATAAACGCTGAACAGGGGTTATGGGGTCAATTTGGACACACTTTTTGAAACATAACCCACCAAGTCCATGGGCTTCACCTCCTTTCTTGAAAGAAGGCGCTGCCAGCATACGGGACTTACACCGCTGACCAAATTGTATTTTAACAGAACATACGTTCGCGTATCGGTTGCATAACGAATGTCGAGAAGCCATCCGTCCGCCTTTCATGAAGACGGGAGGCGTTATGCAGCCCGGTTAAGCGGACAGTGGGGCTTGCCATTGGTATAATCGGGCAAGTTTGCTGCTTCGGGAAAGTGTTAAAGGAGGCGGGCAATGCTTCGTCTGCAGGGGAATATTCGCGGGGGGGGGCTTCTAGTCCGCTGATCGGGCACGCCGTCGCTTTTGTAGGGGCGGCGTAGCATGGAAAACGCTTTCTTCGACAACAGGACGCGCATCCTTAAAGACGACCTGACGCAAGTCGTGAAATCGGGTGATCGCATCTCCGTGGCGGCGTCGGTGTTCTCGATGTACGCTTTCGACGAGCTTCGCGACCAGCTTGAATCGCTCGATGAATTCCGTTTCATCTACACCCAGCCCACTTTCGCCAAGGAACGAGCGAAGAAGGAACAGCGCGAATTCTACATCCCGCGCCAGTCCCGCGAGCAGGGGCTGTACGGCACTGAATTCGAGATCAAGCTCCGAAACGAGCTAACGCAGAAGGCGGTAGCCTCCGAATGCGCCGGTTGGATCAAGGAGAAAGCCCGTTTCAAGTCGGCCATCCAAGGTGTCGCGCCGGTCGCATCCGCGCTCACCGTCGCGGGGGACGATGTGACCACATATATGCCCTTCTCGGGGTTCACGGTGGGCGAGCTGGGTTGCGGCAGCCATCCCACCATGACGGGAATCACGCGTTTGGACGCGTCGTCGTCGAAGAACTTCCTGCAGATGTTCGACTCCGTGTGGGAAAGCGGGGCGCTGGAGGACGTCACCGACGCCGTGGTGGAGAACATCTCGCAGATGTACCGCGAGAACCCGCCGGAGCTGGTGTACTACGCCGCCCTCTACCGCATATTCCATGAGTTCCTTGACGAAACATCTCCCGACAATCTGGCGCAGGAGGGGCTGAGGTTCCGCGAATCGAAGATATGGGGGATGCTCTACGATTTCCAGCGCGATGCGGTGCTTGCGATTGTCAACAAGCTGCAGACTTACAACGGCTGCATCTTGGCGGATAGCGTCGGCTTGGGCAAGACCTTCACGGCGCTCGCCGTCATCAAGTACTACGAATCGTTGAACAAGGATGTGCTGGTCCTGTGTCCGAAGAAGCTGGCGGACAACTGGCTCACTTACAAGAACCCGCAAAACGACAATCCGATATGGGAAGACGGTCTGCATTACCGCGTCGCATGCCACACCGATCTCAGTCGGTCGCGCGGCTCGAACGTCGACGGGCTCGACCTATCTAAGATCAACTGGGGTGCGTTCGGGCTCGTCGTCATAGACGAATCCCATAACTTCCGCAACGGCGCCGATTCGGCTCGCGCCGCCAACGAGGAAACGGGCGGCACGGAGAACCGCTACCAGCGCCTGCTCAACCACGTCATTGCCGAGGGCATCCCCACGAAGGTGCTGATGCTATCGGCGACGCCGGTGAACAACAGGTTCCGCGACCTTCGCAACCAGTTGGCGTTGGCGTATCAGGGGAAGCCTCTGGACTGGTCGGAGCGCCTAGGGCTGTCGATGAGCGTGGAGGATGTGTTCAGCCGCGCGCAGAGCGCCTACACCACCTGGTCGAAGCTCCCCGCCGAGGCGCGCACCACGCAAGCGCTCACCGATGCGCTGGACATGGACTTCTTCCGCGTGCTGGACCAGGTGACCGTGGCGCGCTCGCGCGCCCATATCCAGCGCTACTACGACGTGAACGCCATAGGGCCGTTCCCCGAACGCAACAAGCCCCTCTCCATCCGCCCGAAGCTTTCGGATCTTGAAAACGCCCCGACCTACAGCGAGATTGCCGGGTCGCTCGACCTGCTGAAGCTTGCGGTGTACATGCCGTCGCACTATGTGCTGCCGAGCCGCGCCGCGAAGTACGCCGACGAAAACGGCAACCTCACCGCCGGAGGCCGCGAGACGGGCATCCGCCGCCTGATGGCGACGAACCTGCTGAAGCGCCTCGAAAGCTCGGTCAGCTCGTTCCGGAAAACGCTCGAACGCGTTCTCTCCATCATGGACGAGCGCTTAGGAGAGATCGAGGAGTTTAAAGCCCGCCTCGCCGATGCCGAAGACGGAGGTGCGGCAACATACGCCGTCGCCATGGACGTGGACGATCTCGACGACGACGACACCGAATCGGCGGAGTGCCTCACCGGCGGCAAGGTCGCGTTCGACTTGCACGACATGGATTGGAAGTCGTGGGAGCATGACATTTCCGAAGATGCGGACACGATACGTGCACTCCTCTACATGGTCCGCGGAATCGATGCGGCCCACGATGCGAAGCTACAGGAGCTGAAGCGGCTTATCCGGAAAAAGGCCTCGGCACCCTTTAACCCGGGGAATCGAAAGCTCATTGTCTTTACGGCATTCGCCGATACGGCCGACTACCTCTATCAAGAACTTGCGAATGAGCTCAAACGCGAGCTCGGATTGGAATTCGCCGAAGTCACCGGATCGGGTGGCGGCAAGGCAACCGTTCCCGGAGTCCATGCCGATCTGGGCGAGATCCTCTCGTGCTTCTCCCCCGTGTCGAAAAGCCGCGATGCCGTGAATCCCCGGCTGGCGGGCAAGGACATCGACGTCCTCATCGCCACCGACTGCATCTCGGAAGGCCAGAACCTGCAGGATTGCGATTGCCTGGTCAACTACGACATCCATTGGAATCCCGTCCGCATAGTTCAGCGATTCGGCCGCATCGACCGCATCGGATCCCGCAACCGGGTCATCCAGCTGGTCAACTTCTGGCCCGACGTCGAGCTTGACGACTACATCAACCTGAAAGGCCGGGTCGAAAGCCGCATGCACGCGGTGGTGATGACCTCAACCGGCGATGACGATCTTCTCAATGAAAATGAACGGGGCGACCTCGAATACCGCCGCCAGCAGCTCGAGCAGATGCAGAACCAGGTGGTGGACCGGGAAGAGGTGTCGGGCGGAGTTTCCATCACCGATCTGGGCCTCAACGATTTCCGCATGGACCTGGTTGCCTACCACCAGGAAAACCCCGACATCGACCGCGTGCCCACCGGCATCGATGCGGTGGTGGAGGGCGACGATCCCGGGATCATCTTCGTCCTGAAAAACGTCAACCAGCAGCTCGATGCGAAAACCCGCAACCAAATACATCCGCTCTACCTGATCTACATCGCCGAGGACGGCGGAGTGGTCCATGGCTACTTGGAGCCCAAAGAGACGCTGGACGCCATGCGGCGCCTGTGCCGAGGCAAGGCCGAGCCGGATGCGGCGCTCTGCCGTGAATACAACCGGGCTACGAAGAACGGCCGCGACATGCGCGCTGCCTCGCGCCTGCTGCGCTGCGCCATCGAATCGGTCGTCGAGCA
This sequence comes from uncultured Coriobacteriaceae bacterium, assembly GCA_900550385.1. GTDB lineage: Bacteria > Actinomycetota > Coriobacteriia > Coriobacteriales > Eggerthellaceae > Aphodovivens. Next base: position 9,277 of record URRZ01000023.1, on the reverse strand, counting down.
GAAGGCGGAGGCGGATATCGACAGCTTCTTCACGGGCGGCACGACCGAGTTCCTGGAGAACGACGTGGCGGGGCTCGACGATTTCGAGCTGATCTGCTTTCTGGTGGTGAGGCCGCGTGGCTAGCGAGGGTGTGAGCTTAGGGCTTCCCAGCACCGCGCTGGTGGGCAGGTCGATGCCAAAGAAGGCGTTCTACGAGCATCTGGAGGTATCTGCTGCCGTCAAGGATGAGTTCGTGCATTCCATTGAACGCATCGAGCTTGTGGCCGTGCTCAAGGAATCGAGCATCCATGTTCCCGCCGGCGAGACGGTCGCCGAGGTCGATGTGCTGGGGATCCACCTGAAAGACGACGCTGCGGCAAGCGTTCCGTTGGCGGCGATAGACCTTATCGCCCGGTCGATCCCCAACAAGCTGCTGTTCGCCTGTTTCAGCGAGGGGAAGTGCAAGCTTCTTGTCAGGCGCGGCATGCTCTACGAGACCGAGTGGGTGTCGCAAGACGAGGCGCGCCTTCAATTGCAGGGCTCTACCTTGGATAAGCTCTGGGACTCTCTAGGTGCGCAAGTGGTGTTCGGCGATGCGGATCCTTCCGATCTTACAGGGCGCCTGCAGCGCAAAGGGGAACTCGAATCGCTTCGCGAGCAGTTGAAGAAGCTGCAGAAGAAACGGCAGGCGGAAAGGCAGATAGCCCGTCGCAATGCCTTATGGGATCAAATCAAGTCGGTTGAAAATCGAATAGCGGAACTGGAGGCTCGCTGATGGAGCGTGTGAACCTGTCTACTCGCAATATCTTGGACGAGAATGTGAAGAGGCTGGCGGAGCTGTGCCCCGAGGTGGTGACCGAGGTACGGGAGCCCGACGGAGCGCTGCGCCGCACCATCGACGTGGAAGCATTGAAGGAACGTGTAGGCGACGTGGCCGAAGGCCAGCGCGAGCGCTACCAGTTCACGTGGCCGGGCAAGCGCGACGCCAAGCAGGAGGCGTACCGCCCCATCGACAAGTGCCTGCGTCCGTGTCCCGAGGAAAGCGTCAACTGGGACACCACGGAGAACCTCTACATCGAAGGTGACAATCTCGACGCGCTGAAGCTCCTGCGTAACACCTATGCTGGCAAGGTGAAGATGATCTACATCGACCCGCCATACAACACGGGACATGATTTCATCTACGATGATGACTTCGCTCGCTCGAAGGCCGACTACGATGCCGAGAGCGGCGACTACGACGAGGAGGGAGGACGCCTCGTCGCCAACCCCGAGTCCAACGGTCGCTTTCACTCCGACTGGTGCAGCATGATGTATCCGCGTTTGCTGCTGGCAAGGGACTTATTGAGCGAGGATGGGGTTGTCTTTGTCAGTATTGGCGAAGACGAAAACCATAATCTTAGGAAGATTCTCGATGATGTATTTGGTTCCCAGAATTATGTTGCATTGTTTTGCTGGGAAAAGACGCAGCACTTTGGACGACAGAAGCTTAACTCATATAACAACGTCGACTATATTGTCTGCTATGCAAAGTCGATTATGTCCGAGGGTCTAAGATGCTTACTTGTTGAGGCGATAAAAAGCGAGTTGGAGGATGCGCCGCTGTATAACGCCTCTAATAATATTAACAAACTGCATTTTCCAAAAGGTGTTGTCAAATTCAGTATTCTAGACGGCACATATTGCGTTTCCGAATCTGAAGACTATGAGCTATTGTCGCCAGTCACTGTAAAAAACGGGGTCAATTCGAACGATTTTTGGTTGGCGTTTCGATCGAGATGGTCAAACTCTACCGTTCAAAAGGAAATAGAAAAAGGAACTTCTTTTTGGGTCAAAACAAGAAAATTTGCCATTCGAGCAATCTATACCGGCGGCAGGCGGTCTCTTAATGCTCCTAGGCAGATCATCTTTACGAATAAGCGAAACCCGTCTAGTACAACTCCTCGTTACGGAGGTTGTGTTGACACGTCGGAGTCGGCTACCTCTAATCTGGGAAAGATTATGGGATCAGTATTCCCTTACCCCAAACCAGTTTCCCTTATTGAGTACTTGATTAGTCTTGTTTGGGACGAAGGAAAAAGGGGGTTCGCGGAGGATTTCCTCATCCTTGACACTTTTTCTCCGGCTCTGCCACGACTGCCCATGCTGTCATGCAACTTAACGCCGAGGACGGTGGCAATCGCAGGTTCATCATGGTGCAGCTGCCCGAGGTGTGCGACGAGGAATCCGAAGCGGCCAAGGCGGGCTACAAGACCATTTGCGAGATCGGCAAGGAGCGCATCCGCCGGGCGGGCGCGAAGATCGCGACCGAGATCGAGGAATCCAACCGCCAGCTCAAGATCGGCGAGGAGCCTAAGCGCGTTCCCGACATCGGGTTCCGCGTGCTGAAAATCGATTCGTCCAACTTCAAGGACGTGTCCGCCGAACCTGCTGCCTTCATGCAGGAGGCGCTCATGGGGCTGGCGGACAACCTCAAGCCCGACCGCACAGCGGAGGACCTGCTGTTCCAAGTGATGCCGCAGCTGCAGATTCCGCTTTCCGCCTCCATCGAGAAGCTGGACATCCAGGGTTTCACCGTGCTCTCGGTCGATGGCGGCCGCTTGGTCGCCTGCTTCGACGGAGGGGTCACCACCGATGTCATTGCCGCTATGGCGAAGATGCAGCCGGATTACGCCGTCATGCGCGACGCATCGTTCATTGGCGATGATGCAGTGTCCAACTTCGGCGAGCTGTTCAAAACCCACAGTCCCGCCACCATCACGAAGGTGATCTAGCGTTATGGAGTTCAAGTTCACCATACAGGATTACCAGACGAAGGCGGCGGAAGCGGTCGCGCGCGTGTTCGAGGGGCAGCCCAAGGTTGAAGGGTTCCAGTTCGTGCGCGATTTGGGCGCCGACCGCTTCAACGCGAAAACTGCCACACAGCAAATGCGATACGAGGATGCGAGCGGCTATAAGAACGCGGCGCTCGCCTTGCCGGGGGATCGGCTTCTCGAAAACGTGCGCTCCATCCAACATGCGAATGGCATCGCTCGGTCGGAATCGCTCCATCGCGACCTCGGAGCAGTCGAGCTCGACGTTGAAATGGAAACCGGTACGGGCAAGACCTACGTGTACACCGAGACCATCTTCGAGCTGAACAAGCGCTATGGCTGGTCGAAGTTCATCATCGTGGTACCGTCGGTTGCCATTCGCGAGGGCGTGGCGAAATCGCTGCAAACCACCGAGCGGCATTTCGCCGAGCGCTACGGCAAGCGCATCTGGTGGTTCGTGTATAACAGCAACCGCCTGAACGAGCTGGACGGCTTCGCCAGCCGCAGCGACATCTCGGTCATGGTCGTGAACATGCAGGCGTTCAACTCCTTCGACGAGTCGAAGAGCAAGGAGGGCCGCGGGGGCGACAAGACGGCGCGCATCATGTTCTCTGAGCGCGACGATTTCGGCAGCCGACGCCCCATCGACGTGCTGGCGGCGACGAACCCCATCCTCATCCTGGACGAGCCCCAGAAGATGGGGAAGAAGAACAGCGCCACGCGCAAGGCGATGAAGCAGTTCAAGCCGCTGTTCTCGCTGAACTATTCGGCCACCCACGCCGAGCATCATAATCTGGTATATGCGCTGGATGCGCTGGATGCCTACAACATGCGCCTGGTGAAGCGCATCGAGGTGAAGGGCATCGAAGTGCGCGGCCTGCGCGGGACCGACGGGTATCTGTTCCTGCGTGGCATCAAGGTGAGCAAGGACAAGCCGCCCGTGGCGAGCATCGAGTTCAAGCGTCTGACCGCAGGCGGCTCCGTGGCGAAGGCGACGCGATCGTTCAATGAGGGCGACAGCATCTACGTCGCGTCGGGCGAGCTCGAGGCGTACCGCAACGACTTCACCGTGGAGGAGATCGTCCCCGACCAGAACGGCCTGTTGGGGTTCGTGCGTTTCCGTAACGGTGAGCAGATTCGCTGCGGCGAGGTGGTGGGGGATTCGTCGGCGGAGGATCTCCGCCGCGTGCAGATCCGCGAGACCATCAAATCGCACCTGGAGAAGGAAGAGCGGCTCTATGAGCGCGGCATCAAGTGCCTGTCGCTGTTCTTTATCGACGAGGTGGCGAAGTACCGCGCCTATTCCGACGATGGCGACGAGCTGACGGTTGGGTACGGCAAGGTTTTCGAAGACGAGTATGCGGCGGCCGTGAAGGAGCGCTTGGACAATCCGCGGTTTGGGGATGAGGAGCCGGATTCCTATGCCGCCTACCTTACCCGATTCGCTCCCGACCAGGTTCACAAGGGCTATTTCTCCATCGACAAGAAGGGACATGCGGTCGACAGCAAGGTGAAGCGCGGGTCCGAGGATAGCGATGACGAAAACGCTTACGAGCTGATCCTGCGCAATAAGGAACGCCTGCTTTCCTTCGACGAGCCGACGCGGTTCATCTTCTCCCATTCTGCATTGCGGGAAGGGTGGGACAACCCGAACGTCTTCCAGATAAGCACCCTGAAGGAGTCGGGTTCGGAGACCGGAAAGCGCCAGGAGGTGGGGCGCGGCATGCGCCTGTGCGTGGACCGCAACGGCGACCGGCAGGATGTCGCGGCCCTTGGCGAGGACATGGTGCAGAAGGTGAACCTGCTGACCGTTGTCGCTTCGGAGAGCTATTCCAGCTTCGTGTCCAGCTTACAGAAGGACATGCACGCCGAGTTACGCGAGCGTCCGACGAAGGTCACTCCGCAGTTTCTGCGCGAGTTCACCTTACCTGCGACGGACGGTGAGGAAATGTCCCTCTATCCCATGGACGAGGGGGAGGCGAGCATTGCCTACACGTTCGTCCTCATGTCGGGCTACATCGATGCCGACGGGTGCGTGTCGGACAAGTTCCGCAACGAGGGGATTACCGAGGAGGAGATCGACAAGCTGGCCGAGCCGATGCAACAGACGGTCCGAAAGAACCTTCCGCTGATCAGCGCCGCGCTCACCAGCATCTACGATCCGTCGGTTCTCGATGGCATGATCGGCAATGGCTTGGAGGCGAAGGTTGCTTCGAACTCGTTGAACGAGAACTTCCACAAACGTGAGTTCCAGGAGTTGTGGAATCGCATCAATTTCAAGCAGGCGTACACGGTCTGCTTCGATGATGAGGAACTGCGGCGCAAGGTGATTGGCAACATCGACAGGAATCTGAAGGTTTCCAAGGTGTCGTACCGACTGGTCGTCGGCGAGCAGGAGGAAACCGCTCGCGTCGGCCATCTGGATGATGGGTCGCATTTTTCGCGCACTTCGACAGCCACGAAGGAACTGGATGGGACGCCTGTCCATGTGAGGTACGACTTGGTAGGCGAGGTGGCTGCCCGTGCGGGCATCACGCGTCGAAGTGCCGCGGCGATCTTGTCGGGGATGAGCCCGGTGAAGTTCGCCCTGTTCCAAGAAAACCCGGAAGAGTTCATCGCGAAAGTGGGCGATGCTATCGTCGACGAGAAGGCGACGATGGTGGTTGAGCACATTAGTTACAATAAATTGGACGAGCGCTATGATTCGGCGATCTTCACCGAGACGATGCCTGAGAGCATGGCACGCGCTTACCATGCGAAGAAGAACGTTCAGGATTACGTTTTCCCTGACGGTTCCGCCGAGCGCTCCGTTGAGCGGCGATTCGCAGAGGATCTGGATGCAGCGGAGGAAGTGTGCGTGTATGCCAAACTGCCGCGCGGGTTCCAGATCCCCACGCCGGTGGGGGGCTACGCGCCTGACTGGGCTATCGCGTTTAAGGCGGGGTCGGTAAAGCACGTGTTCTTCGTGGCGGAAACGAAAGGATCGATGAGCTCGCTCCAGTTGCGCGGGGTGGAAAAGGCGAAGATCGAGTGCGCTCGCAAGCTGTTCAACGAGATGAGCGACGGCGGCGTGTGCTATGACGCAGTGGATAGCTACGAGTCGCTGCTGAGCATAGTGAACGGGGATTAAGGATTTTGTATCTTTGTAAAATACATGCGTAAACTCGATCTTCGTGCTAAAGCGCATGATCAAGGATGGTTTTCGTTGGAGAGGCGGCGCATCTGAATCAATATCTTTGATCGCGAAGAAGCGACTCTCTCTTTTCGCATTGTGCAATCGAGAAAGGAAACGCCAATGGGCATCATGCTTAACGTCAAAGACGTCTCCAATATCATTCGATCTCTTCGTCATGAGTACGGTGAGTCGTGGAATCCCACGGACGTGGTTTTCGACATATTCTTTTTGACTACGCCTTTTGAAATTGCCCCTTGCAGAACCATCTCGCGAAAACTGGTCGATGATAAGTTGATGGATGCTAAGGATCTGATACTGGATGAACTCCCCAACCAAAGTGGGGGAGACGTGCGAGTGCCCTGGTGTCAATTCTTTGAAGCTGTCGGCCGCGGAAGAAGCGATAAACCGCTGTTGATCAAGTTCGAAGATGATCAGTTCTGGGGTACCCGTTTTTGCGTTCAGGCCATGGACTTCAAGTCGGAAGACAGCATGCTGCATATCCAGTTAGAAGAAGTGGATCCTGCTGAAGCTTATTTATGAAACGCACGGATGGGATGAATGCGTGGGCAATCGTCGCGGCGTCATCTGATTGGAATGATGAGCGATTTTCTTTCGAGAAGCGAGAGGGAGGGTTATCTGAATTGAGTCGCTGAGTACGTATGTGCTGATTCCGAGATGTCACTTCCATAGAAAGGCTTCCAAGATGGGAAAGCGTTGCCACAACAACATCCAGCTCGTTTCGACCGAGGTCGGCATCTCGCATGTGCTAAAGCGCTTCCATGAGGTCATGGGGCTGGATTTGCCAGTTGACGGAGATTGCCCTCTGATGGGTGCTACCTATGCGGAGACTTTGGCATACTCTGTTCGTCATGCCCTGGATATTCCGCCTTCCGCCCTTGCTACACTGTTCGAAAAAGACGGCACGAGCCTTCTCGAAACATGCCTGTTCATTGCCTATCCGTATCAGCGCGACGTTTGGGTGCTGCATATGTCTTTGCGAACCGATGGATTGCCCATCGAGCGCGCTTTCGACGATTTGTATTCCTGCGACGCCGGTTATCTTTTCAGCAACCGCTGGAATTTCGATCTGGAATACGAGCCGCAGGAGATCCTGCTTCTGTGGCGAAACGGGCACGCGAGCGCTTTCGAATACTCGGAGGCAGATGAGTGGTACGGCAACGACATGCCGGCAGCGGCTTATGTGCGCCAGGTGCTCGGCTTGGAATCTCCGCTTACCGAGCAGGCTATTCGCAAGCTCGCGCGAGCCGATGACGTCGCTGAATTGCGGAAGCATGCTGACGAGAAGGCCGTTCGCGATTACGCAACCCACGCCGACTTCAACAAGCTGTTCAAGGAGCGCAGGTTCGATGCCTACGCGCTTTTGCTGGACATCTCGTCGCCTAGACACCTGCGTTACGCCCCGCGCGACCTTGGGAAGTGTCTCACGGCCTTCTGTGAAGCAGGTGCCGGCAACGCGATGGATTCGTTTGTGAAGCGCTACGCTTGGAGCGATGCTTGCATCGACAAAGCTATGGGCATCCTTTCGGACTTCCTCGCCTCACATCCCGGCAACGAGGTTGCATCGGCATGCCTTTCGCAGCTGGAATCGAGGCGCGCCCGCGGTTTGGACGAAGATGCCGCCGCGCAGTCCGGGGCGCTCGCGGAAGTTTCTGCCCTCGAAGCTGGTGAAACGCTGCGAATAGGGAGAAATTCATTCAGGTCGGGCGTCCCTTCCGGGCTTTATCGCGGTAATACGGCAATCAAGTCGGTGGTATGCGAAAGCGGGATCATCGGCGCAGAGGCATTCGCCGGTTGCACGGGTCTCGAAACATTCGAAGTAAATTGCCACAGCGGATTGGTCGAGATCGGCGATGGCTGCTTTTCGGGCTGCTCCAAGCTGGTGTCGTTCAAGACCACCGGCTATAAGATCTCGAAGCTTGGATCGAAGGTGTTCGACGGGTGCGAGTCGCTAAGGATGCTTTCCCTTCAACTTGACAAGGCTTCGCTTAAGGCGAATGCTCTGGGCAGCCTCCCGTATTTGGAGAAGGTGTCCGTTTCCGGCAGCGGTAGGATTTCGAAGAACGCGTTCGCCGGGTGCACTGCCTTGAAGACGGTTCGCATCGGCAAGTACGTGACCTTGAACAAGGGGGCGCTTTCCGAGCTTGGGGAGGATGTCGTTGTGCGCCGCTGATGCGGAAGAGAGCAATCCTTGTCCGTGTTTTGCAAGAAGGTGGTTGGAAATGGCTTTGATCGACGTTGACGAATTGCGCGATTGCCTAGAGGACTACTACGGCACGGCAATGTTTGGCGGCTTTCCCGCAGCCGTGATCGACCTTGCCGAAAGCGAGGACATGAGCGGCGAAGAGCTCTGCCGCAAGGCGGAGGAACTCGGCATCGACCTTCGAAAGTTCGTTATCGAGGATTAATCGCTTTCGATTGCTCAACGTTGTACAGGAGCGTTGGATCATCGATAAGAGTTTGGGCCATGGGGCCTGGGCGTTTTGATAAAGCCGATAGCCCAAGATTGGAGGCAGTAATGAACGCTACAAACAATCGGAACAATGACGCCATGAAGGCTGTCGGCGAACAATCGTCTAGCGTCTTTAAGCTCGATCCCTCCATGCCGTGGGGAAGGATCAACTTCCGGAAGACAAATTGGGCATCCTATGGTATCGCCGCGTTCGATATGCTCGACGACGATCGGAAACTGTTGCTTTGCATGGCTTTGTATTACGTGAATTTCGACTTCGATCCTATGTTCAAGAAGGACGATCGAAATCGTGCGATTCTAGGCTGCGATTTAATTGAAGCAATGAAGCTTGTACGCCCTGTTAAGGAAAGCTCCACGCGTGGCGCGATCTTGCGCAGGAAGGCTCCTGAGGGTGGCTGGGCTTCTTGTTTCAAAAACGTTCTCGATCGTATCGACGGTCGATGCGGCATGGTTTTGTACATTCCTTGCATTCCGCTGAATTCCGGAATCAACAACGAGCTTTGCTACTCACATGGCGAAGGTAGATGGTTATGGTATGAAGAGGATGCCCAAGTGTTCCGAATGCTTGCTGACCGCGGGGCCGTGTTCCGTATTCCCGTTAAGAATTATTTCAGTTCTCGACTCACAAGCGATGGGGATGATAGTTCCTTGCAGCGGGCGTTCTTCCATCTGCCCGGCGAAGTCCGCGACATCTTCTTGGAAACCCGCCGTTGGAGCCTTGACGATATTGACTTGAAAAAGATTGGCTCTTCGGTGGTTTCTGTGGGAGAGATTCCGGCATAGGCCCAGCTCAGCGGGCGAAAACAACGATCTGGAAC
>URRZ01000022.1 GCA_900550385.1 uncultured Coriobacteriaceae bacterium | reverse complement strand
CGACCCCCGCGGGCTCCCCCCCTGCGCCCTCAACCCGCCCCTAATAACGCCCCTTTTCCACCCCCGGGTGCCTTTTGGGCGGCCCCCCCCCCACGACAGAGGAAGACATCCTTGCGTTCGTAACGTCAGCGAGAAGGGCCCTGATGCCCGGAATTCGCAGGATCGCGCAGGCGCCGCGTACTTCGGTACGCAAGCCTGCGGGATCGTGCGAAGGCCGGGCATCAGGGCCCTTCGCAGCGTCGGCAGGTTCCGTTGGCCGATAGGCCAACGGAACGCTAAAGCGGAACCCTCACAGCGTTGATGCCGCCGCGGATGAAGGCGTCGAGGGTTCGCTGGATGACATCCCACTCCCCCGTCGACACGTCCGCGAGCGCAACGGCGTAGCAGCCGCTCATCTGGAAGCGGTAGAGCGCGTCGGCCTGCATGCGGCTCATACCCAGATCGGCGAACATGTTCGACGCGCCGCCGGGGAAGGCGCCCTGCTCCACGAGCGCGAACAGGAGCGGCAGGAACCGCTCGTCGCGCACGACGGGCGCGTACGGCCCGGCGTTGCGCAGCGCGACGCAGAACGGACGGTTGCCGGGACGCGCGCATTCATTGCAGCGCAGATGCGATTCGAGGGAGCGGAGGCCGCCGAGGAACTCGACGACCAGCGCCGCGTAGGCGTCCTGCACGTTGCCGTAATGCGCGTACAGCGTCGAGCGGCTCACGCCCGCCTCGCGCGCAAGCTCCGACATCGACACGTCCTCCAAGCGCCTCCCCACCAGAAGGCGCAGCAGCGCCTGCCTGATCGCCTCGCCGCTTCTCTCGAACCGCGCGTCTTCCATACCAGCCTCACTTCCCGGCGGAACCGGCAGAACGGGAGCCGGCTCCGCGTTCCGCTTCGGCACCGTCCGCCCGCTCCGGACCTGTCCCGCCCCGTCCCGTTCCGACCCCTGCCGCAACCGTCGCATCTTTCCGAACACACTGTAGCGAAACGTACCGCTCGTTATCATACACATTGTACGATAACGTCCAACATTCCCGCAGATCGCTTCCTATACTGATCCCGAAAGCAAAGCCGTCCCTTTTCGGAGGTGATCGCATGCAGACCGAGAAGACCGTGTTCCTCGATTTGCTGGGGATGCCCGCCACGCGCTTCGTCATCCCCGCCTACCAACGCCTCTACTCGTGGCAGGAGCGCCAGTGCCGCGAGCTGTGGCTCGACCTGCACCGCGCCGCGAAAGCCGACGCGTCGCACTTCATCGGCACGCTGCTGTACTCGCACGAGGATCCCGACCCCGCCGGACGCCAGCGCCTGGCGGTCATCGACGGCCAGCAGCGCCTGACCACGATGACGCTGCTGCTCGAAGCGCTGCGCCGCCACCTTGCCGCGCACCCCGACGCGCTCGGCGACGTCGACGCCGCCGCCCTCGACGCGCGCTACCTGCGCGCCGGCGAGGAGCCGGGCGCATCCTGCAAGCTGGCGCTGTCGCGCAACGACGGCCCCACGCTGCAGGCGGTGCTCGACGGCGCGCCGCTGCCCGAGAACGCCTCCGAGAACATCCGACACAACCTAGCGTTCTTCGAATCGCTCATGGACGAGGACGGCTTCGATCCCCAAGCGCTGTGGCGCGGCATCGAGAAGCTGTTCGTCATCAGCGCGGAGGTAGGCGGCGATGACAACGCACAGCTGATCTTCGAAAGCCTCAACTCCAAGGGCAAGCCGCTCACCACCGCCGACCTGGTGCGCAACTACCTGCTCCTCGCCCAAACCCACGAGGAACAGACGCGTCTATACGACGAGTACTGGGATCCCATCGAGGGCATGTTCCAGCCCGACCCCGGCTCGCTGCGGCTCGACAACGCCATCCAGGGCTGGCTGTCGGTGCGCTTCCGCAAGGTACGCGCCCGCGGCCGCGACGAGGTCTACAGCGTTTTCAAACAGTATGTGGAAGACGAGTTCACCGGCACGACCGAGAGCCTGCTGCACGAGCTGCGCAACTTCTGCATGATCTGGGCGGAGAACTACCGCTACCACGCGGTGAAGAAGTACAAGTCGGCCTTCAAGTGGGCCGAGAACGGCGCGCCCACGCTGGTGTCGCACTACAAGAAGAAGGAAAGCGCGAACCAGGCCTACGCAGATTCGCTCCGCGCGAAGATGGATTCCACCGACGCAACGCTCTGAGGTGATGGGAATGCTGACGAAACAAGAAATGTTCCTCGATTTCCTGGGCGCACCGTCGACCCAGCTGATCATCCCGGTCTACCAGCGCGTCTACGCCTGGGACCGCACGCAATGCGACACGCTCTGGGCCGACATCGAGCGCGCGGGGCGCGCGGGCAGCGCGCATTTCATCGGCACGGTGCTCTACGCGACCGAGCCCGGCACCGACGATGCGGCACGCCGCCTGGACATCATCGACGGGCAGCAGCGCGCCGCGACGCTGACGCTGCTGATCACCGCCCTGCGCGACTGGATGCGCGACACCGGCGCGGCGCTCGAGGGCGCCGACGCCGATGCGCTGACGAGCCGCTACCTGCACGTCGATGCAGCCGACGGCGCGCCGAAGCTCGTGCTCTCGCGCGTCGACCGCAAGACGATGCGCGCCGTGGTGGAGGGCACCGAGCTACCCCAAGACGAGGAGGAGCTGTCCCAGAACGTCGCGAACAACTACCGGCTGTTCCGCGACAAGATGGGCGACGGATTCACCGCCGACGACGCGCAGGTCATCTGGAACGGCATCCAGCGGCTGCTGATCATCGCGGCATCGCTTGACGGCGACGACCGCCCGCAGTTGATCTTCGAGAGCCTCAACTCCAAGGGCATGCCGCTCACCACGGCCGACCTCATCCGCAACCTGCTGCTGGTCAACGCCGGCTACGACGAGCAGACGCGCCTGTACAACCTCTACTGGGCGCCCATCGAGCGCCTGTACGCCGACGACCCCGGCTCGCAGCGCCTCAACGCCGCCCTGCACGGCTACCTGGCCGTCACCGCGCGCAAGCTGCGCATCTCCGACAAGGATCAGGTGTACGCCGCGTTCAAGACGTTCATGGAGGACGTCTACCAGGGCACGCTTGAGGAGCTGCTCATCGGCCTGAAGGGCTTCTGCGAGACGTTTGCCGCCAAGTCCAACTCCGCCGGCGCCCGCCGCGCCCAAGCTGCCGCCGAGTTCGGCATCAGCAAACCAAAGGATTACATCGGCCAACGCCACGTCTTCGGCGACTAGCGTGAAAAAGGGACAGTCACTTTTTCACGCTTTAATGAGAAAAGGGGACGGAGGTTTTTTCTCATTCCCGGGTCGCAGGGTTCCAAAGGGACGGTCGAGAGCAGCCGGGGCAGTCGCCTTTCGCATCTTGACGAACAGCTTTGCGCGATGGCCGTAAGCTAAAATGGGAGGCAGCGTCATCCAGCGCTGCCTTTTCCGCGATCGAGGGAATATGGAAGCCCAACGTAGAGAGGAATCTTCGGCAACCGCCAAACCGCGACTTTGGACGCGGGGTTTCGTCCTGCTCGCGATCATCCAGACGCTCGATCTGTTCACCTACAACATGATCACGCCCGTCATCGCCCAATACGCCACCGGGCTGGGCTACACGCTGGTGATGGCCGGCGTGGTGGCAGGCGCGTTCACGTTCGCGGCGCTGTTCGCGCGACCCGCAAGCGGAGCGCTCTCGGACCGCATGGGTCGCAAGCGCATCGTGCTCGCTGCCGTGGTCGTTGGATGCTTGGCGCAGATCGGCTATGCGTTCGCCACCGACTACGCCCTGCTCATCGCGTTGCGCGTCGTCCACGGCTTCTTTTACGCGCTGTTCGGCACGGCAATATCGGCGATGGCGATCGACAGCCTGCCGGAGGAGCGCCGCAGTGAGGGCATGGGATGGTTCGGCACGTCGTACGTGTTCGCGAACGCGCTCGGGCCGGCGCTCGGAGTCGCCGTGAGCAGCGCGTTCGGCTTCCTGCCGATGTTCCTCATCGGAGCGGGCATCGCCGCGTGCACCTTGGTGCTGGGATTGATGCTGCCTCCCGACGAACCGGCATCGACGCACGAGTCGGCTGGTGCGGAGGGCGGCGCCCGCCGCACCGGGCCCAGCGGGAAGGGTCGCCTCTACGACGCCGTCAACGCGTTCGTCAGCATCAAGTGCCTGCCGCTCGCGTTCGCCGCGTGCTGCTACCTGACCATCTGGGGCATCATCTCCACCTACATCGTCATGGTGGGAGAGGCGCGCGGCGTGGCGGGCATCTCGCTGTTCTTCGTGGTCAACTCGCTCACGCTGTTCTTCACCCGCCCCTTCGCCGGGAAACTGGCGGACAAGCACGGGCTTTCGGCCGTGTTCTTCCCCTCGGTCGTCTTCGAGGTACTGGCGGTCGCGCTGATCGCGCTGTCGCAGCAGCTGTGGCTGTTCCTGATCGCGGCGGCGTGCAAGGCGCTCGGCAGCGGCACGGTCACGCCGTCCATCCAGGCGAAATGCGGCCAACTCGAGCCGTCGGAGCGCTCGGGCGTGGCGATGTCCACCTACCTGCTGGGCACCGACGTCGGCTACGCCATCGGCCCCGTCATCGGCGGCGCCGTGTCGGCGGGGTTCGGGTTCGAGGCCATGTTCTTCTCGGGTTTGCCCATCCTGGCAGTCGGCGTGATCGTCTACGTGATCTGGTGGTGGAAGAGCCGCACGACGAAATGAGAAAAACCCTCCGTCCCTATTTCTCATCACGCCGGAAGATCCATCTGGCGAAATACCAAATGAAAAAGGGACGGTCGCTTTCTCACATCACACCTGACGCGTCTGCCACGCCGGGTTAGGCCGCACGCTGCAGAAGGTCCTTCGCCTTCTCCCACCGCGCCTGCCGCGCCCGTCATGCCATGTTAAGCGGGATCGGCGGAGTTCAGGCGCAGCACGCACATCTGAAGCTCGTGAACCAGCTCTTCGGTGATGGGCTCGTCGGGCGTCTCCCCCGCTTCCAGCTGCTTGCTCAAGGCGAAGCAGCGGCGGATGAACGCCTCGTTGCCCTCGTCGATCATGCGCAAGTCGCGCGCTTCCTTGAAGCACTGCTCCAAGTCGGTCGACTTGGCCACGCGCCACAGATGCAGCGTCGCCAGCCGCACCGACCCGATGAACTTCCTCTCAACAGGCACTTCCGCCATGATCCGCACTTCCCGTCGTGTTCGCACGCGTAATTCGAAGCGGCGAGAACGCCTTCCGCCGCCCTCGGAGATTATATTCCACGCTCGCGCCCTGCAAGATCGTGCATGCCGGAACTTTCTCGCCTTCATCTTGCGAATATGGAGCGCCGTGCACGGCTCCCTCGTTCGCCATGACGTCTAGCATGGTCGGCAAGGAGAATAATGCCTGTTCAGGGATTCACCGCACTCTTCCATGCCAAACAAGACCGTTCATATCGGCACTTTTTCGCACGCGGCTGGCAAGAATCAAGCGACATGCATGGTCCATCGCATATGGAAGACAGCGAGGAAGGCGGCTCGAAGACCGCCTTACCCAATGGGAAAAGGCGGGCGCCCCTTCCCTTGCCTTTGCGAAAGCGCGAAAAGGCGACTGCCTCCTATTTCCCATCGCGGCGACTGCCCTTTTTCACGCCAGATGAGAGCCCCATCCTTTTCTCGTTTGCAAAAAACGAAAACCCCTGACCCCATTTCGCATGGGATGAGAAAAGTCCTCCGTCCCTTTTCTCATTTCTTGCGGATGTAGAGGGAGACGGCCTTGTACTTCACGTCGTCGTCGCCTTCGATCTTGGCGACCTTGCTGCCCGCCTTGTAGCCGCGGTCGGGCTCGACCTCGTACTCCTCCTCGATCGACGGAGCGGCGAAACCGGCGGCTTCGATCCAGGCGTAGTTCTCCTCCTGGGTGCGCGCGGCCTGGATGCTGTTGCCGATGGCGCGTGCCTGCTCAACCACGTCCTCGCGACGCGGACGGTCGGAGAAGATCGTCTCGAGGATCAGAAGCCCGCCCGGCTTCAGCACGCGGCCGAACTCGCGGATGGCGGTGGCCTGGTCGTAGAGCAGCGTCACCACGTTGTTGCAGTACACCACGTCCATCGTGCCGGATCCGATGCCGGCGGCGATGAGGTTCTCGGGGTAGGCGACGCGGAACTCCATGTTGTTGCGCGCAAGTCCGCTATCGTGCCAGGCGCGCTCCATGCCGTCCTTCGCCTCCGCCACGTAGGCGGGGCTCCAGTCCACGCCCATCGCGGAGCCGTCGTTGCCCGCCATCGCGCTCATCTTGTAGACGCCGCGGCCGCGACGGCAGCCGATGTTGAGCACCTTCTTGCCCTTCAGTTCGGACGCGGGCAGCAGCATCTTGCACACGCTGGTGAACCCGTATTCGAACTGCTTGCCGCTGTAGTACTCGGTCAGCGCCGAATCGTCGGGCGCCGCGCTTGCCGACGACGGCTCGCGCAGCGAACGCATCCCCGTCGCCGCCGGGGACAGCGAAGCGCGCTCCTCCTCCTGCTTGATGTTGTCGTTAAGGTCCGCCAGCAGGCTCGCGCGCTCTGCCAAGCCCATGCGCGCGGCGTCCACCTGCAGCTCCTCGTTGTGCTGGTAGTACTTCTCGTTGCCGTAGTGCGCCACGAACTGCGTCGTCGCCTTGCGCGTGGCCAGTTCGGCCATGAACACCAGCATCTCGCGCGAGCCGAAGCATTCGTCGATGAAGTCGAACGTCGCGTCGATGCGTGCGCTGGCATGGGCGGCCGCCGGCTTGATCTTGGCGACCTCCTCCTTGTACGCTGCCTCGATCGTGCGGAACGCCGGCTCGCCTACCGTCGTCTTCTGGATGATGCAACGCGCCGCGAAGTCCCGCAGAAGCGCGATGACGATCTTCTCGCGCCGCACGAACGCATGGGCGGCCGTGCCCGCCGCCACGCGACGGCCGAGCGCCGCCTCGCGCCGCTCGATGCGCACCACCAGCGCCTCGTCCACCGTCGCATCGCCGTTCAGGAACTCGCCCTTGGCGTCGCGCAGCAGATCGCGCAGCTCCATCACCACGCCCTCCTGCTCCAGCACATCGTTGCACTCGCGCGCCAGCGAGTCGAGCAGCAGGCTGATCAGCGCCACGCGCTCGTCGAACTCGGCCTCCTTCGCACGCGCCTTGATGGCATCGTCCGCCTCGCCCGCCAGGATCGAATCCACCTGGTAATCCGAGCGGTACTTCTGGAACAGCGCGTAGTACACGGTGAACGCGTCGACGATGCCGTCATCGCGCAGGAACTGGCTGAACAGCTCGCGGTCGACCGGCTTGCCCATCTCCTCGTACAACGAGATGATCGTCGCCAGGTCCTCCCAACCGCGCGCCGTCACGAACGACTTGCCGCCGCCGGGCTTGCTCTCCACCTTGTAGAAGCAGTCCTTCTTCGCATCGAGGAACGTGGTGACCGCCGGATGCAGACCGCGCTCCTGCGCATAGCCCTTCCACGCCGCGTAGTCGGGTTCCACGTCGATCTCGCGCATGCGGTCGAGCGTCACGATGTCGAACTCGTGCACCGATCGGTTGTACTCGGGCGGATTGCCCGCGCACACCACGACCCAGCCCTCGGGTACCTTGTGCTTGCCGAACTTCTTGAACTGAAGGAACTGCAACATCGAGGGATACAGTGTCTCGGACACGCAGTTGATCTCATCGAGGAACAGGATGCCTTGGCGCAGCCCCGTGCGCGTCATGTAGTCGTACACCGCCGCCACGATCTCGGACATCGTGTACTCGGACGCCTCGTACTCGAAACCCTCGAAGTCGTGGTGCTCGATGCGCGGCAGGCCGAGCGCGCTCTGGCGCGTGTGGTGCGTCATCGAGTACGACACGATGCCGATGCCCAGCTCGCCGGCCACCTGCTCCATGATGGCGGTCTTGCCGATGCCCGGCGCGCCCAGAAGGAACATCGGGCGCTGATGCACCGGGGCGATCACCGGCATGCCGGCGTCATCCTTCTTCAGATACGCCTCGACGGCGTCTTTGATCTGCTGTTTGGCTGCTTGGATGTTCATCTGCGCCGTTTCCTTTCCCTGTCTTCAACGAGTTCGCGGACGTTTTGGCAGCTTTTCGGCCCCATTTTCTGCCGAAACGTCCGCGAACTTGCAACTTCCGTCCTTTTGGCCGCCTCTGGCAAGCCCGCCTTCAACCCGCCGCCCTGGCCGCCTATCAGCGTGCCCCGCTAGGTGCTCCTGCTGTCGAGTTGGCTCAATCCCGCCTCGTCGACGACCACCTTCATCGCCCACGGCGGCACCGGCGGCAGCTCGCGCCCTTCCTCGTCCATGAACACGAACGCCGCATCGTAGTCGGGCGTCTTCTCGGGGAACTGCCCTAGGCCGTCCGTGAAATAGATGAGCCCCTTCAGATCGGCGAACTCGCCGCGTTTGCGCAGCATGTCCACGTAGTCGAACGCCGGGCGGAAGTCGGTTCCGCCGAATCCGCGGACCACGAAGCCCTCCATCAGCTTATCGACGTCGCCTAGATCGGTGATCTTCAGGTCGCTTTGCACCTTCGCGTCGCATTGGATCACATGGATGTTCACCGTGGTCGCATAGTCCTGCGAGCTTTTCAGGATGTCGAAGGTATGCGCGATGAAGCGGCGCACCAGATCGCCGCTGACGGATTCCGACGTGTCGATGACGATGGCAAAATCGCGCACTCGGTCGGTCTCCTTGTACTCGAGCGGCTCGATCAGCGGCATGTTGCCGTACAGGTCCATGCCGTAGGTGTAGTAGATGTAGTCGAACTCGTCCATGTTCACCTGCATCTCTTCCGAGACGATCATGAACTTCCGGAGGAACTCGGTGTAGCTGTGCACTTTGCGGTTCGCGATCTGCAGGTTCGCCATCAGGCTGCCAGCTTCCTCGCCCCACTCCTTCGAGAAGGTCTCGAGGTTCATCTCGATCTGCTTCGAGATGTCCTCCCACTCCTTCTCCCGACGCTCGGCCTCACCGTCATCCTCGTTATCCGCCTCGGCTTCGGCGTTTTCGCTCTCGGCGCCCTCGTCGGAGTCGTCATCGGCATCGGGCGCGTCATCCGGCCCCGTCTCGACCTCCTGTGCCTGGCTCTCGCCCTGCCGCTGCTCCTCCTCGGGAGGCTCGCTTTCGCCCTGCGTCTCCATGCGGATGTCGTCGGATTGCAGCTCGGGATCGTCGTCATCCTCGGTGACTTCCTCGAACTCGTTCTCGCGCTGCTCTGGGGGCTTGCTCGATGCGTTCGCGGGCCATGCGCCGTGGTCGTCGCGTTCGAACAGGTAGTGCCACTCGTTGAGCGTGCTGCGACCCATGCCGCGGTACTGCTGGCCATCGGGGGTCTGGATAAGCCCCTTCACCAGCGTATAGACCTTGTTGGGAAGCAGCTTGCCCACGAGCATCCGGATCCGGTCGATCGCCTCGCGCCGGGCGACGTCATCCTCGCTTTCGAAGCGGCCGCCGCACATGTCCATGACGGCGCTTTCCACGATGATGTCGCAAGCGAGGCTCCATGCCTCGGCGTTATTGTGGTTCTTGTCGAAGGGATGGCGGAAGATGCAGTGCATCACCAAGTGCAGGTAATCGCGCACCGTCTCCTCGAACGATTCGCTGAAGCGGGCGATCTCGCGCGGCGGGTCGAACAGCACCCGCTTCGCGTCGGTCGCCAGAGGATACTGCGCCCCCACGCGCATCGGCTCTAGGTCCATGCGCCATAGCGCGAGGTCCAGGAAGCGGAACTTCATCATCAGCTGGGTGCGGCATTCGTCGATGATGTCCTTGCCCAGGGCGTCTTCCTGCAGACGCCGCCGCATCTTCGCATCCATGGTCTCGGGCGCGCCCGCCATGCCAACCCCCTCACGTTTTGCTCGGATCGGTCCCCTATCGCCTCATCGGCTATAGCCGTTATAGCATAGCCCCGATCGCCGTCCGCCTAACATCTCTGGTGGCCCCGATGCGCCCGGCATTCCTTCCACGTAACGTCGCGCATCCGTATGAGCCTACAGGTCGAAGTCGAGAGCCTCCGCGCCGAAGCGCTCGCGCTTCGCTTCCAGAAGATAGCCTGTCATCGAAGCATCCTGCACCGCCCCCACCCGGTCGATCACCTCGTTGATGTTGCCATCGTCCACATACCCCATGTCGAGCAGATCGTCGATGAGGCGCCGGTCGTCGCGCTTCGCCGCCTCCACGCATATGTCGGCGATGTTTGTCTTCAGCGCTCGGTCGCACATGTTCCGATTCACCTGCGTCAGGAACACGGGGTCCTTCAACCGCTCCACCAATCGCGTTGCCTGATCGTACAGCGCCATCCGCTGCGTGCTTTGGGCGTCGAAGCTGCTCGCGTTGATGATCGCCGCATCGTAATGCTCGAATAGCAGCCGCGGATTCACATGATCGGGCACGCTCAACGCCAGCATCTGCTGCTGCCCGCTGCGATCGGTCGTGGGGAAATGCAGCTCGAACGACGCATGGCCTTCGATCGGCTCGACCAAATCGATCCGGATGCACTCGACCAGCCCGTCCACTGCCAGCCCGCGCATGCCGACCGAGGTGATGCGATCCGACACCTGCAGCTCCCTCAAACCGGATATGCCGTTCAAGGCATAGGGCGCGAGCTCGTCGACATCGGCGGGAATCCGCACATCCTCGCCGCCGCTCACGCACAGCACGACGCGGCTGCAGCCGTTCGGCTTGCGTTCCAGCAGCAGATTCCCATCCGTGTAATACTGCTCGTTCCCCGTTGCGACCTCGCACCGCCGAAGCGTCGGATTCTCGCCATGATGCGCGCCGTACGTCACCAACGCGTTCTCGCCTATCCTCTGGAGGGCAGCGGGCAACGCTATGGATTCCAGCGCGGTATCCAGGAACGCCTCGTCGTCGATCGAGAGCAGCGATGGGGGGATCTCGACGGACCTCAAGCTCCGGCAGCCCTTGAACGCGCGCTTCCCCACACGCTCGAGCCCCTCCGGCAGGCCCACGCGCTCGAGGTTCGCATGCCCGCCGAACGCATCGTCGCCGATGGAGATCGTCCCCTCCAGCACATCGTAGCTGCACGCCTCGGGGTTCATCATCCTGTCCAGCACGAGCCCATCCGGCGTTTTCCGGTAGAGGCATCCGAAATGGTCCAGGATGAGATGCTCGGACCCCTTCTCGATGGAGAACGTCGCGTCCTCGCCCGCGTAGGTCAACGATGTCCTAGCGGCAAGCGGGTTGCCCAGCACCTCGACAGTGGAAGGGAGGTGGAGCCGCTCGATAGAGGTCGCCGTGAACGCGTTGTCCCGCACTTCCCGCAGACCCTCGTTCAATTCGACGTTTTCGAGCTTCGCGCAGTTGAAGAACGCCTTCTCGCCAATCGAGACCAAAGACCGTGGCGCCTTGAACGACGCTATCGCCGTGTTCGACAGCGCGAATTCGCCCAGCGCCTCCAAACCTTCCGGAAACCCCACACATTCCAAGCAGCTGAAATTGCAGAACGCCTTTTTCGCGACGGCGCGGCATCCGTCGAGCACGCGGTATTCCTCCACGGGGACCATCAGCGCCACCAGAACCGATTCATCGAAGCTGTACAACGCCTTGCCATCCGTCTTGAATAGCGGGTTCCCGGCGTCGACCGCAACCGATTCCAGCTTGCTTTTCTGGAAGGCGCCCGGAGCGACTTCG
This sequence comes from uncultured Coriobacteriaceae bacterium, assembly GCA_900550385.1. Classification (GTDB taxonomy): domain Bacteria; phylum Actinomycetota; class Coriobacteriia; order Coriobacteriales; family Eggerthellaceae; genus Aphodovivens. Next base: position 12,181 of record URRZ01000022.1, on the reverse strand, counting down.
CACGTCCCCGCCCCGATGGTCAGCCGCTTCAAACGCGGCGAGTCGAAGATGTTCGCCTCCAGCTTCTCCAACCTGCCGGGCAGCACGACATCCTCCAGGTTCAGGCTGCCGCGGAACCAATTCGAATCGTATGTGGCGAGGTTTTTCGAGAATCGCACGCGCTTCAAAGCGCGGCATTCGCGGAAGGCGCTGTAGCCGACCGTAATCACCGAATCCGGGATGTCGACGGATTCGACGTTATCGAGGAACGCGCACGCATCATCGCCCAAAGCGATAACGGGCTTGCCCTCTATCGAACCGGGGATGGCCAGCTGAGCTGCGGGGCTCTCGCACCCCGTAACGCGGACATCGGCCCCGTCCAGCACCACATATCGCCAGACGGTGCCGTCGGCGTCCTTCCATTCGCGCTCGTCCGAAGCGCGCATCGCCTCGACGGCGCGCGCCTTCATGACGAGCTCCGCGCGTTCGCGACGGCGCTTCTCGGCTGCCTCGTATTGTTCCGACGATGCGAATCCGTCACCAAGGGCCATCGGCGTGAAACCTCCGAAGCACGCATCGAGCATGCTGATGTCGATGGATTTCGTCGAGGATCTGTCGACATAGTCCATTGCGGGTTTGGCGGTATTTTGAAGCAGTACGCTCAAATCGACCTGATTCGTGAAGGACATGGCTTTGCTGTTTCTTCATTCCCGCTTGCGGCTGGCATGAACGGCGCTCGGGCCGTCGCTCAATATAGGAACGGGGCGCATAGGCGCCCCGTCAGCGGATAACGGCCTAGATGCTCCAAGGCGCTCCGGCGGGGTTGAGCTTGCGGCGGCGCGAAAGCTCGTCTGCGAACATGATGCAGTAGCGGATCCCCTTCAGCGTCACGTAGATGCTGGCGATCTCATGCTTCGTGCCGTGGTTGAACAGCTCGTAGGTGATGTACTCGCGGTCGAGCATGGGCTGGTAGATCGGGCTGTCGATGACCTTCTCCAAAAGCAGGTTGGTGGTCTGGCGACCCAGCTCATCCTGCTTCAGCGCGATGTTGTACAGGATGTTCTCCTGCTCTTCGGTCAGTCGTCCGAGCTCTTCGATCTCGGCCATGATCTCTTGCTCTGTGGCCATATCGCAATCTTCCTTCCCCGTAATTCCATCGGTTGCCTCAACAGAGGATACGGAGTGCCCCAACCGATGTCAACACTCCCCCATATCTGTTACCATCTTACCCCATTTAGCATCGCATTGTGCGTTTAACCTGCGATTATCCGCGATTCACGCGCTCGACGCTAGGCAATAGAAAAGGCCCGCCCCCTTGCGGGGACGAGCCTCCGGAAAATGACCGAAGCTAGAGCTTACACGCCCATGTAACCCTTGGAAGGATCGCTTCCGCCGACACCGGTCTCGGAGTCGCCAGCCTCATTGCCCGTGCGCTTCGTGGAGGTGTAGCCACCCCAAGCGCGAGCAATGAACTTGCCCTTCACGAAGAAGATCTGAGCCTTCATGAGGTCAGCCTGGGTGATGCCATGATCGGCCAGGACCTCATCCTTGCTCTTGCCGGCCTCGATGCCCGAGTTCAGCTCAGCAGCAGCTGCAGCAGCGTCGAGCTCGAAGAATTCATCGCGGGTCATATTGTGCCCTCCTTGTTAATCTTCCTTGGTTGACATCCCGGTCGCCGAATCTTATCGACCGACGACCGGGAATATCATAGCACTACTTTACAGCTGGAAGAGCACCATCGGGCGATCGAACTCACCCATCTTGGCGATCATTTCCTCCAGAGTGCCATAGTACATGGACGCAGACTCCTCAACCTGGACAGCCAGGGGGCGCTGACCGGCCTTGTCGCCGTTCGTTCCCCAGTGCTCGGAGAAGATGGACGTCGGGCAAGGAATGTAGAACCACTCCCAAGCGTCGCCGTCATTGCCTTCGCCCTTCTTGAAGGGACCAACCTGGACTTCCTTGATGCCGAACTGATCCAAGGGGAGACCCAGCTCCTCCTTGCAAGCGATCTCGGCAGCATGGTTGCCAGAGAAGTAGGTGTAGTCAACCAGCAAGGCGTACTTCTGATCTGCCATTTGTGTCACCACTACCTTTCCAGTTAGTCAGCATCGAGGCTACGGACGCGGCGCAGGTTGCACATAACGCCCTTGTACGGAGCACCGAAGCCAAGCTTGCCAACGTTGAAGTGCGGCACCAGGCTGTTGAAGTTGGACTTCCAAACGCCGAACAGGTTGGGCTCTTCGCCGTCCTGCTCGGGGAACCACCAGCCGTGAGCGCAGTTCAGGATACCGGGCTTGATGATCGGAGTGACCTCAGCCTTGAAGCGGGCCTCACCGAACATGTTGTAAACCTCGCACCAATCGCCGTCGGTCACGCCATACTCCTTGGCGGTCTCCGGGTTGATCTGGACCCACGGCCACGGATCGATCTGGCGCAGCGAGGGAACATGACGATGCTCGGAGTGGAAGGAGCTGTAGCGACGAGAACCAGAGGTGGAGATCAGCGGATACTGACCAGCAAAGTCGGGCTTGCTGATCGGGCTGTAGTTCGGCTCCTCGTAGTAAGGCAGAGGATCCTCGCCCCAAGACTCGTACAGGATCGAGTAGGCCTCGATCTGGCCGGTGATGGTGTTGAAGCCGGGCTCGCCGTCGAAGCGGAGCAGGCCCTTCTCGTACTTCTCGTACTCGAAGCCATGGGCACCAGGCTGGTAGATGCCGAGCTCCTGGAAGGTCTTCCAGTCGTAGCCCAGCTCGGACAGCTGGCCGGAGAAGAACTGCTCAACGCCAGCCTGCAGAGCATCGAGGTCAAGCTTGCCACGACCCTGAGCGGAGGTGACAGCCGCGGGGGACTCGGAGTGAGCCAGCGTGCTGACATCCAAGGTGTCGCCGGCGGGCTTGTACCACGGCCACCAGGTCGGGTTCAGGCGCTGGCCGAACATGAGGCAGATCTCGATGTCGGACTTGCACTCGCCAACCTGCAGAGCCTTGTTCATGGGGCCCATGAACACGGTGTTGCGGCCATAGTGGGTCAGGACGATGCCGTCATGCTCAGCCCAGGTGGCCATCGGCAGGAAGTAGTCGCCAACCGCCATAGCCGTCGGGGTGAGGGTCAGGTCCTGGATAACCACGAACTCGAGCTTCTTCAGGGCCTTGTGCCAACGCTTCGGCTGAGCGGAGCAGGTCGGGGCCAGGAAGTTCGAGCTGTTGAACCAGCCCATCTTCAGAGCGTAGGGCTCGTCGGACTCCATGGTGTTCAGGGTCTCGTCAGGCTGCGTGGTAGCCATGCCGGTGGACAGGCCAGGCCAAGCGGCAGCGCCGATGCGCTTCTGCCAAACCTCGTCGTCCATAGCGCCGCGCTGCTCCATACGCCACTTGCCCAGCAGAGCAGACGGCGGGCCAAGCGTGATGCCGCCGGGACGGTCGACAGCGCCAGACAGGGCAGCCAGCAGGATGAACGCCTGGGACAGCTGCACGCCGTTCTTGTTCTGGTCGAAGGCCAGACCCCAAGCCCAACCGATCGGGCGCTCGGTGCCGATGATGTGGGCAACGCGCTTGATGTCCTCGGCGTCGACAGTCGTGATCTCGGCGACCTTCTCGACCGGGTACTCGGCAGCGCGGGCCTTCAGCTCGTCGAGACCGTAGATCCACTTCTCGGCGAACTCCTTGTCGTACTCATCGTTCTCGAACATCAGGTTCATGATGCCCAGAGCCATCGCGGTGTCGGTCTGGGGACGAACCTGCAGGTTGATGTTACCGTCGTGGGCGCCAACCCAGGTGATGCGAGGATCGATGGAGATGATGTGGGAGCCAAGCTTCATCATGTCGACGAGGCAGTGGCCGAAGAAACCGTCGCCGTTGGAGGGCAGCGGCTCCTTGCCCCAAACGACAACCCACTTGGAGAGGGTGTACGCGGGGTCATGGTAAGAACCGGGCAGATGGCCGGCGTAGTCCAGCTCGGGGTAGCCAGCGCCCAGCACGTAGTCAGCGATGGAGCAACGCGGGCCGTAGCAGGACCAACCGGACTGGGTGTAGCAGCAGTTCGGGGACTGCAGCACGGAGAAGGTCAGAGCATAGTAGTAGATGCAGGCCTCACGACCGGTGCCACCGAAGCAGACGATGGACTCGGGACCGTAGGTGTTCTGGAAGTAGCGGATCTTCTCGCAGATGGTGTCCAGAGCCTCATCCCACGTGGTGCGCTCCCAGGCCATCTTGCCGCGGTCCTCGTAGGCACGCTTCATCGGGTAGATGACGCGCTCGGGAGCATAGGTGTACTCGCGCAGGGCGAGGTTCATGGCGTTGACGCGGCCCGTGGTGATCGGGTTGTCGTCATCGCCCTCGATGCGAATCAGCTTGCCGTCTTTGGTGACGACCTTGACGCCGTATCCAACAGGATGGGATCCCGGAGGGGACCAGGTGTTGGAGCGGGTGACGACAGTGCCGTCTTCCATCTCGACGCGCCATTGCTTGCCGTATGCCATGTTTTCCTTCTTTCTACACGTTTCACTCATTACAGTAGAAACTTCTGCGCGATCTCTCGCGCGCCCTCACACGATCCTTTCGAAAGCGGAGCCTTTCCGCCTTCCCTTCGCGACGCCTATGGCACAGCGCCGCGCAGATCGCACGAAGGCTAGTTCGCCGCCGGAGGCTTGGGTGCGCCGGGAGCGCCAGGGGCCTTAGGAGCGCCGGGAGCGCCGGGGGCCTTCGGGGCACCAGGAGCCGGAGCCTCGCCGTTCATGTACTTGGTCAAGTCGCACTTGCAGAACGGGCAATTCTTGAGCACGATACCTCCCATCATCTGGATGGTTTTACCGCACTCCGGGCACGCGTGGGCGCCGCCACCGGCATCAGCTGGTCTGAAGCACATGTGCCTATCCTCCTTCCATCTATCTCAGAAGCAAGACGCTCGCGCATCCTGCTTAAGCCGCACCGTTATGTCATGCGCTGGTGCCGTCGGCACCGCGCGGATGACCGAGCGCAACGGTAGGCACGCTTGCCAAATCGCCTCTCTAGGCAAGCGCGCCGTCGTTACTTCAAAGTGTAAAGACTCGGGTGTCTGTCGCATCGAATCATAGGGACAATTTTACCGTTCGCCGTATCGTCCTTAAAGGTTGATTTTGCTTTTCCGCAAGGACGATTGAATGCATATCCCCAGTTCAAAAGCTCGCCTTTACTCCACAATACGTCGTTCCGACAAATCTCGATTTTGTTGGTTGCTTCTCTTGAGAATCATACCAAGGGTCCCTGTCGCGCTGTTCTTCCAAGGCGGCTCGACCCTTCTCCATTCTCCCCGCTTTCCGCCGTTTAGTCAACCATGGCAATCTGCCGTTTTCCCATCGCACGGCAAGCTGTTGATCCCATGTTCTCGCCATATATCGGTCCTGCGGATGGAACCGTCGAAGCCCCGATGATCTATAATCTAGCAGGGTAAATATTCGTCTGCTTCCATAGGGATCGAGGATCAAAGCTGTGAAATTCAACAAGGTGTACATCCCCGTCGACGCGCTTGCGCGCCACGAGGATTTCGACGCATGGTACGAGGACGGGGACCTGTTCCTGCATTTCGCTTGCAAGAAGGGGTGGAAGTCCGAGAAGGATAAGGTCCAGATCTACGGGCGCATGGGCGGGCAGGTCGGCGAGATCAGGCCCGACAACCGCGCGCTCGTCTACGCCATCCGCTACGAACGCTACGAATACAGGCTGCACACCTACGTCATCGGCCATCATTACTACATCGAGGGCATGGTGTGGGACCTGTACGGCAGCTTCCAGGAGCCGCCTTTCAGCCTCGTCGAGGAAACCCTGACCAGTTACAACCGCCGCTCGGTTCGCGTGCGCGTGGTCGACAGCTTCAAGAACCACGGCGCATGCTACGAGATCCACGTCCCCGAGCTCGAGAAGCTGCGCATCGCCGTCGCCTGCATCGTTGCGATCGGCTTGAAGGAGGAGTGGAAGGGGCTCAGCGAGGGTGAGGATCGCGAGATCGGCACGCGCCTGCAGCGCCTCAAGAACCGCGTCTTCGAGAACAAGGGCTTCACCTACGAGCAGATCCAGGAGATGATCGCCGAGGGCCATCCCCTTGTCGAGGTGATCAAGCCCACGGGGCGCCCCATCGACAACCCCAACAGCCATTACCAGAAGCGCCGCGAGAAGGAAGCCAAGGAGAAGGGCGACGAGGAGCAGAAGCTCGCCGACGCCAGGAAGGCGCTCCGCGCGATCCGCGCCGAGAACGAGAAGAAGTAGCCGCTAGTCCGCGCTCCTAAGCCGTCATAGCGGCTTTCGCAAGGCCCGATCCCGGATGGACATCCGGGATCGGGCTTTTTTCATTTCCTTGGGCGTCCTACGTCGTTTGGCGATAGAAACACAAAAGGGCCGGGCCTTTCGGACCGGCCCTCGTGCTCATCTCGCTATCGCTGCTATGCGGCAGCTAGGCGATGATGCAGGCGATTCCTTACTGGACGCCAGCAGCCTTTTCCTTGCCCAGACCCTGGATACCGAAGATCAGGAAGTAGGCGAACGGGAGCAGCATGGCCACGAGCATGATCGGCAGAGCCATCGCGGTGGCGGAGAAGCCGGGGATGGCCAGCGGGCACACGATGCAGCCGATGAAGTTGATGACGACCACGACGATCATGATCCAGAAGCGGCCATTGCCGTCGGTCTCGTCCAACGGATTGTTGTCGAAGGCTTCCTGGAGCTGGTCCATCGTCTTGCCGCCGGTGTTCTTGACGAACAGCAGCGTGCAGATCAGGCCGAGAGCGAACGGGATGATCAACACGAGCACGACCATCGACCAGTTGTTGGCCATGGCGCCGTTGACAGTGTGCTGGAACATCGGCAGAGCGGCAGCAGCGCCGAGAACGATCGAGGAACCGGAACCGCCGAAGCGGGCGAACGCCTGGCACCAAGAGGTACCGGTGTTGCGCAGAGCGGTGGGGTAAGCCTCGGGCATCAGCGGCTGGACAGCCGTGATGGTGTAGTTCAGGGCGAAGCCGAACAGCAGCATGAGGATCAGGCAGGGAATGAAGTTGCCAGCAGCACCGCCAGCCAGCGCAGCGCCGTTGACCTCGGCAACGCCGGGGAACATCGGCACGCAGACCGAGCACAGGATGATGGTCACGATGCAGGCAATCCAGCCGATCCACAGAGCGCGCTTACGGCCGATAGCGTCAGAGACGAAGCCGACGGTCACGTTGGACAGGATGGCGCCAACGTTGTTCCAGGTCTGCAGGTTCACGGAGTCAGCAGCGCTGAAGCCGTTGCCCTGGAACCACGCGGGGATCCAGGCGTTCATGCCGTACACGCAGAACTGGCCGACGAAGTAAGCGGACCACACGGCGCACGTGCCAATGATGAACTTGCTGGAGAACAGGGCGGCCGGGCCGGTCTTGGCGGGCTTCGGCGGAACGATCAGCAGGTTGGGATCGAACGTCGCGTCGACGTGGGCCGTCGACTGGACGATCTGATGCAGACGCTCGCACGCCTTGTCCTTCATGCCGTTGTTGGCGTACCAGTGCGGGGTCTCGTGCATCGCGAAGAACAGGATGATGCCGTAGATGATCGGAATAGCGCCGATCAGGTAGCACAGACGCCAGTTCTCAACGGCGGTGGTGCCGTTGACCAGGGTGATCTCGGGAGCCAGGAAGCCAAGGCCCATGATCGGCTCGGGGTTGGAGCAGATCGGGGCGGCGATCAAGCCGGCGAGCACCCAGCCGACGACCATGAAGGCCATGCCGAAGGTCACGAAGATGCCGCGCTGCTTGGAAGGCATGCTCTCGGAGAACACGGTGGTCACAACCGGGATGCAGGAGCCAACGCCGAAGCCGGCGATCAGGCGGAACGCGCAGAAGAACTCATAGTTGGGCGCGAAAGCCTGGGGCAGCGTGAACACGCCGTAGAAGATAACGGCGATGGTCAGCATCTTCTTGCGGCCGAACTTGTCGGACATGATGCCGCCGACAGCGCCGCCGAGCACCATGCCCAGCAGGCCCCACGTGGTCAGAGAACCGGTGAGAGCGTTGCTGTAAGTGCCGTTTGCGATTGCATCAGCGAAGAACGTAGGACCAACATAGGAGTTGGTCGAGTTGACGACCATGAAGTCATAGCCGTCGAAGATCATTGCGAACGCCAGAAGGACGAACACAAGCCAAGTGTGAGCTGAAATACCAGCGCGGTCGATGACTTCGGAAACAGTGAATTCTTTTCCGTCCATCAATCCCTCCTTTAACAGAATTCATTCATCCGATCGCCTTGCCCCTCCCAGGCGTCGACGATCGTGAACTTCCCCACTGCGCAGTGGCAAGACCCTGTTGGTTGGGTAGCTTGGAGCCCGTTGCGGATCCCCCTTCCGGGAACCCCGGCGTGCGCTGGCGTCCCTCTACGCCTCGCGCACCCTCCAAGAACCGTCGTCCCCAACAAGAAGAAACGACTGCGCCCTGCCTCCTTCCGTGATTCTCTTGTCATGGTAGAAGCGATTCTTTTGCGCAGGCTAGGCCCCTAATTCCATAGGCCTTCGCAAAAGAAGCACAGAGTGAAAGGTACAATATAGGCGGCGAGCGGTCTTCATATCGTCAGTACGCTTCACGTTTTCACCATCAACCTCTCGGGTTGATTTCTCATTTCGCCCTTCTGCAGTCTGCTTTGTTTCCCCTGCTCATCAATCGGTTCACTGGGATACACCTTTCAATCGGTTTTTCCATGCGAGGTTTTAAGGACGAGCGCCGACGGCGCCTTCCGCGTGCTGCCGGATCGGCAGTTTTCCGAATAGATCGATCACGGCACGCATCGACTAGCCAGCTGCGTCCGTCATATCGATCGGACGGCTCACGCCCTCCCCACATCATCCTCCCGTTGCCGTGCACGTCGGCGATTGGCCCATCATTCCTCCATCCCCATCGGACTTTACGTGGTAGGATGGATGAAACGCCATTTGGGGAAATGGCGGATCGATTCATATCCCATCATTCTTCCGGGATGATGGCTACAAAGGGGGATCTATGGCGGTTTCCTTCCCGCGCATCAGCATTACCGTGGAGGACGGCAATGAACGGGGGACGCAGGGGGAGCTCGGATCGCTGGCGTTCGGGTTCGGCATCCACCTCACATGGACGTTCTGCATCCTTTTCAACCCTTCCCTTGTCTTCGGCGAGGGGCAGGCGAGGTCGGACATCGCCGCGCTCTTCTTCTTGGCGACCATCGCCGTGTTCGTGGTCGTGGGCATCTTCCTTTTCCTAACCGACCAGATGCTGCTCGAGATCTATACCGCTCGGCCCACCATGCTGGTGTCGGCCTGCGCAACCGCTTTCGGGTCCCTCATGGCGATAGCCTGCAGCTCCTTCGGATGGGGGGCGCCTCCGGCGATTGCGGCGGGCGTCTTCGCCGGATTCGGCGGGAGCCTGTTCACGATGCAATGGGGCACCGCCTATTCGCGCTACAACACCGCCTCCATTGTCCTGAACTCGTCCGTGGCGGTCGTGCTGGCGACGCTTCTGTACTCCCTTATCATCCACGTGCTGCCATGGCCCGTCTGCACGCTCCTCGCGGCGGTCGTGCCGTTGCTCGAGCTGCCCTTCCTCTGGCGCCTGACGCCGGTGAGCTACGCCCTGAGGCATGAAGTGCCCATCTTCAACCCGCTCCCCATCAAGAAGGTGGCGTTCGCCGTCCTGTTCGGCATCCCGATCCTGCTGTTCGGCGTCGTGCTGGGTGCGCTCAAGATGACCGGGCTGGGGGTCATCCTCCCCTCCACCGATCCTACCGTCCAGCTGATAGCGCTGTTCGCCGGGGGCACCGCCACCATCGTCCTGCTCGTCCTGTCGTTTTCGACCGACAAGCACTACCAGTGGGATTTCCTGTTCAGGCCCTTGGTCCCCATCGTCGGGATCACCGTGCTGTTCTTCCCGCTGCTCCAGTCCAACAGCGACCTGCTGCCCTCGTTGATGCTGCTCACCGGGTTCCTGTGCCTAGAGGCGCTGATGTGGATCCTGCCCGCGCAGCTTGCCCAGGAACTGCGGATATCGCCGGTGTGCATGTTCGGGATCGGCTCGACCGCCATCGCCTTGGGCACGGTCGGCGGCATAACGCTCACGCGCAGCACGAGCTTCATCGATGCGCTTCCCTACGGGGACGGCTCCATGGTGGTGGTCCTGCTGATCTGCCTTATGCTGGGGTTGGCGCTGCTACCGCGCGTCCGCGACCTCAAACGCTTCATCGTGTCGGACGAAGCGATCGACGATCCTCAGGTGGCGGCTTTCAACGAGCACCTCGACCGCAGGCACGCTGGGAGGCGGGCGAGCATGCCGCCCGCTTGGAGCGCGGGGCTGGAGCTGGCATTGGGGCAAGAGCCCGCGGCGGTCGCAAGCTCCATCAACGGCGAGCCGCCCCTTTCCTACGACGCCGCGCTGGCCGAGGAGCTTCAGGATGCGGCGGCTGCCGCGGTGAAGGCCGGCAAAGAGGCGCCTTTGCCCACCGACAAGGAAAGCGACGAGGCGCGCGCCAAGGTGCGCGGGCGCTTCCGCACGCAATGCGAGGAGATCGCCAACCGCTACCTGCTGTCGCGCCGCGAGACCGAGGTGATGTTCCTGCTGGCGAAGGGGCACAACGCCGCCTTCATCCAGGACAAGCTGTGCATCTCGAAGAGCACCGCGAAGACCCACATCAGCCACATCTACCGCAAGCTGGACATCCACAACCAGCAGGAGCTGCTGGCGATGGTGGACGCTGCGCGGAACGAGAAATAGAGGGAACCCGCCGCTGCACGCACGTGAAAAAGTGACTGTCCCTTTTTCACGTCGGCTACGACGGACGCCGCGTCGACGCGAAAATGCGACCGCCGTGTTTCTCGCCGGCTCGAAATGAGAAGAATCCTCCGTCCCTTTTTCTCATTTCGAGATCTTGACGATGGGGGCGTAGTCTTTCAGGAGCTTCTTGGTCTGGCCGGTCTTGGCGAACTTGACGTAGAGCGTGTCGCCGTCGACCTTGGTGACCTTGCCGCGGCCGAAGGTCTTGTGGTCCACGGCGTCCCCCGCCGCAAACGTCATCTTGGCGGCGTCCTTCTTCCCGATGTCACGCGATGCGTGCGCGCGCTCGGCGGAGCGGCCGTGCGAGCCGGAAGCGCTCGAGCGCCCGAACACGCGGCCGCCGCCCGCCTCGGAACCCGAGCCCGAGATGCCCCGGCGGCTGCCGCGCTTCTCCCAGCCCGTGCCGCTGAAGCCCGCCGATCCCACGCCCGTGGTCTGGCGCAGCTCCGAGGGGATCTCGTGGATGAAACGCGACACGGGGTTGGCCGAGGTCTGCCCGAAGATCTGGCGCTGCGAGGCGCAGGTGAGGTAGAGCTTCTTGCGGGCGCGCGTGATGGCCACGTAGGCCAGCCGGCGCTCCTCCTCGATGCCGGCGGCATCGTTCACGCTGTTCATGTGCGGGAACAGCGTCTCCTCCATGCCGGCGACGAACACGCAGTCGAACTCCAGGCCCTTGGACGAGTGCACGGTCATCAGCGTGACGGCGCGGCCGTCCTCGGTCATGGTGTCCAGGTCGGTGCGCAGACGCACCCACTCGATGAAGTCGGCCAGCGAATCGCCCCGCAGCACGCGCACGGGAGGCTTGCCCTCGGCGTCCTGGCCCTCCCCCGCCGTCGGCGCCTCGTATTCGGCATCGTCTTCGGTGTGCGTTTCGGCGAATTCGTTGGCGACCGAGAGGAACTCCTGGATGTTCTCGACGCGGCCGCGCGCCTCGTCGGTGCCCTCCGCCTCCAGCGCGGCGATGAGGCCGCTTTTGTCGATGATGGCCTGCACGACGTTGCGCAGCTCGCCCTCGTAGCTTTGGGCGTCCTTGATGAGCTGGACGAATTCGGCGAGCGACTTGCGGACGGACGCGCGCAGCTCGGGGTCGGCGATGGCGAGCTCGGCGGCTTCCAGGAAGGGCATGCCCATCTCCGCGGCGAATTGCTCGATGCGTTCGATGGTGGCCTTGCCGATGCCGCGGCGCGGCACGTTGATGACGCGCTTGGCCGCGATGTCGTCGGCGGGGTTCACCACCAGCGTGAGGTAGGCCATCACGTCGCGGATCTCGGCGCGGTCGAAGAAGCGCGTGCCGCCGATGATGCGGTAGGGCACGCCGGCGCGCAACAGCATATCTTCGAGCATGCGCGACTGGGCGTTGGTGCGGTAGAAGACGGCCATGTTGTTGTAGGAAGTGCCCTCGGCCCG
>URRZ01000021.1 GCA_900550385.1 uncultured Coriobacteriaceae bacterium | reverse complement strand
CCACCGCGCGCACCGCCCCCACCCGGGGGGGGTCCAACCACAACAACACCCCCCCCCCGCCCCCCCCAGCGCCGTTTTTACACCCCCCCCCAAACAAACGGGCAAAAAACCACGGCGATGGGCACGGATTTTTCCGAAATATGGATGGAAACGACCCGATGGGTATGGATTGCGAAGGAAAAACCGTCCCCTTCGACACCTTTTCATCCAAGTTTTAGGAGGACTGGATGAAAAGATGCCGAAGGGGACGGCGCAAGAGATCGGGCACAAGAGGCAGGGCGAGGAAACCGGGCGCCAGGAGTCGCCCGCGAGAGGTCGGACGCCGGAAGCCGCGCGCGAGAGGTCAGGCGCGGGAGCCGCCCGCGAGAGACCGGGTGCGGAAGCCGGGCGTCGGGAGTCGCGCGCGAGAGGCCGGGTGCCGCGCGTCGTGCGGCGTCTGCCTCTTTACGCGTAGTAGGCGAACACGCGCTGCCGTTCGGCGGCGATGGTGGTGAGGCCGTTGTGGCCGGGGAGCACGATGGCGTTGTCGGGCAGGGCCGCGAGCTTCTTCAGCGAACGGCGCATGTCGGACATGCTGCCACCGGCGAAGTCGGTGCGGCCGATGGATCCGCAGAACAGGGTGTCGCCCGAGACGAGCACCGGCGCCCCATCCGGGTCGCTGCCGAACTGCGGGTCGAGGAACAGGCACATGCTGCCCGGGGTGTGGCCCGGGGTGAGCATGACCTTCCACGCCATGCCCCCGACGGTCACCACGTCGCCATCGGAGACGCGCTGGTCGACCGGGCACGGGTCCATCTCCGGATGGCCGTCGGGATCGGGCTGCTCGCCCGCGATGAACGGCGCGTCCACCGCCGAGGCGATGACGGTCGCGCCGGTCCGCTTCTGCAGGCGTCCGGCGGCTCCGGTGTGGTCGCCATGGCGATGCGTGATGACGATGGCGTCCAGCTTCACCCCTCCAAGCGCCTCGATGATGGCATCGGGGTCGACGCTGGGGTCCACCACCATGGTGGCCGTGCCGTCCGTGATGAAGTACACGTTGTTCTGCAACGGCCCCATCACCATGAACCCGGCGGTCACGCACGCGCCGTTGATCTTGTACATCGTCCGTTTGAGCATCAAACAGCCTTTCTACTCGGCGTCTTCGCCCGCCCCGCCCGCGGAAAGGCGAGGCCGGCCGGCATCTTCCCGAAATGCGAAAAAGCGCCTATCCCTTTTTCACATCCATGAGGCAGGGCGGGAAAGAAAAACCTCGCCCCTGCCCTACTTCGACTTCTTCGCGCGCTGGCCCTCGCCGGGGAGCATGCGGCGCGCCTCGAACACGCCTTCGACCTCCTGGAGCTTCTTCAAGAGCAGCTCGATATGGCCGATGTCGGACACTTGGAACAAGAAGCGCATCTCGGCCATGCCGTCGCGATGCACGGTCAGGTTCGAGGAGAGCAGGTTCGCGCCCATGCCGGATATGACGGCGGTCACATCGAGCAGCAGGTTCATGCGGTCGAGCGCCTCCACCAAGACCTCCACCTGGTACGACGTGTTGGGCGCCGGCTCGCTTTCCCAGGAGACGTCGATTATGCGTTCGGGGTCCTTCTTCAAGTCGACGGCGTTGGGGCAGTCGGCGCGATGCACCGACACGCCGCGCCCGCGCGTGACGAAGCCGATGATCTCGTCGCCCGGCACCGGGTTGCAGCAACGCGACAGGCGCACCAGCACGTCATCGACGCCCTTCACCACGATGCCGTTGCTGGAATGGGTCTCGTGGCGACGCAGCGGGCGCACGGTGGTGAGCATCGGGGGCATCTTGCCGGTGGACATGGCGCCCGCCACCAGCGAGCTGCTCTCGTCCTGCTCGTTGCCCTTGTCCACCAGGATCTTCAGCAGGCGATTCGCCACGTGCTGGGCGCTCTCGCGGCCCGTGCCGATGTTCACCAGCATGTCGTCGGGATCCTTGTAGCCCATATGCTCGGCGACCGACTTCAGTGCACGCATGGACTGCGCGCTGGAGATGCCCAAGCCGTGCTTGCGCATCTCGCGCGTGAGCTTGTCGCGACCCTCCTGCAGGTCGTCGCCGCGACTCACCTTGCTGAAGTACTGGCGGATCTTGCTGCGCGCGCTGGGGGTTTTCACGATGTTGAGCCAGTCGCGCGAAGGGCTGGCACTCTTCTGCGTGAGAATCTCCACCCTGTCGCCCGTCTGCAGCTCGTAGGTCAGCGGCACGATGAGGTTGTTCACCTTCGCGCCCACGCAGTGGTTGCCCACCTCGGTGTGGATGGAATACGCGAAATCCACGGGCGTCGATCCCGCGCGCAGGCTCTTCGCGTCGCCGTTGGGGGTGAACACGAACACCTCGTTGGGCGCCAGGTCCACCTTCAGGTCCTTCAGGAACTCGCGCGAATCAGAGGTCTCGTCCTGCCAGTCCACCGCCTCGCGCAGCCACGCCAGCTGCTGGTCCAGCGCCTCGTCGCCGCGCTTGCCGGCGCCTTCCTTGTAACGCCAATGCGCCGCCACGCCGTACTCGTCCATGCGGTGCATCTCCTCGGTGCGGATCTGCACCTCCAGCGGGTTGCCGGCAGGGCCGATGACGGTGGTGTGCAGGCTCTGGTACATGTTGAACTTGGGCATGGCGATGTAGTCTTTGAAGCGGCCGGGCATGGGATGCCACAGCGTATGCACCGCGCCTAGGGCGGAGTAGCAGTCCTTCACCGACTTCACGATCAGGCGCACCGCGATGAGGTCGTAGATCTCGGAGAAGCCCTTGCCCTTCTTCGTCATCTTCTGGTAGATGGAGTACAGGTGCTTGGGGCGGCCCATCACCTGCGCCTGGATGCTCACGCGCTCCATCTCGTCGCGCAGGATGTCGATTACCTGGGCAAGGTAGGCCTCGCGCTCCGAGCGGCTTTCCATCACCATGCGCGCGACCTGCTTGTACTTGTTGGGCTCCAGGTAGTAGAAGGAAAGGTCCTCCAGCTCCCATTTGATGGAGTTGATGCCCAAGCGGTGCGCGATGGGCGCATAGATCTCCAGCGTCTCGCGCGATTTGAAGATGCGGCGGTCCTCCGCCAGCGCCGCCAGCGTGCGCATGTTGTGCAGGCGGTCAGCTAGCTTGATGACGATGACGCGGATGTCGCGGCTCATCGCCACGAACATCTTGCGGATGGTGGCCGCCTGCTTGTCGAAGAGGTTGTCCACCTCGATGCGGGTGATCTTGGTGACGCCGTCGACCAGCTGGTCCACGTGCTCGCCAAACTCCTCGGTGACGATCTCGTCGGTGACATCGGTGTCCTCCACCGTGTCGTGCAGAAGCGCCGCGATGAGCGTCTCCACGTCCATGCGCAGGTCGGCCAGGATGATGGCGACCTCAACGGGGTGGATGATGTAGGGCTCGCCGCTTTTGCGGCACACGCCCTTGTGCGCCTCGCTGACGAAGTCGAACGCCTTCTGCAGCAGCCGCTCCTCATCGGCGGTGAGGTAGGAGGAGGTCATGCGCTGCAGCTCGGCGAAGCGCTCCTCCGGCGTCTCGGTGGTGAAGGAGCGGCCGACCGACGCGCGGGAGTCGGCGGCGAACGATTTCTCGGCGACATGCGGCCGCCCCAGCAGATCGTCCTCGACCGTCTGCTTCGGCGCCTGCTTCACGGCGGGCTGGCCCAGCATCTCTTCGGGTTTTCTCTCGTCAGCGCTCATGTTGCTCCCCCTCCCGTCGGCCGGCGCGCTGCGCGCATCCTCCCATGCGGATCGCGCCCGACGTCACGTTTCATCAGGATACCCCGGAACGCGCCCCCTAACGCGCATCCATTCCGCCATTCGCGGGTAAAATCGGCTTCGACACGCGTTCTTGGAGCGAAAGGGCGTCGGACGACATCACCCAATCCCTGAACGCCCGGTAGACCTCCTGCTCGCCGAGGCCCTCGCGGTAGCGGACGCTGTCGGTGAGCTCCACCTTGCGGTCCACCTTGACCACGTGGACCGAGCGCACCGCCTCGCCCGCCGAATACGACGTGCGCGTCTCCACCAGCCCCAGCTCCCGGAACACGGCGATGCCGCACGCCGCGGAGGCGGGGCGCACCTCGAACGGCTGCTGGCTGGCAAGGCGCGCCAAGTCGGCGTTGCTCAGGGCGAAGAACCCGTCGCCCTCCTCGCGCTGCAGCGCGCGCAGGCGCCGGTACACCTGCGCCAGGCAATCGTGGTCGGGCGTCATGTCGGCGAGGATCCCCTCGTTGATGCGCGTATCGGCGTTGCCGAACAGCAAGTGGATCCACGCCGGCTTCCCGTCGCGCCCGGCTCGCCCGCTCATCTGGTTGAACTCGACTTCGTTGAACGGCATGTGGTACAGCACCACATGGCGGATGTTGGGGATGTCCACCCCCTCGCCGAACGCGGAGGTGGCCACCAGCACCGAAAGGGCGTCGGAGCGGAACAGCCCCTCGATGCGCTTGCGCTCCGCGCGCGTGAGCCCCGCGTTGTAGAAGCCGATGAGCGACGCCAGCTGCGGCACGCGTTTGCGGAGCTGGCGCGCGAGCATCACCGACTGCTCGCGGGAGTTGACGAACACCACCGTCTTGCCGCCGCCCGCCACCAGGTTCGCAAGGTAGTCGTCGCGGCTTTTGAGGTTGCGCTGGTCATCCAAGCGGAGGTTGGGCCGGCTGGCGTCGTCGCACACGCAGACGTCGATAGGCAGCGCGGCGCGGATGTCGTCCGCGACGGCGTCGGAGGCCGTGGCGGTGAGCGCGAGGACGCACGGCGCCCCCAGCTTGGCGAGCGAGGCGCCGATGCCGGCGTACGCCATGCGCTGGCCCGCCTTCGCCAAGCCGATGTGGTGGGCCTCGTCGACAACGGCGAACCCGATGCGCCCGCAGCGCGCCAGCTTGTCGGCGTGGTAGGACAAGAACTCAGGCGTGGTCAGCACGATGTCGCACGATCCGTCGACAAGCTGCTCCATCACGCGTCGGCGCTCCTCGGGCGCGCTTTCGCCCGTGAGCACCGCCACCGAGATGCCGAACCCCGCAAGCGCTTCGGAAAGGTGGAACGCCTGGTCGGCGATGAGCGCGCGGAGGGGGTACACGAACACGCTCGCCTTGCGGCTCGCTAGCGCCAGCTGGGCTGCGTGGACCTGGAAGACCAGCGATTTGCCGCGCCCGGTCGCCATGACGGCGAGCACGTTCCTCCCCTCGTCCAGATGGTCCAGCACCTCGCGCTGCGACGGATGCAACGGGCGGTCGCCGATGAGGGCGCGGATTATCTCGCCTTCCAGCCCCCGGGGATCCTCCTGGGCCTTGCGCTCCCAGAACGCGCGGTTCTCCACGCGCGCGGCCTCGTAGGCCTCCGCCTCCTCGGCGCTGTGGGTGGCATCGGCGCACAGCTCGGCGTCGCTCGATGCGTACAGATCGGACACGAACTCGACGTTCTTGGGGTCGAGGCACGCCTCCAGCCCCGCGCATGAGCGCGCCGGGGCGAGCGTCTTCAGCATCGCCTTCACGCTCCTGCGGCCGCGCCACTCGTCGATCTGAACCTCGAATGCCGCGTTCACCACGCTGTCGGTGCTCATGAACGCCTCGATGTCGCTGCAGTGGAACATGATGGCCTGGACGCTCGCCGCGCCGTTGGACAGCGTGCAGGCGAAATGGTTCTTCTCGGCACCCACCGCGCGGCAGGCGGTCAGCATCACGTCGCGCGCCAGGAACACCGGGACGCGCATCTCCTGCCCGAACGGGGCAAGCAGGTCGAGCTTCTGGACGTTGTCCAGCGTCAGCTCGCCCAGGTCGACGCACGCGTCGATCTGCACCAAGGGATGGAACGCCCCCTCGGGGAGCTGGTCCATGTGCTCGCAGAGGCGACGGGTGAACTCGGGGAGCTTGTCGGCGGGAAGCGTCACGCCCACCGCCGCCTCGTGCCCGCCGAAGCGCGTGAGGATGTCCGAGCAGCTTTCCACTGCTTTGAACAGGTTGATCTGGCCGACGCTGCGGCCGGACCCGCGAGCCTCGCCATCCTCGATGGTGAACAGCAGGCACGGCACGCCGTAGATGCCCACCAGGCGGCTAGCGACGATGCCCTTCACGCCCTCGTGCCAGCCCTCGCCCGCGACCACCAGCGCGCGCTGGCCGTGGTATTCCTCCTCCGCCTGCGCCTTCGCGATCTCGGAAAGCTCCGCTTCGATGGCGCGGCGCTGGTCGTTGATGCCCTCGAGGCGCTCGGCATTGCGCGTCGCCTCCTCGAAGTCATCGGTGAGCAGCACGTCCAACGCAGGCTGCGCGTCGCCCATGCGACCCGCCGCGTTCAGGCGCGGGATCAGCGAGAAGCTGAGGTTCGTCGACGAGACGGCCTTGCCGGCCGAGCCGCTGGTCCCCAGAAGCGCCGCGATACAGGGGCGCGGGGCCTCGTTCATGCGCGCGATGCCGTCGGCGACCAGCGCGCGGTTCTCGTCGACCATGGGCATGAGGTCGGCGACCGTGCCCAAGGTGGCGAGATCGGTGTAGCTGCGCCACAGATGGGGGTAGCCGAAACGGCCGCCCAGCGCCTGCACCAGCTTGAGCGCCACGCCCACGCCCGCGAGGATGGAGCTGGGGCAGTTCGGGTCGGTCTTCGGGTCGGCGACGGGGACCCCCTGCGGGACGAGGTCGGCGGGCTCGTGGTGGTCGGTGATGGCGACCTCGATGCCCCGCTGCCGCAAAAGCTCCACCTCGGCGGCGCAAGCGATGCCGCAGTCCACCGTCACCAGGAAATCCGGCTCCAGTGCGCAGACCCGCTCGACGGCGGCCTCGGTGATGCCGTAGCCCTCCTCGAAGCGCTTGGGGATGAACGGCAGGGCGCACGCCCCCAGCGCGCGCAGGCCGCGGGTGAGCACGGCCGTGGCGGAGATGCCGTCGACGTCGAAGTCGCCGAACACGACGATGCGGTCGCCGCGCCTGACGGCGGCCTCCAGCGCGTCGACCACCTCGGACATGCCGGGGATGGAATACGGGTCGCGCCAATCGCGGTCGAGCGAAGGCTCCAGGAACAGCTGCGCCTTGCCGGGATCGTCGATACCGCGCGCGACCAGCGTCGCCGCGATGAAGCGGGGCAGGCCGAGGGCGCGCTGCTGGCGCGCGACGGCTTCGGGGTCCGCCGCCCTGATGTTGAATCTGGCTGACATGGAAGAACACTGCCTAACATGGGTGGAGCCTGTCATTTTCCCCTCAATTGTCCCACATTAGGCGCATGCTGTCATGGTGGGGCCCGCTTTCCCGCCTCCTCTTACCTATATAGAACATAAGTTCGTTTTTCGCGGGCAGCGTGCTATACTATCCGCCTATCCGGGGAAGGGAGGGGCATGCTGACGGAACGGGACATCCGGCTGTTCTGCAGCCAGCGCGTGTTCCCGCGCGCGCAGGAGATCGCCCGGTCGCGCTCGCGCTTCCTGGACAAGCGCGCCCATCGCGAAGGCGGCGAGATCGTCCTCTCCGCCGAATGCAGGGGGTCGAGCCGGGGAGACGCCTACGATGTCGAGCTCGTGCTGGACGATTCCGGCGAGGTGGCCGACTTCTCCTGCACCTGCCCCGCGGCCTACAACTGGTCGGGCATGTGCAAGCACTGCGCGGCGCTGGGCCTTTCCTACCTGGAGGATCCCGGCTCGTTTGCGGAAGGGGGCTCCCCCGCCGCCCGGCGCACCTCGTCCCGGGTCATGGACCTCATGCAGCACGCGGAGGCGGCGGCCGCGCAGGACGACGGGGGCGCGGGCGGGCCGGTCGAGCTGGTCCCGACGTTGTCCTACGGGTACGGCGACTGGTCCGTGCGCTTCAAGATAGCGGGGCCGTCCGGTTCCTACGTGCTGAAGGGCATCTCCGACTTCCTCGCGCACATGCGGTCGGGCGAAACCTTCTCCTACGGGAAGAGGCTCTCGTTCCCCCACGTGCCGGAGGCCCTGTCCGAGCGTAGCCGGAAGCTTGCGGGCTTCCTGGAGCGCGCCGAGGAGGCACGGCGGCAGTCGAGCGAGTGGCGGATGCGGCGCATGGGCGGCGACATCGAGCGCGACCTGGCGCTTTCCTCCGGCGAGCTGGTTGAGCTGCTGGACATCCTGGACGGCGCGGCGTTCGACGTGCAGGGTTCCGACGCCGGCACCCGCGCGCTCACCCATGCGCGGGTGGATGGCGGCGAGCCGCGGCTGGACATCGTGTTCATCCCGGCGGAGGGCGGATACTCCATCGAGGTGGCGCAGCGGGCGGTGCTCATCCGCTCGGGCGCGCGCATGTACCTGTGGGAAGACGACGCGTTCCGCCGCTGCCCCGCCGCGTGGGCGGGCTGCGCCGATCTGCTAGAGCTGCTGTTCGACCGGGAGGCGGAACCCCCGTTCATCGCGAGCGGGGACCTGCCGCTGTTCTGCGCCACGCTGCTGCCGCGCATGGAAAAGGCGCTGGGCGTGGCGGCGCCGCCCGAGCTGGAGGCGCTGAAGCCCGCACCCTGCGACCTGCGTTTCTACTTCGACCGCGAGGGCGCCGAGATCGTCTGCGAGGCGCGCGCCGCCTACGACGCGGCGGAGTTCTGTGTGGGAACGGAAGCGGGGCCGGAGGCGTTCGGGCAGGGCGCGGGAGCCGGCGGAGCGGGCGCGGCCCTGCCGGGCGGCGGGGCGGAAGTCGACGGGGCTGCAGGCGTCCGACGGGGCGGCGGGGTTGCGGGCGCCCTTCGTGGTGGCGCGGTGCCCGCCCTCCCGGGACACGCGGCAGGAGCGACCCTGCCGGGAAACGCCCCCTTGCAGGATGCCCGAGCCCCGCAGCTTCGCCCCTTGCGCGACGCCAGGCGGGAAGCCAAGGCGGAAGCGCTGGTGGGGCGCTATTTCGGGGAGGGCTGGCTGCCGGGCGCGGCGCGGCTTCCGCTCGACGACGAGGCGAAGGCGGGCGAGCTGCTGTACGGCGGCCTGGCGGAGTTCCGCAAGCTGGGCGAGGTGCACGTGACCCCCGCGTTCGAGCGGCTGCTGCGCGACAAGGCGCCCGTGGTGTCCTTCGGCGTGTCGCTGGCGGGCGACCTGCTGAACCTGACGGTTTCGGCAGACGACCTGCCGCCGGCGGAGTTGGCGGCGCTGCTTTCCAGCTACCGCAAACGCAAGCGCTACCACCGGCTGCGCGATGGAGCCTACATCGATCTGGCCGAATGCGAGCTGGCGCAGCTCGACCGCATGGCGCGCGATTTGGGCGTGTCGCAGGCGGATCTGGCGACGGGGACGGTCGAGCTGCCCAGCTTCCGCGCCTTCTACCTGGACGAGGAATCCGACCTCCAGCGCGACCGCTCGTTCACGCGCTATCTGGAGCGCTTCCGCGCCGTCAGCGAGGAGCGCTACGCGGTGCCGCCGTCGCTCGAGGGCGTGCTGCGGCCGTATCAGGCGGAGGGCTTCCGCTGGCTTTCGGCCCGCTGCGACGCGGGCTTGGGCGGCATCCTGGCCGACGAGATGGGGCTGGGCAAATCGCTGCAGGTGATCGCTTTGCTGGTGGCGCGCCGCGGCGGAACCGACGCAGCGGACGGGACTGCCGGAGCGACCGAAGCCGCCGAAACCGTCGAAACCGTAGGGGCGGCCGGGGCGAGCGAGCCGGAGAAGGCCGAAGATGCAAGGCAGGCGAGCCCGTCGCGCGAGGAGCGGCCCGACCTCATCGTCTGCCCCGCCTCGCTGGTGTACAACTGGCTGGCGGAGATCGACCGCTTCGCCCCCGGGCTGCGCGCCTGCGCGATAGCGGGCACGAAGCGGGAGCGCGAGGGCCTGATGGCGCGGGCGTTTACGGACGAGCACCCCTACGACGTGCTGGTGACCTCCTACGATACGCTGCGCATAGACGTCGAGGCGTTCTCCGCCCGCCGGTTCGGCTGCTGCGTCCTGGACGAGGCGCACTACATCAAGAACCCCGCCACCCGCGTCACGCGCGCCGTCAAACGCGTGAAGGCACAGCATCGCTTCGCCCTCACCGGCACGCCCATGGAGAACCGCCTGTCGGACCTGTGGAGCATCTTCGACTTCCTGATGCCGGGGATCCTGGGACCCTACACCCGCTTCAAGGAGCGCTTCGAGCTGCCCATCGCCGGCGGCGACGAGGACGCCGCGGCGCGCCTGCGCAGGCTCATCGGCCCGTTCATGCTGCGACGCCGCAAGCAGGATGTGCTGGCGGATTTGCCCGAGAAGCTGGAGTCGACGGTGCACGTGGCGCTGGAAGGCGAGCAGAAAAGGCTCTACGACGCCTGCGAGCAGCAGCTGCGCGAGCGGCTGAGCGAGCAGAAGCGCGTGAAGGGAGGCCGGGGCAAGGCGGCGGCCGCAACGCCCGAAGCGCGCAACGCGGCGGCGACGGCCGCGGCGGCCGGGGACGACTTCGCCAAGCGCAAGGTGGAGATCCTCGCCGAGCTCACCAAACTGCGGCAGATCTGCTGCGACCCCGCGCTGCTGTACGAGGACTACAAGGGCCCGGCCACGAAACTGCAGGCCATAGCCGACCTGGTGGCGTCGGCGCGCGAAGGCGGCGAGAAGGTGCTGGTGTTCTCGCAGTTCACGGAGTTCCTCGCGCAGATCGCCCAGCAGCTGGACCTGCAGGGCATCGCGCACTACGCCATCACGGGCGCCACGCCGAAGAAGCGGCGCGTGGAGCTGGTGGATGCGTTCAACGCCGATGATACGCCGGCATTCCTCATCTCGCTGAAAGCGGGCGGGACCGGGTTGAACCTCGTGGGGGCGTCGGTGGTGATCCACGCCGACCCGTGGTGGAACGCCGCCGCCCAGAACCAGGCGACCGACCGCGCCCACCGCATCGGGCAGGCGCGGGCGGTCACCGTGCAGAAGGTCATCGCCAAGGGCACCATCGAAGAGCGCATCCAGCGCCTGCAGCAGGCGAAGGCGGAACTGGCAGACCAGGTGATAGGCGCCAGCGGCACCTCGCTCGCCGGCCTTACCCGGGAAGACCTGCTAGAACTCCTCGGGTAAGGAAAGGGGTCGGACGCTTTTCCCCTCCGGGATGCGGGGCAGAAGCGCACGCAGCCCCGAGCAGCTGACACGTGAGGCGCGCTAGGCGTCTGCCACGCGAACCGCGCCGAACGGCTGCACATGAGCCGCGCAAGGCGCGCACCCGCCGCCCGCTTGCAGGGCGATCACGCCGCCCTGCAAGGTGCGGGACCTTAGCCCTGCACCTTCCTCCACACCAGGTGGGCGCCGTTCACGGGAGCGTGGATGGTGAGGATGCCGTCCTCCACATGCGCGTTGCGCTCCTGGGTTTGCCCCAGCCACGTGGGGTTCATGCTCACGTTCATCGTGTGGCGCACCGTCACGTCGCCGGTTTCCGGATCCAGCGACGCGATCTCGTAGCGGCCGGCGTAGGCCATGTAGCCGTGCGCCGCGGCCGCCATCTCCTCGGGCGTGCCCTCGTGCAAATCGCCGCTCGCATACGCGGGACGCCCCGTGGCCATCTGCTGGGCGGACACGTAGCCGTCGGGCGTGTACATGAGGAAGCCCTTGCAGTCCTCCCCCAGCGGGTAGACGCGCTCGCCGTCCTTCTCCAGGTAGTACTCAACCATTTCCCACGTGCCGACCAGGTCTTCCGGCTTCAACATGCGATTCCCCTTCCCCTTGGAACGTTCCTGCGCGGTATGGTACCCCGAAATGCCGCAGATGGATAGCCGGGCGCAGGCGGCAAAACCCGGCAAAGGACGGCCACGCCCGCAGCGCAAGCCAGCAGGCAAAACGCTTCCCGCCCCTCCAGCGGGCACCCGCACCGCAAGCCGGCGGACAAAACGCCTCCCGCCCTTCGAACGTCTCTTCCAACACCCGAAAAGCGGGAGGCGCGCTCGCCGCGACGGAGGATCCCCTCAAGCGAGAAACCTCCGCCCTTTTTCTCATCGTGCGAAAAGGGGACTGTCCCTTTTTCACCTTTCCTAGCGGATGAAGCAGGCGGTTTTGGATCCCTCCAGCTCCTGCATGCGCCGGCCCAGCTCCTCCACGGGCAGCACCTCAATGGCGTGCGCCAGGCAGTGCAGCTCGCACAGCGGCTTCTTGCCCTCGCCGATGCGGCCGGCGCAGCAGTCGCACAGGCTGGACGGGACGGGCAGGTAGTCCCACTCCCACGCATCGCCCAGCTTCTCCGGCCCGATCTGCTGCAGCTTGATGCCCCATTCGCCAAGCGAGAGACCCTTCTCCTTGCGGCACGAGACCTCGCACGAATGGCAGCCCGTGCAGTAGGCGTAGTTGATCAGCATTCCGTAGCTCATGAGGCCCCCTTATGCCTGCACCGGCGCATCGGTGCGATGGATCTTGCAGATGCCGTTCTTATACGGCGCGCCGTACCCCGTCACGCCCACGTCCTCGTGCGGCATCAGGTTGTTCGGGTTGCTGTCGAAGGCGCCGTACAGCTCGGGCGCCTCGCCGTTGCGCTCGGGGAACCACCAGCCGTGCTGCAGGTGGATTAGCTTCTCGTTCACCTCGTTGGTGAGGTGCGCCTTCTGGCGGCACGAGCCGAACGGCGTCTCGACAAGCACCCAGTCGCCCTCGGCGATGCCGAAACGCGCGGCCGTGGCCGGGTTGATGGTCACCAGCGGATCCGGATTGATGGCGCGCAGGCTGGGGATCTGGCGATGCTCGGAATGGAACATCGCGATGTTGCGGCCGCCCGTGGTGTACACCAGCGGGTATTCCTCCGCCAGCTCGGGTTGGGACACCGGGCTGTAGGTGGGCTCGCAGAAGTAGGGCACCGGCTTCTCGCCATAGGACTCCAGCACCGGCGAGTACAGCTCCACCTTGCCCGTCACCGTCTCGAAGCCGGGCTCGCCGTCGCGGCGCAGCTTGCCCGTCTTGTACTTGTAGTACTCGTAGCCCGACATCTTGGCGGGAACGGCCTTCACCTCGTCCAGCCCGTAGCCGTAGCTCTCGCGCAGCAGCTTGTCGAAGAAATCGTCGGGGTCCTCGATATCCTCCCACATCTCGGGCTTCAAGCGCTTGCCCATGTCGATGAGGATCTCCAGATCGCTTTTGGTGTTGTCGTTGCGGATGGCCTCGTTCATCGCGCCGATGAAGTGCTGGTTGCGCCCGTAGTTCGGCGTGACCAGGCCCTCATGCTCGGCGAAGGTGGAAAGCGGCAGCACCACGTCGGCTAGGCCCATGATGGACGGCGTCATGAAGATGTCCTGCGCCACCACGAAGTCCAGATCCTTCATGGCCTCGTACCAGCGCTTCGACTGCGCGGCCTCGCAGGCCAGCAGGTTGCTGCCCAGCATCCAGCACATGCGCAGCTTGTAGTAGCCCTCGCGGTCGGCGAACTGGCCCTCCAGCCAGTCCAGCAGCGTGTCGCCCTGGATGCCGCCCAGCACCGAGCCCGTGTTGAACAGGGCGTACTTGCCGTCGGGATCCACCACGCGCTTGGCGGCCAGCTCGTCGGGCAGGGTGTTCACCATGTCGTAGCGCCACTTGCCGATGAAGCTCTCGGTGTTCATGACGGCGATGCCGCCGGGAACGTCGATGTAGCCGCAGATGGCCACCAGCGCCAGGAAACACTGGCCCGCCTGCGTGGACTGCTTGGACTGGTCGAGCGCCACGCCCCACGTGGCGGTGGAAGGCGCGTTGGTGGCGAAGGCGCGGGCGGCGGCGCGCAGCGTGTCGGCGGGGACCCACGTCACTTCCTCCACGCGCTCCGGCGTCCATTCGCGGCACGCCTCGGCGAACTCCTCGAAGCCGTAGCACCACTTCTCCACGAACTCGTGGTCGTACAGATCCTCCTGGATGATGACGTTGCACAGGCCCATGCCCACCGCGGCATCCGTGCCGGGGCGCAGCTGCAGGTGGTATTCGGCGTGCGCGCCCAGCCAGGTGAGGCGCGGGTCGATGGTGATGATCTTGGAGCCGCGCTTCATCAGGTCGATGATGCTGTGGCCGAAGAAGCCGTCGGGGCTGGAGTACAGCGGGTCCTTGCCCCACACCAGGATGTATTTGGGAACCTCGTAGCCGGGGTGGTCGTAGCGATCCTCGTAGTACTGGGCCCAGTCGATCTCGGGGATGCCGGCGCCAAGCAGGAAATTGGTGATGGTGGCGCGCGGGCCGTAGCACGCCTGGCCGGAGAACGGCTGCGTGCTGGAGCCGTTGGGGGTGTTCAGCACGGCGGGACCGTACACCGGGGCGTACAGCGTCGCCTCGCGGCCGGTTCCCGTGATGGTGAAGATGGCCTCGGAGCCGTAATCCTTCCAGATCTGGCGCACCTTCTCCTCGATGAGGTCGTACGCCTCGTCCCAGCTGATCTTGCGCCAGGCGTCCTTGCCGCGGTCGGCGCGGTCGCGCACCATGGGCGACAGCAGGCGGTCGGGGTGGTACATCACCTCGTCCAGCGCGATGCATCGCGGGCACAGCCGGCCCTGGGTGACGGGGTTGTCCGGGTCGCCTTCGACCTTCACCAGCTTGTTGTCTTTCACGGTGAGGATGAGGCCGCATCCCACGGGATGGTCGCCGGGCGGCGACCAAGCGCAGGTGCGCACCTTCATCACGCCGTCGCTTTCGGTGATGTAGGGCGTCTTCTCCATGATCTCCTCTTCTCGTCTCGAGGGCGGCGCGGTTCGGGCCGCTGCCGCTCCTGCCGCAAGGACGTCGCCCAAGCCCCTCCCTTTGCAGGGTCGGCGCCCTTTCCGCCTTCCACTCTACCGGGCGTCAGCGCGGCTGAACACAACCGTTCCGGAACCCTCCAGGGAAACCAACCGTTTCCCTCGTGCTACAATCGTCCGGTCCGGGTCGGGTCGGGGCCGGGCCCGGTCCGGATCGGACCCGGGCTCGATCCGAATCAGGGCCGGTTCAGGCCCGGGTCGGGGCCGGAAGCGCGGCACTGCGGAAGCGAGGTTGCGGAAACCGGCAGGCCCCACCGAGCAGAGCGCGCCGAAGCGATGCAGGCGGGCCTTTGCCGAGCCGACCGCGCCCCAGAGCCGCAAGCGAGCCTTGGCGAACGCGGCAGGAGCCCGCGCGCCATCACATCGAAAGGATTTCCCGTTGCGAACCGAATGGCTGGAATACTTTTCCGACGCAGCGCGGCTCGGGTCCATCAAAGCGGCCGCCGACCTGCACTGCATATCGCCGCAGGGCCTGGGGAAGGCCATCCGATCGCTGGAGGCGGAGCTGCATGTCGCGCTGTTCAGGCGCACCGCCAACCGCATCCAGCTCACCCCCGAGGGGACCCGGCTCCTCCCCATCGCCCGGAAGGCGGCGAAAAGCCTGGCCGAGTTGCGCGTCCAAGCCGCCCGCATCGCCGGCGACGACGCCTCCGCGCCGCTGCTGGTGCTGTGCAGTACCTTCGTCTTCCTGTGCGGCATGATGGAGCCCCTGCGCAAGGGAATGGCATCGCTGCGCCGGGAGGCAACGTATCTGCAGATCGGCACGGAGCGCATGGTGGAGACCCTGCTGGGGGCGCCCAACCCGATGGGAGAGGGCAAGGCGCTGTGCGGGGTGCCGCTGTTCTTCAGCCCGCTGCGCGAGCGCAATGCGGCCGACATCGCCCGCCTCGAAGCCGCCGGCTACTCCTACGTCCCGCTCATCGAATACGAGGACGGCATGCTGGTGTCGCGGCAGCACCCCCTAGCCGGGCGGCGCGACGTGACGCGCGACGAACTGGGGCGCTACCCCCTCGTCTCGTCGAACGTCGAGCTGCTCGGACCCCTGACCAGCTATTTGGGCAGCGGGCGCATCTCGCTTGCAACCGCCAGCCTGCAGACGCGGCTGGAGATCATCCAAGATGGGCGCAGCATCACGTTCCTTCCGCCGTTCTCGAACGCCGCGCGCGACGGCCGCTTCTCGTTCATCACACTCGCCGAGCCCTACCGCGCCCAGGTGGGGTTCTTCCACGACGCGAAGCGCCTCCCGCAGGAGCAGGCGGCGCGCCTCCTCGATAGCCTCGCCGCGCCCTACCGCGCACTGCAGGAGCAGGGCCTGTGCACGGTGGTTTTCAACGACGCTTAAGGAGGATGCGAAACGGCGGGGCATGAAACGGGTACGGACTGGGGACGGTCGCTTTTCCATGTTCGGCGAACGTGAAAAAGCGACCGTCCCTTTTTCACGCGGGCTTATTCGACGCTCTTCAGGGCGCCTATCATGTCGATGCGGTCCAGCGTGCGGTTGGTGATGGCATCCACCACCAGGGCGAACGCGAACGGCAGCGCGGCGCACACCACCATGCTGTACCACTCGATGTGGTTCGGGAAGGCGATGCCCGGCATGTTGAGGGAGTTCAGAAGCAAGCTGCCCAGCGGCGGCCCGGCGATGAGCCCCAGCACGATGCCGATGCCGGTGAGGATGAGCGTTTCCTTGTTCACGTAGTGATGCACCTCGCGGCGGCGGAAGCCCAGCACCTTGATGGTGGCAAGCTCGCGCTCCCGCTCGGAGATGTTGGTGGTGGACAGCGTGAACAGCACCACGAACGCCAACGCCGCGGCCATCGCCAAAATCACCGCGACCACGGTGTTGATCAGCGCGAACGAGCTCGCGAAGCTGTCCTTGAGCTCGCTTGTGCTCACGACGGAGAGGTAGTCGGCATCCTGCGACAGCTCGTCGGCGAACGCGGCCCCGTCGACGCCCTCCCGCAGATGCAGTAGCACGCCGTTCGCCTGGAAGCTCCCTTCGCCGAACAGCTGCTCGTAGGCGGTTTGCGACAGATAGGCGTAGTTGCCCAGGTACGAGCGCATCACCGCCGCCACCGTGGTCTCGTGCCAGTCGAGCGTGCTGTCCTGCAGCCCCACCGCGGAACCCTCCTCGAGCCCCAGCACATCGACGGCGTTGCCGGTGAGCACGATGCCCTCGTCGCCCAGCTGGATGGGCGACCCGTCCACCCCTTCGAACGTGACGTAGCCCTCGAGGCTACCGCCATCGGGCACCACCATGATCTGCACGTCCACCGCCTTGCCGTCGCTGTTGACCTCGCCGGAGTCCATCAGGATCTCCTCCATGCCCTCCACGCGGTCGTCCGAGGCAAGCTGGTCGGCTTTGGCGGGAAGGTCGTCGGCGGAGGCGACCGCCAGTATGTCGTAGTGCTCGATGGCCTCGTATTGCTGGGGCGCCATCAAAGCGACGGAATCCTTGATGACGAACCCGCACACGATGAGCGCCGTGCAGCCCATGATGCCCGCCACCGTCATGAAGAAGCGCTTCTTGTAGCGGAACAGGTTGCGCGCCGTGACCTTGTTCAAGAACGACAGCCGCTTCCAGACGGGCGCGATGCGCTCGAGGAAGATGCGCGAGCCGAACTTGGGCGCCTTCGGGCGCAGCAGCTCCGCCGGCGTCTGGCGGATCTCGCTGCGGCACGCCAGAAGCGCCGATCCGCCGATGGCGACCACGAACAGCAGGACGCCCAGCACGCCGCTGGCCGCGTTGAACACGATGGGGTAGCTGGGAAGGACGTACATCACCTTGAACACGCTGAACAGGAACAGCGGCAGCAGCACGAACCCGAACACGTTGCCGATGACGCCGCCCACGATGCAGGCGGAAAGCGCGTAGATGAGGTATTTCGCGTAGACCTGGTGCTTCGCGTAGCCTAGCGACTTGTAGGTGCCGATGAGCCCGCGCTGCTCCTCCACCAAGCGCGTGATGGCGGTGAGGCTCACCAGGATGGCCACCACCAGGAAGATGATGGGGAACGCCGTGCCCAGCGCCTCGATTGAGTCGGCGTCGCTGGAGATGGAGCTGTAGCCTGAAAGCGCCGAGCGATCCTGGATGTACCACACGGCGGGCTCGATGCTGTCGACCTCCTCGCGCGCATCGGCGAGCTCGGCCAGAGCGTCGGCCTTCTCCTTCTCGTAATCGGCGCGCTGCTCGTCCAGCTCGGCCTGACCTTCCTCCAGCTCGGCGGCGCCAGCGTCAAGCTCCGCCTGGCCACTGTAGAGCTGCGCCCAGCCGCTGTCGATCTCCGCTTGCGCAGCTTCGAGTTGCGCCCAGCCGTCATCGATCTGCTTTTGGGATTCTTCCAAGGTCTTCTTGCCAGCATCGTAGGAGGCAACGGCTTCTTCAGCCTCGGCCAAACCCGCCCAGCCCGCTTCGAGTTCGGCGGCGCCGTCGGCTAGCTCCTGCTCGGCTGCGTCCAGCTGGGCGGAAAGCGCCGCCGTCTGCTGGGCGGCTTCCGCCTCCGCCTCGGCAAGGGCGCTCGCCCGCCACTGCTCCAAAATGACGATCGCTTCGTCTTCGGAGCATCCATTCTCGGCCATGATCTTCTCGAGCAAGGCATCCCGGTTCGCATCGAAATCCGCGTTCACCTTATCGCGCGCAGCTTGGTGGACGGCCTCGATCCATGCGCGGCCTTGCGCGATCTGCTCCTGTGCGGCGGGAAGGGCGGCATCGTAGTCGGCCTGCCCTTTCTCGAGTTCCTGACGCATGCCTGGAAGCTGGCCGCGCAGCCCCTCTATCGTCGCGCTGTTCTGCTCGAGCTCTTGGCGGCCCGCATCCAGCTGGTCTTGGCTCTCCTGAAGCGTCTGGCGGTTCGCGTCGATCTCCGCCTGGCCGTCGATGAGCTGCTGGCGGCTGGCATCCAGCGTCGCCCGGCCGTCGGCCAGCTCGGCGCGGCCGTCGTCGATCTCCTTCTGGCCATCCGAGAACGCCTGCTCGGCCTCGTCGAAGCTCTCCTGCGCCTCGCGCTCGCCGTCGGCCAGCTCGGCGCGGGCCTCGCCGATCACCTGGCACGTGCGGATGTCCGCCCGCTCGCCCGCCGCCTCCTCAACGCGATCGAGGGCGTCGTCGGCCATCTCCGCATAGGCGGACGAGTAGCAGTTCAGATCCGCTGCGCCCTCCAAACGCAGGTAGGCCACCGTGAACGTTTCGGCGACGACGTCATCAGGCAGGACGAAGAAGGAATAGTCGGAAGACGAGGCCGACCGGAAGCTCATGCTTCCCTCGGCGTTGTTGGTCTCCATGGGGTCGATGACCGTGCCCACGATGACGTAGTCGCGACGATCGAACACCTCGGTCGTTTCGTCCTCCGCATCCTCGAGCTGCAGCGAATCGCCGATGGATTTGCCGGAATCTGCCAGATACGCGCTGGTCACGACCACCTCGCCGGCGGCTTCCGGCAGCCGGCCCTCAAGCAGGAGCGGCTCGTTCGTCCCGTCGGCGGAAAGCGCCTTCACGTCCACCGAGGCGTGCTTGCCCGCGACGTCGGTGTAGGTGGTCTCCGTGTAGCCGCCTTCCGCGTGCGCCACGCCTTCTAGGCCGCCCAGCGCCTCGACGTCATCCTCGGTGATGCCCAGCGTCGAGATCACACGCACGTCGAACAGCTGCTGCGCGTCGAAGAAATCGTCCGCGCCGGCGCGCAGGTCGTCGCAGCCCGCCTTCAAGCCCGAGAACATGCACGTCCCCAGGATGGTGATGACCACGATGGCGACGAACCTCCTCAGGTTCCCGCGGATCGTGCGCGCTATGTCCTTCGCGAACGCTGAGGGCATGGCGCTACCACTCGATATCCTCGATGGGCGTGGGATTCGGGTTCTGCGCCTGATCAGTGACCTTGCCGTTCTTGAAGCGGATCACGCGATCGGCCATGTCGGCAAGCGCGGCGTTGTGCGTGACGATGATGACGGTCATGCCGCCGGTGCGGCACGTGTCCTGCAGAAGCTTGAGGATCTGCTTGCCCGTGTTGTAGTCGAGCGCGCCGGTGGGCTCGTCGCACAGCAGCAGCTTGGGGTTCTTCGCCAACGCGCGCGCGATGGACACGCGCTGCTGCTCGCCGCCGGAAAGCTGCGCGGGGAAGTTGTCCAGGCGGTGCCCCAACCCCACTTGGCGCAGCGTCTCGGCGGGATCCAGCGAGTCGGGGCAGATCTGGCTTGCCAGCTCCACGTTCTCCAGCGCCGTGAGGTTGGGCACCAGGTTGTAGAACTGGAACACGAAGCCGATGTCGGCGCGGCGGTATTCCACCAGGTCGTCGCCGGTGAGCTTGGCGATGTCGCGCCCCGCCACCAGCACCTCGCCCGACGTGGGGGAATCCATGCCGCCCAGGATGTTGAGCGCGGTGGTCTTGCCGGCGCCCGACGCGCCCAGGATGACGGCGAGCTCGCCCCGCTCGACCTGGAACGTGGCACCGTCGAGCGCGAACACCGCCGTGTCGCCTTCGCCGTAACGGCGCACCACGCTATTGAAGGAAACGTACGACATGGCTTCCCCTTTTATCTACTGATGTTCGGCATCGTCCTCCCGAACATCACTGAACAACCTGTTGTGCGATAATCAAAGTATAGGGTTGCCGCATGCGGCCATCAATGCACAACCTGCCGCCAGATGTCGAATAGCGCACCCGGAGAGCCCGTACATGCGGGACGGCGGGAATGCGGCCTGCCCGTCGAGGAGCCGGGCTCGCGCCGCTCGGAAGCAGAAACGAGGGAGGAGCGACCATGGCGAACAAGCAGCCCGCCGTCACCGAGCAGACTAAGACCAACCTGCGCCAGGCGTTCTGGCGGCTCTACGAGCAGAAGCCCCTGCAGAAGATCACCGTGAAGCAGATCACCGACCTAGCGGGATACAACCGGGGGACGTTCTACCTGTACTTCCGGGACGTCCACGACCTGTTGGACGACATCGAGGGCAGGGTCTTGGAAGTGATCGCCGAGATGATGGCCGACCTGCTGCCCCCTGACGGGCACCTGGCGGAAGCGGGACGGCTCTGCGGCGGATCCGGCTTCGAGGCGGCGATGACCCCGCTCGCCCAGACGGTGCGCGTCTACGGGAAATACGCGCGCGTGCTGCTCAGCGACCGTGGCGACCCGGGGTTCAAGGCGCGCTTCAAGGAGATCGTCTGGCCGACGCTCAAGCGCACGCTGCCGGCGAGGTGCGCCCATTCCGCCGAGGAGGAGCGCATCGTGAGGGAATACTGCATGGCGGGGCTGATCGCGGCGATATGCGCGTGGCTGGAGGACGAGAACCCCCTGCCCGTCGAGACGTTCATCTCGCTGTTGAGCAAAGACCTCGTCGGCAGCGCGGAATGAAAACGCGGATGGAACGGGGGTCGGTTCTGCGTTCCACCACACCGAGCGAGGCCCGATGGGCAGCGGCGGCTAGCCTGCCGCCTCGATCTCCCGCAAGCGTTCCATATCCCGTCTGAGGTCGGCGCGCACGGAACACTGCCAAAAGTATTCCCCGATGAACAAGATGCGCTCGATGCCGCGTTTGCGGAAAAGCGCGGACACGAGCTTGCGCGGCGCGTAGATGGCCCGGCTCGCGTCGATGATCTCCTGCTGCAGCTCGCAGGGCGAAAGCAGCTTCGGACGGTGCACCACCTTGCCGGTGCAGCGCGACCATCCGTCCGTCTCGATCAGGCTGTCCTCGTGCGTTTCGTATACCGGCGTTCCGGGAATGAAGTACATCGACTGGATGAGCACGCCCCGAATGCCATGTTCCTCGACGAAGCGCGCGAGCCGTTCGCCCACGCCACGCGTGTGGTTGTCCGCACCCACGATGAACAGTCCGCGCACGCGCAGCCCGAGGGCCTGCGCATTCGCTATCGCCTGCTCCACTTCGCGCACGGTGCTCTTCTTGTGATAGGCCTCGAACGCCTCATCCTCGAGGAATTCGATGCCGAAGGACAGCTCGGAGAAGCCCGCTTGGGCAAGCAGGTCGAGCATCTCGTCGTCGAAGCCCACCTCGTAGCGCGCCTGAACGGTGAAGTTGTAGCGGATCCCTTCGTCGATGATGAGCTTGAGCACGCGCATCGCCCAGGCGCGATCGGCGAAGAAGTTGTCGTCGGTTATCCAGAGCATCTTCGCCAGTCGATGATGCCCGGTATCGAAGAAGTCGATGGCCTGCCGGATGTCCTCGACCACGCTTTCGGGGCTACGCGTGCGCACGCCGAGCCCGAACGCGGCCACGAGCGCGCAGTAGTCGCAGGAGTGGGGGCAGCCGCGCGAGGCGTGCACCTGCGGCCAGATGGTGTTGTGCCCCGCCATCTTCTTGAAGCGGTAAAGGAGGTTTCGATCAGGCACCGTGTCGATGTCGTGGGGCGCGGGCGCGGCGCCCGCGGTCGCGAACGCCCCGCCGTCCATGCGCCCCACGCCGGCGAAGTCGGGAACTTTGCCCGCCCTGATCGCGTCGACGAACGATCCGACGGTCTCGTCCGCCTCCCCGAGCAGCACGTAGTCGGCATGCGCGGCCGCCTCCTCGGGGCAGAGCGTCGCATGCAGACCCCCGATAGCCACCACGCCGCGTCCCGCCTGCCGCACGCGATCGGCGATCTCGTAACCGCGTCGCGCGCTGAAAGTGAAGATGCCAATGAGCACGAGATCGGCGTCCAGCACGTCGTCCCAAACGACCTTGGAGATGGATTCGCTGTACATGAGCACATCGTCGGCAGGGTTGCGGTTCCTCACGATGGTGGCGAGGGTCAGAAGCCCCTGCGAAGGGGTTCGGATGTACTTGTCGTACACGAAGAGGTTCTGCATCGAGCGCCGATAGGGGAGGTTTCCCGGTTCTACGAATCGAATCTTCATTGTCGCTCCTCGATGTTCGCGCATCGGCGGGCTCTCCGCGTGTTCGCCATCCATTATATGCTTGCATATGCCTGCGTGACGGCGCATGCCGCGGAGGTGGAACGGTGGGGTGAGAAAAACCTCCGTCCCTTTTTCTCACCCCCCGCTAGTCCGAAAGGATCGCCTCGATCAGCGCTTTCACGTGAATGCCCATCGTATCGAGGCAGGGAACGCAGGTGACCGCGTCGTTGAGAATGAGTGGCAGTTCCGTGCAGCCGAGGATCGCAGCCTCGATGCCCGCCTCGTCGCGCAGGCGCTTCACCACGCCGGCCAAGCCGACGCGGGTTTCATCGAGCAAGATGCCGAACTCCAGCTCCTCGGAGATCTTGCGCGCGACGTAGCGACGATCGTCGGCGTTCGGCACCGCAAGCTCCATGCCGGCGGCGCGAAACGCCTGCGGGTAGAAGTCGCCCTCCATCGTGGGGGCGGTGCCCAGAAGGCCCAGCTTCCCGAAACCGCGCCGACGCGCCTCGTCGCGGCACGCGTCCACGATGCTGACCAGCGGAATGGGCGAGCGGGATTGCAGCTCGCTGAACACGATATGCGGGGTGTTCGCGCACAGCGCTCCCACCTGGGCGCCCGCCGATGCCACGCGGCCGATGGCGGCGGAGAGGTAGTCCGCCAGCTCGTCCAGGCGTCCTTCGCTTTCCAGCCCCAGCACGTGGAACACGTCCACGCTCTCGATGGAGAGCGGCGGGAAACGCCCGGCTCGCGCATGCACGCCATGCACGATGTCATGGTAGTACGAGATCGTGGATTCCGGTCCCATGCCTCCGATCAAGCCGAGCTTCTTCACCGTACAGCTCCTCTCAGCAAAAAAACGATCCCGCTTCGCCCGCCCTGTCAACAATGTGAAAAAGTGACTGTCCCTTTTTCACATCAGTATGGCTCGTCCAGGTCAGCGTGGGCTTGCGCGTCGGCGTCGAGCGGCATGAACCTGCCTTGGCGGTAGCGGTCGAGCGCCACGAGCGCGATCATGCCGGCGTTGTCTCCGCAGGCGGAAAGCGGCGGCATGATCAGGCGGACGCCTTGCTTGCCGCACATGTCCTCGTACGCCGCACGCAGCACCGGATTGGCCGCCACGCCGCCGCCGAGGCAGAACGTGCGCGCGCCGGTGAGCTGCAGCGCCTTCTTCGCCTTGGACACCTGCACGTCCACCACCGCCTGCTGGAAGCTGGCGGCGATGTCGGGGATGTTGGGCTCGCGCCCGGCGGCGCGCTCGTTGTTGATGTAGGTGACCACGGCCGTCTTCAAGCCGGAAAGCGAGAACCGCAGGTCGCCCGAATGCATCATCGCGCGCGGGAACGGGATGGCGTCGGGATCGCCCTTGGCGGCCTCGCGCGAGATGGCCGGGCCGCCAGGATAGCCCAGCCCCAACGCCTTAGCCACCTTGTCGAACGCCTCGCCCACCGCGTCGTCGATGGTGGCTCCCAGCGTCTCGTAGTCGCCCCAGCCCTTCACGTGCACCAGCAGCGTGTTGCCGCCCGAGACGAGCGACGCGACCATCGGCGGCTCCAAGTCGGGCGCGCCGATGCGATTGGCGTACAGATGCCCTTCCAGATGATGCACGCCGACGAGCGGCAATCCCTGCGCCCATGCCGCGCCCTTCGCGAACGCCACGCCCACGACCAACGCGCCCAGAAGACCCGGAGCGTAGGTGACTGCCACGGCATCGAGGTCGCCCCAGGACAGATGAGGCGCGCCCAGCTCGGCAGCCGCCGCGTCGAAGCACTCGTCGCACACGCCGCAGATGGCCTCGATGTGCTTGCGGCTGGCGATCTCGGGCACCACGCCGCCGAAGCGCG
>URRZ01000020.1 GCA_900550385.1 uncultured Coriobacteriaceae bacterium | reverse complement strand
TTTTTTCGGAAAAATGTGCTAAGCCGGTATTGCCCTACGGGGCGCGGGGGGGTTCCCGCCCCTAAATGCCCGGCTCGGGGGGGGGGTGGGTGCCGATGGGTACGCGCCGACAACGTGCTCCGACATGGCTTCCATGCCGCAACGCGGGACAGGTGTCCTCAAACCATCTTGCCGAGATTGCCGAACGATGCAGCTAGCAGCGATCGGTGCAGCCTGCGCCGCCTTTCAGCGAGGTCGCCGATCCGCCGGTCGTCACGAAGGCCCAGGCTCTTGCGGATCTGGTCTGCGGCCTTCTCCAACAGCGCGAGGTTGAGCGCTTGGGTTCTAGTGATCGTGAAGCGAACGACCTGCAGCTCCTCCAGCGCATTCGCGCGCAAAGCATCGTGTTCCAAATGCGCTGCTCCCGTATGGAAATCGGCTCCATGGTAGTCGACGTAGACCGCCTTGCCGGCATGTTCGAACCGCATGTCGCACTCCGCATACGGCCTCCGGCCCCTGAAACCCGCCGTGTCGCAACCTCTCCCGCCATGCAGCCATTCCGGCAGATCGACGCGAAGATTCATCCGAGGGCGAGGAAGGCCGAATCCGCCGTACCGTCGGGGAAGCGACAGCATCAGCGCGGCGAACACCTCCATCGGCGAGCGGGCGCGCTCCACGACATAGGGAAGCGCGCGGCGGGCCCTCTCCGCTCCCGGCATGCGGGGCGCCGTCGAGAGGAAGCCCCTCATCTTCTCCGCCGTCACCAGCTGCCGCCGAGCCGGAAGATCCTCCTCGCCGGCCGCATCTTCGCCTGCGATGGCCATGGAGAATATCCCGCAGAGCGCCGAGCCGAACCAGACGAGCCGGGGAAAATCGAGAACGGCCCCCATCTGGGCGAAAGCGAGCGTCGGTGCGCAAACGGATCCAACGCCTTCGATCTCCATGATCGAACCCGGCGGCATGGCGCGCGGCCGGGAATGGGACGCAAGGTGCAGAATCGACCTTCTAGCGCTTTGGCAAGACACCACCACGTGCACCGGATCGCTTAGAAACCCGAGGCAGAGGTACCTCTCCGCCAACTTCTTCGAAGGCGTTTCGAAAAAGGACCCGGGCTCGCCGCCCAACCCGTTTTCGGCATGGCGGATCCTTTTGGCCTTAGGGCAGCCGGGGCGGCCGTAGGCCATCCAGAACTCGGCAGCGGAGATATGCGAAAGCGGCGCGTCCATGCAAGCATGCTACCTCCCCCGCCTTTCGCAATAGACGTCAGGGCCCTTCGGCGTTCCAGCGCCTTCCAAACGCGAGCTCCATCCAAAGCAAACGCAGTTTCAACGCAGAATCAATCGAAGTGGCTTGCATGAAGTCGGACGGGCATGCGGGGCACCGCAGGATGCGGCCTATCGCAAGAAGCTGGGCTCCCCCATGCCGATGAGCTCGTGGCTGCGCGATCCCGCCACCAGCTGCCGCCGGGTCGCTTCCCCGCCATCAGCTGCTGCAGGTCGCTTGAACCCCCTATAGAGGCGCCTTTCTGCCAGCTGCCGCCTACGCCCGCCTATTTCAGCGTGGCGTACATGATCGCCTTGATGGAGTGCATGCGGTTCTCGGCCTCGTCGAACACGACCGACCGCGGCCCCTCGAACACCTCGTCGGTGACCTCCAGCTCCACGACGCCGAACTTCTCCGCCACACGGGCGCCCACGTCGGTCTTCGTGTCGTGGTAGGCGGGCAGGCAGTGCATGAAGATCGCGTCCTCGGAGGCGACGTCGAACAGCTCGCGGCGCACCTGGTAGGGCGATAGCAGCTTGATGCGCTCCTCCCAGATCTCGTCGGGCTCGCCCATCGACACCCACACGTCGGTGTAGATGACGTGCGCGCCCTCGCACGCCTTCAGGGGATCCTGCTCCAGCTCCACCGAGCCGCCGGTCTCCTGCGCGATGGCGCGGCACGCCTGCACCAGATCGTCCGCCGGCATCTGCTCGGCGGGGCCGCATGCCGTGAAGCGCATGCCCAGCTTGGCGCACACCACCATCAGCGAGTTCGCCACGTTGTTGCGCGCATCGCCCATGAACACCAGCTTCAGCCCCCGAAGCCCCTGGGGGAAACGCTCCTCGACCGTCATCATGTCGGCGATCATCTGCGTGGGATGGAACTCGTCGGTGAGGCCGTTCCACACCGGCACGCCCGCGTATTCGGCCAGCTCCTCGACGATCTCCTGCCCGAACCCGCGGTATTCGATGCCGTCGAACATGCGCCCGAGCACGCGCGCGGTGTCGGCGACGGACTCCTTCTTGCCCATCTGGGATCCCGCGGGGTCGAGGTAGGTCACGCCCATGCCCAGGTCGTGCCCGGCGACCTCGAACGAGCAGCGGGTGCGCGTGGAGGTCTTCTCGAACAAAAGGACGATGTTCTTGCCCTCCAAGTAGCGATGCGGCACGCTCGCCATCTTCATGCGCTTGAGCTCGTGTCCGAGGCGGATGAGGTAGCGGATCTCGTCGGGGGTGAAGTCGAGCAGCTTCAGGAAGCTGCGTCCGCTCAGGTTGACGGGCATGGTCGTTCCTTTCGACGTGGGTCGGCGGCGCTAGGGTGCGCGTTGGCACAAGATGGCACACGCCCGCGCGCCGCCGCAAGCGCCGCATCGTCGCGATGCGTGCTCGTTTCGGCTGGTGAAACGGTCGAAGCGCCTGGCGCGCCCAGCAGGACTCGAACCTGCAACCTACGGATTAGAAGTCCGTTGCTCTATCCATTGAGCCATGGGCGCGCCGGACGCTTCGCCGAACGGCAGACGTATTATAGCGCAGGGAACGGGGAATCCCGCCGATGCGGCGAAGGCGGCCCGGAAAGGGCGTCCGGCTCATGCCTCCTTCGAGCTGCGCGACATGGCGATCTTGCCGGTGCGCGTGGTCTCCTTGATGCCGTAGGCAGCCAGCAGGTCCTCCAGCCCCTTGAGCTTCTGGCTGTCGCCGGTGGCCTCGATGGTCAGGCTGCTGCGCCCCACGTCGACGATCTTCGCGCGGAAGATGTTGGCGATCTCGATGATCTCGTTGCGGCGCTCGGGCGTGGCCTCCACCTTGAACAGGACGAGCTCGCGCTCGATGGCGTTCTTGTTGGTGAGGTCGGTGATCTTCTGGACGTTGACGAGCTTGTAGAGCTGCTTGGTGATCTGCTCGTAGGCGACGTCGTCGTCGGCCACCACGATGGCCGTGATGCGCGAGA
This sequence comes from uncultured Coriobacteriaceae bacterium, assembly GCA_900550385.1. GTDB lineage: Bacteria > Actinomycetota > Coriobacteriia > Coriobacteriales > Eggerthellaceae > Aphodovivens. Next base: position 22,554 of record URRZ01000020.1, on the reverse strand, counting down.
GCGAGGGATCCTCGGTCGTGCCCACCGAAAGCGACTCGATGTTGAACCCGCGCCGCGAGATGAGCCCGGTCACGCGCGACAGGACGCCGGATTTGTTGTCCACCAGGACCGAAAGCACGTGCCTCATGCCGCACCGCCCTTCTCCGCATCGCCGCCCTTGCGCGGCGCGTCGGCGCGCACCGCGCCCACCGCCGCGTCCATGGCATCGATGGCGTCTTCCAACCCCGACCCCGGCGCGACCATCGGGTACACGTCCTGGTCCCGCGACACCGCCACGTCCAGCAGGTAGGGCTCCTCGCTTTCCAGCATGCGCTCCAAGGCGGCGGGCACCTGCTCGGGCCGCTCCACGCGCTCGCCCCGCCAGCCGTACGCCTGCGCCAGCAGCATGAAATCGGGAACGTCGTCGAGCAGCGTCGCCGCATAGCGCCCGTCGCAGAACAGCTTCTGCCACTGGTGCACCATCCCCAGGCAGCGGTTGTCGACGAGCAGCACCTTCACCGGCACGCCGTGCGCGGCGGCGGTCGCCATCTCCTGCAGGTTCATCTGAAACGACCCGTCGCCCGCGACGCACACCACCTGCGCGCCGGGGCGCCCGATGGCAGCGCCGATGGCCGCCGGGAACCCGAAGCCCATGGTGCCCAAGCCACCCGAGGTCAGAAACGTGCGCGGCAGCTCGCGGTCGATGTACTGGGCCGCCCACATCTGATGCTGCCCCACCTCGGTGACGACGATGCTCGCCTTGGGATCCAGCAGCGACGAGAGGCGCTTCATCACCGCCTCGGGGACGATCTCGCCCGCCTGATCGTCGGAGGGCGGCTCGAACCGGGGCCAGCGCTCCTTCCATTCCGCGATGGGCGCCAGCCACTCGCCAGTCCGGGGCGCGCACCCGCCTTTCCGCAGCTGGGCGACGATGTCGGCCAGCACGCCCTTCAGATCGCCCACGATGGGAACCTGCACGGCGCGGACCTTGCCGATCTCGGCGGGGTCGATGTCGATATGGATGACGTCGGCGTGGGGCGCGAACCGGTCGAGCCTGCCGGTCACGCGGTCGGAGAACCGCGCGCCCGCGGCGATGATCAGGTCGCTTTCGTTGAGCGCGCGATTGGCGTACTTCGACCCGTGCATGCCCACCGCGCCCAGGTTCAGCGGATGGGAGGCCGGCATGCCGCCTTTGCCCATGAGCGTGGTGACCACCGGCACCCTCATCAGCTCGGCCAGCGCCACCAGCTCCTCGCCCGCCCCGGACGAGATCACGCCGCCACCGGCGTACAGGACGGGCCGCCGCGCCGCCTCGATGCACACAACGGCCGCCTTCACCTGCCGGGCGTTACCCACGTAGGTGGGCTTGTACGAGGGGATGTCCACCTTTTCGGGGTAGCGGAACTCCACCTCCTCCGACGCGATGTCGGAGGGGATGTCGATGAGCACCGGCCCGGGGCGGCCCGTGCGGGCGATGTGGAACGCCTCGCGGAACGTCCGCGCCAGATCGTCGACGGATTTCAGCAGGTAGCTGTGCTTGACGACGGGCATCGTGATGCCGAAGATGTCGGATTCTTGGAACGAGTCCGTGCCGATGACGCCGCGCGGAACCTGGCCGGTGATGACGACGAGCGGGACGGAGTCCATGTAGGCGGTGGCGATGCCCGTGACGGTGTTGGTCGCGCCCGGCCCGCTGGTCACCAGCACCACGCCCACGCCGCCCGTGGCGCGCGCGTAGCCGTCGGCCTCGTGGACCGCCGCCTGCTCGTGGCGCGCCAGGATGTGCTCGATGGAGCCCGAGCGGTACAGCGCGTCGTAGATCTTGATCGCCTGGCCGCCCGGATAGCCGAACACGTGCGTGACGCCCTCGGCCTCAAGCGACGCGACGACCGCCTCGGCGCCGGTCATCAGATGCCCCACGCCTCTCGCAGGCGCCGATGCGCTCTTCCGATCCATCATATCCCCTCCCCTGCCGTCCGACGCAACCCGCCCCGGGCGGTTTTCAGGCGCATGGGGAAGCGGTGCGCCATGCCGGCGTCGCCCGCACCCCATCCGCGCGTTCCTGCACCCCACTATACACCGCACTCAGCGAGGGTCCCCGCCAAATCGGGAAACGCCGCGCCTTCCCGACGGAAGGGCGCGGCGGACAATGTAGAATGGGCATACGGCCCCGCGATGGAATGCGGCGGTGGAAGGAAGGCGGCGGAGCGCATCGCAAGCGCGCTCGCCGAATCCCGAGGAAAGGAGGAGCCGTGTACCAGGTGAACAACTTCACCAACAACGACGACGTCAACATCGTCTCAGCTCTCGGAGCATTCTCCGTCATCGAGTACAAGCGGGACTTGAGCGTCACCCCCGAGATGGCGGGCATGGCTTACTACGCCAGCAAGATGAACGCGCGTCGGCGTCAGCTGGTATGCGATTTGAGCCAGTCGCCGGTGACCATCTCCGCCGGCGCCATGCAGTGGATGATCGGCGACGTGGCGGTGTCCACCGGCGTGAAAGGCGTTGGCGACCTGTTCGGCAAGGCGGTGCGCGGCAAGGCGACCGGCGAGTCCGCCATCAAACCCGAATATTCCGGCACCGGCATGCTGGTGCTCGAGCCCACCTACCGCCATTTGCTGCTCATCGACGTGGCGGATTGGGGGAACAACATCGTGCTGGACGACGGGCTGTTCCTGGCATGCTATTCCAGCCTGCAGCACAAAGCCGTGGCGCGCTCGAACGTTTCGTCTGCGGTGATGGGCGGCGAAGGGCTGTTCAACCTGAGCATCCAGGGCTACGGCGCGCTGTGCTTGGAGTCGCCGTGCCCACTCGAAGAGCTGATCGAGATCGACCTGCAAAACGACACCCTGAAGGTCGACGGCAACATGGCAATGGCATGGAGCGGGAGCCTTCAGTTCACGGTGGAACGGTCGACGAAGTCGCTTTTGGGTTCGGCGGCGTCGGGCGAGGGTCTAGTGAACGTGTACCGCGGCACGGGCAAGGTGCTCATGTCGCCCGTGGCGTTCTAATCCTGCGCCGTCTCCGTATCGCTCCCGCACGCCCGCGCAGGTGCATTCGCTTGGCGGCAAGGCGCCGATATCGCCGCCATGGGTTGCCGCACTCCGGACCGCACCCCTGGATCCAAGTCGGGAAGGAAAACCGAGGTTCAGGAGGCGCGGTCCGGCGAGGTGGGCGGCGCCATTCTCCTATGCATTCTCCTTCTCGAACTTCTCCATGAACGCCACCAGCGCCTCCACGCCTTCCTGGGGCATGGCGTTGTAGATGCTCGCGCGCATGCCGCCCACGCTGCGATGCCCCTTGATGTTCACGATGCCGGCGTCCTTCGCCTCGGCGACGAACCTCGCGTCGAGGTCGGCGTCGCCGGTGACGAAGGGCACGTTCATGATGGAGCGGTCCTCGGCCGCGACCGTCGCCTTGAACAGGCTGCTCTGGTCGATGAAGTCGTACAGCAGCGCCGCCTTGCGCTCGTTGCGCTCTTTGAGCGCGGGCAGGCCGCCTTGGGCGATGATCCACTTGAACACCAGGCCGCACATGTAGATCCCCCAAGTGGGAGGCGTGTTGTAGAGCGAGGCCGCATCGGCTTGCGTCTTCCATTTCAGCATGGTGGGGCATGCGGGCAGCACGTCGTCGCGGATGAGGTCGTCGCGGATGATGGCGATGACCACGCCCGCCGGGCCGATGTTCTTCTGGACGCCGCCGTACATCACGCCGTATTTCGCGATGTCGAAGGGCTCCGAGAGGAAGCACGACGACACGTCGGCCACCAACGGCACGTCGCCGGTGTCGGGCAGCTCGTGGAACTTCACGCCGTAGATGGTCTCGTTCTCGCACAGGTACACGTAGTCGGCGTCCGGGGAAAGTGCGAGCTCGCCGGCCTTCGGGATGCGCGTGTAGCCCTCGGCCTCGGTGGAGGCCGCCACGCGCGCCTCGCCGTAGAGCTTGGCCTCCTTCCACGCCTTCTTGCTCCACGAGCCCGTGATCAGGTAGTCGGCGACGCCGGGCGCGCCGTCGGCACGCGGGCGCAGAAGGTTCAGCGGCACCGCCGCGAACTGGGACGAGGCGCCGCCCTGCAGGAACAGCACTTTGTAGTTGTCGGGGATGCTCGCCAAGGAGCGCAGGTCGGCCTCTGCGCCCTCGATGATGGAGGCGAACTCCTTGGAGCGGTGGCTCATCTCCATGACGGACATGCCGCAGCCGTGCCAATCGAGCATCTCGGAAGCGGCCTGCTTCAGGACCTCTTCGGGAAGGACTGCCGGACCTGCGGAAAAGTTGTACACCCTGCTCATGGAAAGCCTCCTTGGCCATAGCGACGACCGCCCCCGTCGGGCGGATGCGCTTTAGCATAGCAGAGTGAATGAAACGCTTCGGTTTCGAACGCGTGAAACGGCGCGAGCGGCATCGCTGCCGGACGGAAGCGGGGCGAGCCCGCCGTGGCGGCATCGCCGCCGGGCAGATGCGGGCGCGAGCCCGCCGGGCGGGCGGCGCGATCCGAAACGCCCTCCGAGACGGACGGAGGCAAAGCCGGGATGCCCGCCGGCGCCTAGTTCGCAAACTTGGCGCGCAGGGCCTCGCAGACGCAGGCGGGGGCGAACTGCTCGAACTTCTGGTCGTTCATGCTGGCGATCTCGCGCACGATGGACGAGGACAGGTACATGTACTGCGGGGGCGACATGATGAAGACCGTCTCCAGCTCGGGGCTGAGCTGGTAGTTGAGCGCGGTCTGCTGGAACTCGTACTCGAAGTCGGTGACGGCGCGCAAGCCCTTGACCACGATGGTCGCGCCGATCTCGTGCGCGAAGTCGACGAGCAGCCCGTCGAAGGGCTCCACGCGGACGTTGGGCAGGTGCGCGGTGGCCTCGCGAGCCAGCCGCGTGCGCTCCTCGAGCGAGAACAGAGGCCCCTTCTTGCGCGACGCGGCGACGGCGACGACGACCTCGTCGACCAGCTGTGCCGCGCGGGTGATCACGTCGAGGTGCCCGTTGGTGATGGGGTCGAACGTCCCCGGAGTGACTGCACGTTTCATGATGCGGATCCTTCTTCCTCGGGAATCATCGCGATGATCGAGCGCCCTCCCCTTCGCCAAACCTCGCTTAGCGGCCCCCGCCGTTCCCTTCCCGGCGGAGGATGTCCACGATAGTATCGCCGTACTTCTTTCGCGATGCAAGCGCGAGGCCCGACTTCGCCGCGGCCTCGTCCACCGAATCGCTGGACGGCGCGGCATGCTCGTACACGACCAGCGCGCCGGCAGCCAGCGCTCCCGCGCCGTCCAGCCGCCCGACCAGCCCCAGCACTTCCGCCGCCTCGTAGGCGTAGGGAGGGTCCAGGAACACGATGTCGAACGGCGGGCGCACCCCGACAGGGGGCTCCTTGAAGACATCACGACGGTGGACACGCACCCGCTGCGGGGGGAGCCCCAACGCCCTCACGTTGCCGTCCAGCGCCGCGAGCGCCGTGCGGTCGCGCTCGAACAGGTGCGCGCATTCCGCTCCGCGCGAGAGCGCCTCGAACGACAACGCGCCCGACCCCGCGAACGCGTCGAGCACGACGGCGCCCTCGAAGCCGCCGCGCGCGCTGGCAAGGGCGCTGAACAGCGCCTCGCGCACCCTATCGGTGGTCGGGCGCGTGTTAGACCCCTTGGGGGCTTTCAGCACGCGCCCCCTGAACTCCCCCGCGATTATGCGCACCGTTCGCTCCTTTCGAATGCGAAAAAGGGTCGGTCTCCTTTTCACGTTTCAGCAAAATGTGAAAAAGCGACCGTCCCTTTTTCACATCCTTCCCCTCATTTTCGGTCGAACGCCAGGCGGACCTCGCGCGCCAACGCCCGATGCTCCGGAAGCTCCATGCCCGGGTCCTCGTCCAAGATGGCGGCTGCGTCATCGTGCGCGGCCTCGATCACCTTGGCATCGCGGATGACGTTGACCAGCTTCAGCGACGAGGCGCCGCTTTGGCGGTTGCCCAGGATGTCGCCTTCGCGCCGAAGCGACAGGTCGAACGACGCCAGCTCCAGGCCGTCGTCGGTGCCCTCCATCGCCGACAGGCGCGCGATGGCCGCCTCGGTGCGCGACGCCGAGACCAGGAACACCTGCCCGCGCTTCGAGCCGCGCCCGACGCGCCCGCGCAGCTGGTGCAGCTGCGAGAGGCCGAACCTGTCGGCGTCCTCGATGATCATCACCGTGGCGTTGGGGACGTCCACCCCCACCTCGATGACGGTCGTCGCAACCAGGACCTGGGTCTCGCCCGCGCGGAAGCGTTCCATCACCGCCTGCTTCTCCTGGCCGGACATCCGCCCGCACAAAAGCTCCACCTTCCAATCGGCGAACGTGGTCGCCTGGAGGAACTCGGCTTCGCGCTCGGCGGCGGCCACGTCGTCCCCCGCGTAGTCGCCTTCCGCTTCGATGCTGATGGCGGCGTAGACGTACTCGTCCTCGTCGCCCTCGCGGCGGCGCTTCTTCCCCGCGCGCTCGTCCCGCTCCTTCGACCCCTGACCGACCAGCGGGCACACCACGTACACCTGCTCCCCGCGCGCGAGCGCCTCGCGGGCGGCGTCGTAGGCGCGGCCGCGCTCCTGCTTCGACAGGACGGCCGTGGAGCGTCCGGCGGAAGTGGACGGGCGCTGGCGCAGGTAGGACAGCTCCATGTTCCCGAACAGGGCCAAGGCGAGCGAGCGCGGTATGGGCGTGGCGGTGAGCGAGAGGGCGTCGGGCGCCTCCCCCTTGGAAAGCAGCTTCTCGCGCTGCTCCACGCCGAAGCGCTGCTGCTCGTCGATGATCGCAAGCGAGCAGCGCGCGGGCGCCACGTCGTCCTCCAGAAGCGCATGCGTGCCGATGAGGACGTCGAGGTCGCCCGCGGCCAGCCGATCGACGATCCCCTGCCTCTGCGCCGCCGGGGGGCCCCCGGGGAGGCCGCCCCCCGCCGCGCCCGCGGCGGCCCGCCACGGCCCTAGGCTTTCGCCAGGCGGGCGCGCCAGCACCTCGGTGGGCGCCATCAGCAGCGCCTGGCAGCCCGTGTCCGCCGCCGCCGCCAGCGCGAACGCCGCAACGGCGGTCTTGCCGGTGCCCACGTCGCCCAACAGCATGCGGTTCATGGCATGGGGCGACGCCATATCCGCGAGGATCGCGTCGCGGGCCGCGCGCTGGTCGTCGGTGAGGGGGAAGGGAAGCGCCTCCGAAAGGGCGCGCACGCGGGGACCGTCGGCGACGTGCGCGCAGGGCCGCCCGCCCGCCTCGCGCGAGCGCCCCTCGCCGATCAGCTTCAGCTGCAGGAGGAGCAGCTCCTCGTAGACAAGCCGGCGACGCGCCTGCGCGGCTTCCTCCATGCTCTGCGGGAAGTGGATGCACGACAGCGCCCTGCCGCGGCTCATCAGGCGATACCGGACGCGCTGCTCCAAGGGGAGCGGATCCAGCGCGCCCCCGAACGCCTCCAGCGCGTTGCCGATGAGGCGCCGCATCCAGGCGGCGGAAAGCTTCTCGGTGGCGGGGTGCACGGGGATGATCATCCCCTGTGCCTCGGCACCCGCCTCCAACCGTTCCAGATGGGGGTTGGTCATGCGCTTGTAGTTGTAGTTGAACTCGACTTCCCCGGCGATGGCGATGCGGTCGCCCGCCGACAGCTGCTCGGCGAGCCATGGCTGCCTGAAGGCGGTGACGATGATGATGCCGGTGCCGTCGACCACCGACACCTCGGCAAGCGGGATGTTCTTCCTCGTCCTTTTGAGCTTGACCTCGTGGACGGAGCCCTCGATGGTGCACCGCTCCCCCACACGCGCCTGCGCGATGGTCTTCTTCTCGGAAAGGTCTATGTAGCGGCGGGGAAAATGCGTGAGCAAGTCGCGCACGGTGCGGATGCCCAGGCCCGCCAAGGTGCGGGCGCGGGAGGGGCTGACCCCCCGCACCCGATCGACCGGCTCGTCGAGCGCGAGCGTCGCGGCAAGCCGGTCGGAATCCCCCACGGCTACTCCACCGACATCACGATGGGATAGAGCGGCTGCTCGCCGCGGTGGGCGTCCACCTCGATGTCGTCGTAGGCTTCCTCGATGCGCGCGACCAGCGCGTCGAAGGCGGCATCGTCCATATCCTCGCCCGCGAGGATGGTGAGGGTGTCGGCGTCGTCGGCGTCCATGACCTCCAGAAGGCGCATGACGACCTCCTCGACCTCGCTGCCGACCGCCTCGATGGAGCCGTCCGCTATGCCGATGACGTCCCCTTCGCGGATGGGGTTGTCATGCGCGTCCTTGGAGTCCTTGATGGCGTGGGTGACCTCGCCGGTGCGAACGTCCGCATAGGCCTCGGTCATCGCCTCGACGTTGTCCTGCAGGCCCGCCTGGTCGTTGAAGCCGAACAGGGCCGAGAACGCCTCGGGGACGCTCGTGGTGGGAACCACCGCGCAGGGCTTGTCGGACAGGCTCGCGGCGCTTTGGGCCGCCATGATGATGTTCTTGTTGTTGGGCAGGATGATCACCGAATCGGCGTTCACGCGGCCGACGGCGTCGAGCAGGTCCTTCGTGGAGGGGTTCATGGTCTGCCCGCCCGAGACGACCTCGTCGACGCCCAGGCCCGCCAGGATGGCGGCGTTTCCGGAGCCGGCCGCCACGGCGACCACGCCCAGGGGCTTGCGCTCGGCCTGCTGCTGCTGGGTTTCCGCCTCCAGCTTGTCGGTGCGCGCGGCGCTTTGCAGCTGCATGTTGTGGATGTGCACCTCGGAGATCTGCGCGTCATGGGTGAGGAACCATCCCAGCACCTGGTCGGGGCGGTTGGTGTGCACGTGCACCTTGAAGTTGGGGTGCATGCCCACCATCAGGTCGCAGTCGCCCATCGTGGGCAGGAAGTCCTTGGCGGCGTCCACGTCGACGGTGTCGGAATGGACCAGGAACTCGGTGCAGTAGCGGAACGCCGAGCCCTCCCAGTCGTTGATCTGCTCGATCTCCACCTTGGGCGCGAGTCCCCGCGCGAACGCCAGCTCGTCGCCCAGCTTGCCGGACTTGCCCGTCAGCGCCGAGACGAAGGCGTCGAAGAGGATCGCCAGGCCGAAGCCGCCCGCGTCCACCACGCCGTTCTCCTTCAGCACGGGCAGCAGGTCGGGCGTGCGCTGCACGGAGGCGAACGCCTCGGCGACGACCGCCTCGAGCGCCTCGTCGCAGGTGAATTTCTTCTTGCGGGCATGCTTGGCGGCAGCCGCGCAATCCTCCAGGACCGTGAGGATGGTGCCTTTGACCGGTTTGCGGACGGCTTGGAACGCCACGTCGACGGCCTTGGCGAAAGCCGCGTCGATGCTGGCGGCGTCCATCTTGTCGGCCTTGGCGCTGCCCTCGCACAGGCCGCGCAGGATCTGCGAGGTGATGACGCCGGAGTTGCCGCGCGCGCCCATCAGCGCGCCGGTGGTGATGGCCTTGCGGCGGGCGTTACCGTCGGCCCCGATGGGCAGGCGGGCCAGGTTCTCGACCACGGAAGCCAGCGTGAGCGACATGTTCGTGCCGGTGTCGCCGTCGGGGACGGGGAACACGTTCAGGCGGTTGATCTCGTCCTTACGCTCGTCGAGCACCTTGCTCGCGGCGGCGATAGCGTTGATTATGTCGTTTCCGGAATATGAGTCAGACATGATGGGTTTTCGATTCTCCTACATCAGGACCGGGGCGCATGAAGCCGCGCGGCGCACGCCCGATCGTCCAGCGATTCCAATCCCAGCGCGAAGCGGGCCTATCGGCGCACCTTGACGCCCTGCACGTGAACCTCGACGCCGTCGAGGGGGACGCGCGCGTACTCCTTCAGGACGAAGGAGACCTGGTCGATGAGGTTCTGCGAAACGGTGTTGATGTTGGTGCCGTACTCCACGACGACGTAGAGCTCGACGTGCACGCCCGCATCGGTGGTGGTGACCACCACGCCGCGGCGCAGGCGCGAGGCGGGCAGGATCTTGGCGATGCCGTCGGCGGTCGTAGGAGCGGTCATCCCCACGATGCCGTAGCACTCGAGCGCGGCGTTGCCCACCATGTCGGCGAGCACGTCGTTGGCCACATGGAGGTTACCCGGGATCTGTGCACCCATGACGCTTCCTTTCGTTCGGACCGCGCGCGAAGGCGCGCCCCTTCCATTCCACATACTTGTTCGAAGTATACCGCAAGGCGGCAGCGCCATGGGGAAGCGCAGAAAAGCGCTAAAAATCGCTTTCGATCTCTCTTTGAAAAACACTTGTGGCATCGAGCTTCTTTGTGCTATAGTTGATGGGCTTTTTTGTCAACGAACAGTTTTCACGGATCGAATCGTGGAACCAGCCCGAGCATGATGGAGTGAGAGTTATGTCGAAGATTTGCGAAATTTGCGGGAAGGCCCCTTCCGCCGGCCGCAGCATCAGCCACTCGCATCGCGTGACCAACCGCATGTTCACCCCGAACGTGCAGAAGATCACCATCCGCGACGAGAAGGGCCATGTGCGCAAGGCCCGCGTTTGCACCAGCTGCATGAAGGCAGGCAAGGTCACCCGCGCCTAGCGCCGCCGTCGGCCGATCCGGCCGGCAGAACCTGCAGATCAACGAGAAAAGCCCCCGCAAAGGGGGCTTTTCTCGTTCTCGGCTCCAACGTCGGACGACGCCTAGCCGATCACCAGCAGCCGCTTGCAGTGGGGGCACACGCCCAAGGGCGCGTCGCGCTTCAGCTCCACCAGCCTGCCGGACTCGATAGGCATGCGGCAGGTGCCGCACCGTCCCTCCGCGAGCACGCCCACGGCGACGCCGCCACGCTGCTTCGCCGTTTTCTCGTAAACCGAGAGCAGCTCGCTCCCCAAGCCGTCCGAGACGCCGCCCCGCTTCGCCTCCAGCTGGGCGATCGCCGCCTTCAGCGCGCCGCCTTGATGCTGGAACTCCTCGGTCGCCGCGCGCTCGCGCTCGTCCAGCACGGTGAGCGCCTTGGCGACCTGGTCGCCCACCGCCTCGATCTTCGAGAGCTCCTCGCCCTTCTGCGAAAGCTGCTCCTCCAGGGCGGAGCGCCGCTTCGCGATGCCGTCGAACTCCTTGGTGCGCGCCTCGACGTTGCGGTAGTCGCCCTTTGCCTCGTCGATGAGCGCCTGCACCTGCCGCTGCTTGACCGACAGGGAGGCGTCCTCGTCCTCGAGCTTCGAGACCTCCGCCTCGCACTTGCGGCGCATGGCGTCCACCTGCTCCTGCTTCTTGAGCACTCCCGCGCGTTTCTCGCGCGCGAGGCGGATCTCCTCGCGCTGCGGCAGCTCCTCGAACTGCTTGCGCGACTTCAGCAGCGCCAGGTCGATCTGCTGGAGCTTCAGCAGAGCGGCGATCTCGTCGGGTGTTGCTCGCATTTGCCTGCCTCCTGTCCGTGTGCCTACATGCGGGTCGCTTCGGGCGTGGTCCAGTTGCCCCCTTGGTCGAGGACCTTGATGTCGTCCTCGTGGACGCCGGCGCGCCGGACCGCCGACGCCAGCACCGCCGCGAACGGCAGCTCGCTCACATCGTGGCCGAGCTCGACGATGGCGAGCCCCGCCTGCGAGAGGGCCAGGGCCTCATGGTACTTGACCTCCCCCGCCACCAGGCAGTCCGCCCCGCGGCGCAGGCAGAGCCTTCCGAGGTCGCCGGCCGAGCCGGTGCAGGTGACGACAAGGTCGAGCCGGCGGTCGAAATCGCCCCAGACGCGCGGCTGGCGCCCGAACACCGACGTGCAGCGCGCCGCCAGCTGGGCCAACGTCAGGGATCCGTCGGCGTCCGAGACCCCGCAGACCTGCCCGTAGCCTTTGCCGCGGGCGCCGGGAAGCTCATCCAGCACGCCTTGGAGCTTGAGGTTCAGCATCCCCGGCAGCATCGATTGGGCGTCGGCGCTCACGTCCAGCGCCGTGTGGAACGACAGGAGGCTCACGCCCTCCTTAATCGCCTCCCACACCAGGGCGCCCGGGTTCTGCGCGACGGATTCCGCCGGCATGAACGCGCCGATGGGCTCTAGGAAGGCGGGATGATGGGTCACCAGCACGTTCGCCTTCGCCGCGGATGCCGCGCGCACCGCCGCGACGGTGGGATCCAGCGCCACCGCCACGCCGCGCACCAAGTCCGCCGGATCGCCCACCGAAAGCCCGGTGCGGTCCCATTCCTCGGCGTCCTCGGCGGGATACATCCGCAGCAGCGCCTTCTCCAACGCGCCCACCGTCAAAGGCGCCCCCGGCTTCGAGAGCACTCCCGAGTTGCGCGTGGCAAGGCCTTCCTCGATCTTGATCTTCACCATTTCCGACCTCCTCGGCTCCTATTCCAACGGTATGCGGCGCCGGTCACCATCGGCGGTGGGCACCGTCACGTGGCGATAGCCCGCCTCATGCATCAGCCGGTACGCATCCTCTATGCCGCGGACGACGTTGCCCGGCTCGTGCGCATCGCTGCCGACGGAGCAGGGAACCCCCGCCCGGCGAAACGCCGCCAGCAGCTCGGGCGCGGGGTACATCTGCCCGCACGGGCACCACGCCCCCGACGTGTTCACCTCCACCATGCGGCCCGCCGCCCTCGCCGCCTCCGCCGCGGCCTCGTAGAGGGGCGCGGGGTCGAACGAGGGGAGGAACCCGAACTTCTTCACCAAGTCGGGGTGCGCCATGACGTCGAAGGGCCACGGCGACGTCGCGGCCTCGCACCAGACCTCGAAATAGCGCCGCCATATCGCGTCCACGTCGGCGCCGCGCTCCCACGTGCCGATCTCGGCGGGATCGTCGAACGGCCACGCGTCGATGAAGTGGACCGACCCGAGGATCCACGCATAGGGGCTCCAATCGATGAGGGCGGGGTCCCTGTCCTCGCCCTCCCCCAGCCAATCCACCTCGCAGCCGCACACGACCTCGACTGCGGGATGGGCCTCGTTCGCCCGCCCGATCTCGTCGATGTAGCGGGGCAGGAGCTCCCGCGGGATGGAGAACTCGCAGGCGGCGTCCCAGGCCGGCGACAGCGGGAAGTGCTCGGTCACGGCCAGCACGGCCGCGCCCGCGGCCTCGGCAGCCGCCGCAAGCTCCTCGACGGTCCCGCTGCCGTGGCCGGAATAGGCCGTGTGCGTATGGCATGTCACCAGCTCAGGCATCGCTTCATCGCCTCGGCGAACGCCTTGATGTCGTTTTCGGAGGTATCGCGCCCCATGGAGACGCGCAGGGCGCACAGGGCGTCGTCGGCGCCCACGCCCATCGCGCGCAGCACATGGCTGGGCGACAGGGAATGGGACGAGCACGCGGAGCCGCCCGACACGCCGAACCCCAGGGAATCGAGGCGCAGGACGAGCGTCTCGCTTTCCAAGCCGCGCACGATCACGTGGACGATGTTGGGCAGGAAGCGCTGGCTGCCCGTCGGCACCTCGACCGTGGGCTGGATCTCGGGGAAAGCGGAGAGGGCTTCGTAGAGCGCATCGCGCAAGGAGCGCAGACGCCGCTGCTCGGAGGGCTGCGCCTCCACGGCGAGGCGGCAGGCGGCGGCGAACCCCGCCGCGCCGCAGGGGTTCTGCGTGCCGCTGCGGCGCCCGGATTCCTGACCGCCCCCCAGCAGGAGGGGCGCGAAGGGGGTCCGGGATTTCAGGTACAGGGCGCCGACCCCTTTCGGGCCGCCCACCTTGTGCGCCGAGAACGATGCGGCGTCCACGTTCCACGCCCCCAGGTCGACGGGCGCCTTCCCCAGCGCTTGGACGGCGTCGGTGTGGAACAGCGCGCCGGCGTCGTGCGCGGCGCGCGCCAGCTCGGCGACGGGCTGGATGCTGCCGACCTCGCTGTTCGCGGCCTGGACGGAGGCGAGGGCGGCATGGCCGTCGCTGCCCAGCGCGGCGGAAAGCGCCTCCGGGGTCACGAACCCCTGGCGGTCGGGCTGGACGAACACGACGTCGAAGCCCTCGCGCGCAAGGCGCCGCGCAGGCTCCAGCACCGCATCGTGCTCGATGGCGGACACCGCCACGCGCACATCCGAAGGGTCGGCATGGCGGCGCTCGCGCACCGCATGGGCGATCCCGGAAAGCGCCGCGCCGTCGGCCTCCGTCGCGCCGGAGGTGAGCACCACCTCGTCGGGCCGCCGCGCGCGGAGGGCGCGCGCGATGCGCGAGCGCGATTCCTCGAGCGCGGAGAACGCCGCCCTGCCGGGGCTATGGAGCGAGTTGGGGTTCGCCCCTAGCGCGAGGTTGGCCGCGCCGGGCTCGAGATAGGGGCGCATCGCCTCGGCGGCTTCCCGGCACAGGGGCGCCGTGGCCGCCCAGTCCAGGTACACGTAGGTTCCGGCGTCGAAGGTCATCTAGGCGAGCGCCTCCCGCGCCGCATCGATGACGGCCTGCTCGGGGGCGCTCCCGTGCGCGGCGCAGGCGGCGAGGCGCGCCTGCTCGGCGATGTCGCCCACCAAGGCCAGCGCCTCGGCGGGATCCTGCGCGGCGAACACGGCGTTCCCGCAGACCAGCACGTCCGCTCCCGCAGCGGCGACGCGCGCGGCCGTCCCCACGCCGATGCCGCCGTCCACTTGGATGAGGGGCGCCGCACCCGCCGCGCGCGCCATCGCGGCCGCCTTCGCCACGCGCAGCTCGCTCCCCTCGATGTAGCTTTGGCCCGAGAACCCCGGCTCCACGCTCATGATGAGCACCATGTCCAGATCGGCGATGACCGGCGCGAGCGTCTCCACCGGAGTCTTCGGCTTGAGGCTCACCGCGGCCTTGCAGCCCGCCGCATGGATCTTCCCCACCGCCTCGGCGAGCGCATCGCCGTAGAGGACCTCGGCATGGACGGTGAGCGAGTCGGCGCCGGCGTCGGCGAACCAGGGGATCTGCTCGAGGGGGTTCGACACCATCAGGTGGACGTCCAGCGGGAGGCCCGTCGCCTTCTTCAGCTGCTTCACCAGCGGCACGCCCATGGAGAGGTTCGGGACGAAATGGCCGTCCATCACGTCGACGTGGACGAAGCCCGCGCCCGCCTGCTCGATCAACGCGATGTCGCGGCCCAAATCCATGAAGTTCGCTGACAGGATGGAGGGGGCGATCCTCACCGGTTCGTACATGCGCGCCTCCTTAGCGGACGATGCTTGCTCGATACGCCCCATTCTAGCGCAGGATCCCACGCGCGCCAGATGAAACCTGCAAGCGACCTACAGGCAGCGCAGCACCTCCTCCACCGCCACGATCTGATCCTCGGGCGTCGAAGCGCCGGCCGTCACGCCCACCGTGGCGCAGTCGCGGAACCAGGCGGGATCGAGCTCCTCGGCCGCCTCGATATGGTGGGTGCGCTCGCAGCGGGCGCGGCAGATGTCGGCGAGCCGCGTGGTGTTCGACGAGTTGCGCCCGCCGATGACCACGAACGCGTCCACCTCGCCCGCAAGCGCCGCAGCGGCCTCCTGGCGCTGGCGCGTGGCGAAGCAGATGGTGTCCTTCACCACCGGGTCCGCGCCCTTGGCGCGCAGGGCGGCAAGCACCGCGTCCAGCGCCTCGCGCGTCTGGGTCGTCTGGACCACCACGCCCACGGGATCCGGCAGGGCCTCGGGGAGGTCGTCGGGGGATGCGGCGACGATGACGCGCGAGGGGTCCGCGCTGGCCTCGCAGGCGCAGGCATAGAGCCCCTCCACCTCGGGATGGCCCGCCTCGCCCACCACGACCACGCCCATGCCGCGCTTGGCGAGGCCGGCGGCCGCCTTCTGGGCGCGGGCGACATGCGGGCAGGTGGCGTCGACCATGGAAAGGCCGCGCCGTGCGACCTCGCGCTTCACCGCGGGCGTGACGCCGTGGCTGCGGATGATGACCGTCTGGCCTGGCCCCACCTCGTCCAGATCGCCCACCGCGCGGACGCCCTCGCGCGCGAGGCGCTCCACCACACGGGGGTTGTGGATGAGCGGGCCGAGCGTGCAGGCCTCGCTTCCGGAAGCAGCCGCCTCCAGCGCGAGGTCGAGCGCGCGCTGCACGCCGTAGCAAGCGCCCGCCTGCTCGGCGCGAAGCACCCTCATCGCGCCGCCCCGTCCCCGGCGAGCTCCGCCGTGGTGCGTTGCGGGATGGGATGCTGGGCGAACACCTCGGAGAAGTCGCGCCCCGTGGGGAACAGCGCCTTCATGTCCACCTGCTCGCGCGGCACGCGCTGGGAGAGCGCGAAGCACTCGCGCATGGCGTACCACGCGCACCCGTCGAGGCGGTCCTCCTTGGGCAGGAAGTCGAAGTCGCTCACCAGCAAAGGCTGGCCGTATTCCACGGTGATCTTGGGGAAGCGGAGGAACTTGCCCTTCTGCTTCACGTATTCGGCGTTGCGCACCGTCATGGGGAGGATGGGGGCTTTGGCCATCTTGGCGATGAACACGGCGCCGGCGTGGATCTCGGGCTCTTTCGACCCCTTGCCGCGGCGGGTGCCCTCGGGCAGGATGCCCACGCATTCGTTGTTCTTCAGCATGCGCGTGGCGCGCTTGATGGCGGTGCGGTCGGCGGAATCGCGCTTGATGGGGAACGCCCCCACGCGCGAGAGGATCTGGCCGGCCAGGCCGCCCGCGTTGTCGAACAGGCTCTCGCGCCCGATGAGGCGCACCCACTGGCTGGGGCGCGCCGCCAAGTACATGAAGGCGACGTCCAGAAACGACGTGTGGTTGGCTATCACCAGCACGCCGCGCTTGCCCTTGAAGCCGCGCAGGTTCTCGCGGCCGTCCACGCGGTAGCGGAAGCACAGCTTGAAGATGGCGCCGATGACGATCCACGCCAGGTTGCCGAACCAGTGCGGTATCTGCTTCTCGTCGGACGTGCCGCCCAGCGGCATGTCCCACATCTTCTCGTAAGGGAGAAACATTTCAGTTCCGCCGTTCTATCGGTCCTTACGCTGCGCGTCCTGCGCGAGGCCGCAGATCTCGTCGATGATGTCCTCGATGAAGCGCCCGGTGGAGTCGAGCATCACGGCATCGCCGGCGGGGCGCAACGGCGAGGTGGCGCGCGAGGAGTCGCGCTCGTCGCGGCGGCGCAGGTCCTCCAGCACCTCGTCGTAGTCGATGGAGCCGATGCCCCGGTCGGCGTTCTGGCGCACGCGGCGATGCGCGCGCTCCTCGTCCGACGCGGTGAGGAACACCTTCACCTCCGCCTCAGGGAACACCACCGTGCCGATGTCGCGGCCCTCGACCACGTAGTCGCCCGCGCGGCCGATGCGCCTCTGCTGGCCCACCAGCGCCTCGCGCACCGAGGGTGCGGCCGACACCGGGCTGACGGCGCGGTCGATCTCGGCGGTGCGGATGGCGTCGGTCACGTCGACGCCGTCGATGGACACCCCGCGCGGGGCGGGCTCGCCGGGCTCGTGGGAGAACTCGATGTCGTAGGTGCGCGCAATGCGGCCGAGGCCGCATTCGTCATCGAGGGCGACGCCGTCCTGGACGGCGCGCCAGGCGATGGCGCGGTACATCGCGCCGGTATCCAAGCAGGAGAAGCCGAGCTTGCGGGCAACCGCCTTCGCGACGGTGCTCTTGCCCGCACCGCTGGGGCCGTCTATTGCAATGATCATCGGGTCAGCCTTTCGATATCGTCCATGAAGCCCGGATAGCTTACCGCAACCGAGCCGAATCCCTTCACGGAAACCTCGTTCCCGCCGCACAATCCCGCCAACGCCCACGTCATGGCAAGGCGATGGTCTCCCTTGGCGTCGAAGACCAGCCCCTCGGGGATGCGCAGGTCCGGCTGCCCCTCGATGAACAGGTCGTCGCCGTCGGACCAGGCGTCCACGCCGAGCTGCGCCAGCCCGTCGACGACCGCCTGCAGGCGGTCGGTCTCCTTCACGCGAAGCTCCCCCGCCCCGCGGAACACCGTGACGCCCTGGGCGCGGGCGGCCACCAGCGACAGCACCGGGATCTCGTCGACCAGCGAGGCGATGTGCTGGGGCGGCACCTCGCAGCCGCGCAGGCGCGGGGTGTGGCAGGCCTCGATGACGCCCGAGGGCTCCTTGCCCGAAAGGCCGGTGCGCGAGACGCTCACCTCGGCCCCCATGCGCTCGAGCGTGCGCGTGAAGCCGACGCGCGCCGTGTTCAGGCTCACGTCCTCCACCTGGATGGCGCTTCCCGGTTTGAGGACCGCCGCGCACACCAGGAACGCCGCCGACGAGGGGTCGCCGGGGACGGCGACCTCGCTCGCCTGGAGCACGTGCGGGCCCTCCACCTGCGCCAGAAGGTCGGAGGCGGTGGTGGGGACGCCGAACTGGGGCAGCATGAGCTCGGTGTGGTTGCGCGAGCGGGACGGCTCGTGCAGCGTGGTGGTGCCGTCGGCATAGGCGCCCGCCAGAAGCACGGCGGTCTTCAGCTGGGCCGATGCCATGGGCGCCTCGTAGTCGATGGCGCGCAGGCGCGGCGAGCCGATCTCGACGAGCGGCAGGTGCTCGCGGCCCTCGGGTTCGAAGCGCGCGCCCATCTTCATGAGCGGCGCGGTGATGCGGCGCATCGGGCGCTTGCACAACGAGGAATCGCCCGTGAGCGTGACCTGGATATCCCACGGCGCCAGAATGCCCATGAGCAGGCGCACCGTGGTGCCGGAGTTGCCGCAATCCACGGGCTCGGCGGGCTGGCTGGGACCGGCGGCGCCCCAGCCGGTGATGCCGCCGGCAAGGCTTCCGTCGGCCTGCTTCTCCAGGCTGACCTGGGCGCCAAGCGCGTGCACGGCCCCGATGGAGCTGCGCACGTCGGCGGAATCCAGCACGCCGGACACGCGCGAAGTGCCCTCCGCCATGGCGGAGAACAGCACGGCGCGATGCGATATCGACTTGTCCCCGGGGACGCGGATCGTCCCCTTCAGCGGGCCCGCCAGCGGGCGGATGACGGCGACGTCCTCGTCGGCGGACGCCGGGCCTTGGTTGAAGCGATCATCGGACATGGCTATGCTCCTTCGCACTCAAGGGCGAAAACGAAACCGTGAACCCCGCCTTGATAAGCGACGTCGAGAGCTTGCCCACATCCCCCTCGTCGGTGAGGACGAGCGACAGCACCGCGCTGTCCTCGGTGATGTGGTCTATCTCGATAGATTGAATGTTACACCCTGCGGCGCTTGCAATGGTAGTCACTTCAGCGACGACGCCCCGGCGATCCTCCATGGGGATGCGGACCTCCAGCAGATCCTCGGTCGAAGGCACCCAGGCGGCGGGGAGGGCGCGGCGCGCCTGCGCGGCTTCGGCGAGCAGGCGCGTGAAGCCGGCGCGGTCCCCCCTCTCCAGCGCGTCCGAGAACGAGGCGATGATGCCGGTGATCTCGTCGAGGCCGGCGCGGATGGCGTCGGCGTTGTCGAAGGCGATGCCGCACCACAGCTCGGGCGATCCCGCGGCGATGCGCGTGGAGTCCTTGAAGCCGCCGGCGGCGAGCCGCAACAGGGAGCGGTCGGCGTCGGCGTGCCTGCTGGCAAGCTGCATCAGCGATGACGCCATGAAATGGGGCACGTGGCTGACGATGGCGATGGATTGGTCGTGGTCCTCGCGGCGCAGGGCGATGACCCGCGCCGACATGCCCGTGATCAGCTCGTGCAGCCGGGTGAAGTGCTCGGGCGGGGTGGCCTCGTCCGGGCAGAGGATCCAATAGGCGCCCTTGAACAGGTCCGCCCGCGCGCCCTCGATGCCGTTGACCTCGGAGCCCGCCATGGGGTGCCCGGGGACGTAGTTGCACGGATACGGCAGGATCGATGCCGCGGCCTCGGCCAGGTGGGCCTTGGTGGACGCCGTGTCGGTGATCACCCCCGCGAAGCCCCAATCCGCCAGAAGGCCCAGGATCGACTCGGCGGCGTCGACCGGAGTGGCGACCACCGCCAAATCGCAGCGCTCGGTGGCGAACGCGCGGAACGCCCCGTCGTCGGGCGCCGAGGCGCCGTCGACCCAGCCGCGCTCCAAGGCGACGTCGCAGGTGCGCGCGTCGATGTCGGCTCCGAAGATCTCGATGGAAGGGTACGCCGCGCGCAGCGATGCCGCCAAAGACGCGCCGATGAGGCCGAGGCCCGCGATGGCGATGCGGGCGAAGGGCGCCTGCTGCGCCTCCGAGTCGTTGTCCGGGCAGGTGGGTGGCATGGGAAGACGGCCTTTCTTCTTTCGGTTGCGGGCATCCGCGCAGGTTCCGTCCCGAAGGGGCGGAAATGCGCCGGGGTGATTCTAGCATGGGACCTCGTCGCCGCGCGCGAGGGGCGCCGATCTCAAGGGCAAGGGCATGCCGCGCGCCTCCGCACCCGCCGCGCGCGAGGGGCGCCGGCGCCGCGGATCATTCCAAGCCGGCGCAGGCGCGCAGCGCGGCAATCTCCTCGGGGGCGAGCGGCCTCCAGACTCCCCGCACAAGGCCCTCCAGGTCAAGCGGCCCGAAGGATTCGCGGTGCAGGGCGACCACCGGGTGCCCCACCGCATCGAGCATGCGCTTCACCTGGTGCTTGCGCCCCTCGCGCAAGCCGATGCGCACCACGCTGCGGTGCCGCGCGCGGGTCTTTTGGGCGGCGAGGTACTGGGGCGAGTCGTCGGGCGAGGGCTTCGGGATGGAGAAAGCCTTCATCGCGCGATGGCGGTCGATCCCGTCGAGCACTTCCGCCTCGGCGGGCTGCGTGGGCCCGTCATCGAGCTCGATGCCCCGCCGCAAAGCGGAGAGCTCCGCCTCGGAAGGAGTTCCCTCCACCAACGCCAGGTACCCCTTCACCACATGGTGGCTGGGATGCAGCAGCCCGTTGCCCAGCTCGCCGTCGGTGGAGAACAGCAGCAGGCCGGTGGTGTCCTGATCGAGCCTGCCGATGGGGAACAGCCCCGGATAGCGGTCGGTCGGCACCAGCTCGGCGACGGTCGGGCGCCCGTAGGGGTCGGACATGGTGGTCAGCATGCCGGCGGGCTTGTGCAGCATCAGCGTCACCGAGCCGTCCGCCAAGCGGACCGCGATGTCGTCCACCGCCACCTCGTCGACCAGCGGATCGACCTTGCTGCCCAGCTCGGTGACGACCTCGCCGTTCACCGTCACGCGGCCGGCGGTCATCAGGTTCTCCGCGCCCCGCCTGCTGGCGACGCCGGCACGCGCCAGGAACTTCTGCAGCCGCATGGGCACGATGCGGGATTCGCCTTCCATGGCCGCTACTCGTCGTCCGTTTCAAACTTCAGCGTGCTGAAGTCGATCTTCTCCACGGCGCCGAAGCCCTGCGCCAATGCGGCGGCGAACGGCGAGGGCGGCTCGTCCCCGTCCGCATCGGCGGACGGAGCCGTCCCGCCCGAGGGGCGCTGCGCCGCGGCGACGGCTTCCATCGCCTCCTCCGGATCGGCCGGCAGCGCGATGTCGGAGCGCGTCGCGGACAGGCGTTCGCGGATGAACGCGCGCGCGGCGTCGTCGGGCGCGAACTGGTCGAGGTCAGGCAGGTCGGACGTGCCGCGCAGGCCGAACTTCTCCAAGAACGCGCGCGTCGTCGCGTACAGCACCGGGTTGCCGGGGGCGTCGGCGGTGCCCGCCTCGCGCAGCAGCCCCTTCTCCACCAGGGAGTTGATGGAGCTGTCGGAGTTCACGCCGCGCACCGCCGCCACCTGGCCGCGCGTGACCGGCTGGCTGTAGGCCACCACCGCAAGCGTCTCCAGCGCCGCCTGCGACAGCTTGCGCGTGTCCCACGAGATCACGTACTTCTCGATGAGCTCGTGGTAGGCGGGATGGGTGAACAGCCTCCAGCCGCCCGCCACCTCGCGCAGCTGCACGCCGCGCTCCTCGGCGGCGAGCTTGTCGCGCAGCGCCACCAAGGCGGACTCGACCGCCGCCGGATCGACCTCCAGCATGTCGGCCATCGTCAGGACGCCCACGGGCTCGTCGGTGACGAACAGCATCGCCTCCACGGCCCCCATCAGCTGGTCTTCGCGCAAACCTTGGAACATCTAGCCTTCCTCCCCCACCGAGGTGAGCGAATCCTCGCCCGTCAGGTCGAGCTCCCCCGACCCCTCGATGTACTCGATGGCGATATCGCCGAACTGCTCGTCCTGGGAAAGCCTCACCATCGAGCGCTTGTACAGCTCGAGGATCGCCAGGAACGTCACCACGACCACCGGGGTGGGCGTGGCGTCGTCGACCAGGTCGGTGAAGCGCAGGTTCTTCTTGTTGCGGATGCGCTGGTGGATGGCGCGCACGTGCACCTCGACCGGGATGGGCTTGGCGGCGATGTGCTCGGATTCCAGCAGGAACGCCTCACGCCTAGCGAACGCGTTCGCGGCGATCAGAGCCAGCCCGTCCAGCGTCACATCGCGCAGGAAGTCGGGCATCGCCTTCAGGAACGGCGCGTCGGGGCCGAAGGGCCGGGCGTGCATGCGCCCCTCCGCCTCGAACCGCAGGCGCAGCGCGGCGGCGGCGTTCTTGTACTGCTTGTACACCAGCAGGCGCTCCACCAGGATGTCGCGCGCCTCGCTGGGGGCGAGCTCCTCGATCTCGGCGTCGACCTCGTCGCGGCGGCGCGGGATGAGGCTTTCGGCCTTGATCTCCAGCAGCGTGGAGGCAACCAGCAAAAAGTCGCTGGCAACGTCGAGGTCCAGGTTGCGCATGCGCGTCACCTCGGCCAGATACTGGTCGGCGATCTGCGTGATGCTGATGGACCCGATGTCGACCTTCTGCCGGCTGACCAGGTACAGCAGCAGATCGAACGGGCCCTCGAAGGAGTCTATGCGCACGCGGTA
>URRZ01000019.1 GCA_900550385.1 uncultured Coriobacteriaceae bacterium | reverse complement strand
ACCGCCTCGGTCAGCTGGCCGCCCTCGTCGTAGCCGACGTATCCCGGAGGCGCCCCGATCAGGCGCTGCACGCTGAACTTCTCCATGTACTCCGACATGTCGATGCGCACCATGGCCTTCTCGGTGTCGAACAGGTACTCCGCCAGCGCCTTGGCGAGCTCCGTCTTGCCCACGCCGGTGGGGCCCAGGAACAGGAAGCTGCCGATGGGCCGGTTGGGATCGGAAAGGCCCGCGCGGTTGCGGCGGATGGCGCCGGCGACCGCCTTCACGGCCTCGTCTTGGCCGACCACGCGCTCGTGCAGCTTGTCCTCCAAGTCGACTAGCTTCTCCATCTCGCCCTGCATCATCTTGCTGACCGGGATGCCCGTCCACGTGCTCACGACCTCGGCGATCTCGTCTTCGGAGACCTCCTCCTTCAGGATCGCGCCGTCCTCCTGCTTCTCGTTGAGGGCGCGCTCCGCCGCCTCGAGCTGCTTCTTCAGCTCGGGGATGCGGGCGTAGCGGATCTCGGACGCCAGCGACAGGTCGCCTTCGCGCGTGGCGCGCTCCTCCTCGGTCTGGGCGGCCTCGATGTCGGCCTTGAGCGCCTGGACGTTCTGGATGACGTCCTTCTCGTTCTTCCACTCGGCCTTGCGAGCGTCCAGCTCCTCCTTGGCGGCGGCGATGTCGCGGCGCAGCGCCTCGAGGCGCTCCTTG
Source organism: uncultured Coriobacteriaceae bacterium (assembly GCA_900550385.1). Taxonomy (GTDB): domain Bacteria; phylum Actinomycetota; class Coriobacteriia; order Coriobacteriales; family Eggerthellaceae; genus Aphodovivens. The sequence continues at coordinate 25,071 of URRZ01000019.1, read as the reverse complement.
CTGACCTCGTCGCTTTCCTTCATCAGCGCCTGCTCCTCGATCTGCATCTGGGTGAGCTTGCGCTCGGCGGCATCCACTTCCTCGGGCATCGAGTCGATCTCGATGCGCAGGCGGCTGGCAGCCTCGTCCATCAGGTCGATGGCCTTGTCGGGCAGAAAACGGTCGGAGATGTAGCGGTTGGACAGCTCCGCCGCCGCCACGATGGCGCTGTCGGTGATGCGCACGCCGTGGTGGATCTCGTACTTCTCCTTCAGGCCGCGCAGGATGGCGATGGTGTCCTCCACCGTGGGCTCGCCCACGACCACCGGCTGGAAGCGGCGCTCCAGCGCGGCGTCCTTCTCGATGTACTTACGGTACTCGTCCAGCGTGGTGGCGCCGATGGCATGCAGCTCGCCGCGGGCGAGCGCGGGCTTCAGCATGTTGCCGGCATCGATGGAGCTGTCGCCCGACGAGCCCGCGCCCACGATGGTATGCAGCTCGTCGATGAACAGGATGATGCGGCCGTCGCTTTCCTTGACCTCGCGCAGCACGGCCTTCAGACGGTCCTCGAACTCGCCGCGGTACTTGGCGCCCGCCAGCATGGATGCCATGTCAAGCGACACCAGCTCGCGGTCCTTCAGGCTGGAGGGGACGTCGCCCGCCACGATGCGCTGGGCCAGGCCTTCGACGATGGCGGTCTTGCCCACGCCGGGCTCGCCGATGAGCACCGGGTTGTTCTTGGTGCGGCGGGACAGCACCTGGATGGTGCGGCGGATCTCCTCGGAGCGGCCGATCACCGGGTCCAGCTTGCCCTCGCGCGCCTGCTGGGTGAGGTTCTGGCCGTAGCGCTCCAACGCCTCGAACTGGGCCTTCTCCTGCGGATCGGTCACGCGGGTATCGCCGCGCAGCTCCTCGTAAGCGGCCTCGATGTTCTTGCGCGTCACGCCGGCGGAGTTCAGGATGCGCCCCGCCTCGCCCTTGTCCTCGGACAGCGCGATGAGCAGATGCTCGCTGGTGGCATAGCTGTCGCCCAGCTTTTCGGCGATCTTGACGGCGTTGTCCAGCAGGTTCAGGAGCGCCTGGCCGGGGATGCCGCTCATGCCGAAGGGGGCGTTGCTGCCGCTCACCTTGGGCATGCTCTCGATGTGCGCGTCCACGCTCGCGCGCATGGAAGCCGGATCGGCGCCGATGCGCTTGATGATGGCCGACAGGTTGTTCTCTTTGGATTCCAGCAGAGCCTTCAGCATATGGATGGGCTCCGCCTGCGCCGCCTGCGCATCGGAGGCGATGGACAGCGTCTGCTGCAGCGCCTCCTGCGCGGTGAGCGCCAGCTTGTTCAGGTTACCCATGTTCATAGCCATTCCTCCTTTTTCGGATGACTAGAAGCCTTCTCGTTTCTACACCGCCAAGGGCGGTTCGGTGCGGCGGAGCGGACGGTCGCAGATAGGGAGCGCAGCCGCGCCGAGCCGCCCTAGGAACTTGCAAAATGAGAAAAATCCTCCGTCCCTTTTTCTCATCACATCAACCGCGGGATGTCCGACACCCTTACCAGGGCGGTGACGTCGGCGCGGGTCTCCAGCTCGTGCACGCGGTCGGCGAGGCGCCGCACGCGCTTGTGCAGGTCGTCGATCTCGGCATCCCGATCGTCCAGGCGGCCCTTCAGGTCGAGGATGCGGATGACGCCGGCCAGGTTGATGCCCTCGTTGGTGAGCTCGTTGATGAGCTCCAGCCGCTCGATGTCGGCCTGCGAGTACATGCGGGTGTTGCCGCTCGTGCGCTGCGGGGTCACCAGGCCCTTCTGCTCGTAGGCGCGCAGCGTCTGCGGATGGACGCCAGCCAACTGCGCAGCCACGCTGATCATGTAGAGCGGCCGGTTGCGATCGGTGCGGTCGTCTCTCACCATGTCCTCACTTCCTCGGTAGTGGCGGCCATGAAGTCCTCCATGGCCTTCTTCTGCTTATCGTTCAACGTGCGCGGGACCTCCACTTTCACGACGATGCGCAAGTCGCCCGTCCCCGCGCCCTTCACCTTCGGCGCTCCTTTGCCGCGGATGGTCAGCTTGGCGCCGTCCTGCGTGCCGGCGGGGATCTTCACGCGCACCTTGGTGCCGTCGGGAGCCGGAACCACCACGCTCGCGCCCAGCGCCGCCTCGGCGATGCTCACGGGCACCTCCATCACCACGTCGGCCCCTTCGCGCGAGTAGTGCGGATGCGGCTCGATGTGCGTGGTGATCAGCAGATCGCCCGCCTCGCCGCCCGCCTCGCCCGCAGCGCCCTTGCCGCGGAAGCGCAGCCTGCCGCCCTCGACGGCGCCGGCCGGCACCTTCACGGTGAGGGTCTGGGACTCCGAACGGCCCGGGACGCGCACGGTCACGCGCTTCTCGGTCCCGCGGAACGCCTCGTCGAACGTGACGTTCAGCGTGACGTTCATATCCTGGCCCTTGCGAGGACGCGGCGCCCGGTTCCCGCCGAATCCCGACATGTTGCCGAAGTCCCAGTTGGTGCCGAACGCGCCCTCGCCGCGGCGGATGCTCTCCAAGATGTCCGCCCAGCTGCCGAAACCGCCGGCGCCTCCTTGGCCGAAGATGTCCTCGACGTTCACGCCGCCCCAGCCATGGGGGATCTGGTTCTCGCTGGCGGTGCCGTACTGGTCGTACAGCTTGCGCTTCTTATCGTCGGAGAGGACCTCGTAGGCCTCGTTGATCTGCTTGAACTCCTCCTCGTTGCCGCCGGCATCGGGGTGGGCCGTCCTCGCCTTCTTCCGAAACGCCTTCTTTATCTCGTCGGCCGTGGCAGTACGTGGCACGCCGAGAATCTTGTAGTAATCCGGAGCCGCCGCCATACCTCCCACCACCTTTCTCTCAATTCCCTTTCTACAGCGAAGGCGGACCGAAACGCCCGCCTTCGCCTGTCAGTTCTATCTCGCCGTGAGGTCTACTCCTCTTCGGAGGCTTCCTCTTTCGGCCGCTTCGGCCCGCCGGTGGTGACGGTCACCATCGCGGGGCGGAGCACCTTCTCGCCCAGCTTGTAGCCTTTCTGGTACACCTCGTGCACCGTCTCGTCGAAGGCCTCGTCATCGGGCACCGTGGCGACCGCCTGATGCTGCAGGGCGTCGAACGCCTCGCCCGCGGGGTCGATCACCTGGACGCCGTCTTTCACCAGCACGTCGACGAACTTGGTGTGCACGGCGCGCACGCCGTCCAGGAGCCCGCCCTCGCCGTTGTCCTCGGCGTACTTGATCGTGCGCTCGAAGTCGTCGATCACCGGCAGCAGGCCCGTGACCAGCTTCTCGGATGCGCGCGCCTTCTCGGCCTCGCGCTGCTCGGCCGTGCGGCGGCGGTAGGTGTCCCACTCGGCGTGCAGGCGCATGAACTTGTCCTGCCACTCCTTCGCCTCGGCTTTGGCCTTGTCCGCCTCTTCCGTGGCCTCCTTCAGCGCCGCCGCCGCCTTCGCCATCAGCTCGTCGGCATCCGCATCCTGCGGCGCATCGCCGTCGGGCTTCCCCGCCTCGGCAGGCTCTTCGGCGTCGGCATCGCTGCCGCTTTCGCCTTGCTCGACTGCGGGCTCGTTTGCCTCGGTTGCCTCAGCGGCGTCGGCCTTCGTCTCCTCGACGGTTTCCTCGGCCTCGTTGGTCTTCTTGTCGCCGTCTTCGATCTCGATGGTCATTTCTTCCCTTTCGGCCTCATCGGACGCACCGCGCTCGGTGGGAACCGCTTTCGGCTCGGCGGCCATGATTACTTGCCTTCGTTCTTATCGTCGTCGACCACTTCGTAGTCGGCCTCGATGGTGTCATCGTTGGCGGCGGCGTTCTGCGCGCCCGCGCCCGGCTGCTGCGCCTGGCCGGCGCCCGCGGCGCCCTGCTGCGTGGAGTACACGACCTCGGCCAGCTTGTAGCCCGCCTGTTGCAGCTTCTCGGTAGCGGCCTTGATGGCCTCCACGTCGGTGCCGGACAGCGCGCTCTTGGCTTCGCTGATGGCGGCCTCGGCCTGGCTCTTCACGTCGCCGGACACCTTGTCGCCCAGCTCGGAGAGCGTCTGCTCGGTGGCGTTCACCAGCGAGTCGCAGTTGTTGCGCGCCTCGATCTCGGCCTTGCGCTGCTCGTCCTCGGCGGCATGCGCCTCGGCGTCCTTGACCATGCGGTCGACTTCGTCGTCGGACAGAGCGGTGGAGCCGCTGATGGTGATCTGCTGCTGCTTGCCGGTGCCCAGGTCCTTAGCGGACACGTTCACGATGCCGTTGGCGTCGATGTCGAAGGTGACCTCGATCTGCGGCACGCCGCGGCGGGCGGCCGGAATGCCGGTCAGCTGGAAGCGGCCCAGCGTCTTGTTGTCGGCGGCCATCTGGCGCTCGCCCTGCAGGACGTGGATCTCGACGGACGTCTGGTTGTCGGACGCCGTGGAGTAGATCTCGGTCTTGCGGGTCGGGATCGTGGTGTTGCGGTCGATCATCTTGGTCATCACGCCGCCCATGGTCTCGATGCCCAGGGACAGGGGGGTGACATCCAGCAGCAGGATGCCCTCGACGTCACCGGCGAGCACGCCGCCCTGGACGGCAGCGCCCATGGCCACGACCTCGTCGGGGTTCACCGACATGTTGGGGGTCTTGCCGGTCAGCTGCTTCACCAGCTCCTGCACGGCGGGCATGCGGGTGGAGCCGCCGACCAGGATGACCTCGTCGATGCTGCCCAGCGACAGGCCGGCGTCATGCAGCGCCTGCTCGACGGGCTTCTTGCAGCGATCCAGCAGGTCCTTCGTGATGCGCTCGAACTCGGCGCGGGTCAGCGTGTAGTCCAGGTGCTTCGGGCCGGAGGCGTCGGCGGTGATGAAGGGCAGGTTGATGTTGGCCTGCGTGGTGGAGGACAGCTCCATCTTCGCCTTCTCGGCCGCTTCCTTCAGACGCTGCAGCGCCATCTTGTCGGTGCGCAGGTCGATGCCGTTGTCGGACTGGAACTTGTCGGCCAGCCAGTCGATGACGCGCTGGTCCCAGTCGTCGCCGCCCAGGTGGTTGTCGCCAGCGGTGGACGCGACCTCGAACACGCCGTCGCCCAGCTCCAAGATGGACACGTCGAACGTGCCGCCGCCCAGGTCGAAGACGAGGATCTTCTCGTCCTTGTTGGTCTTGTCCAGGCCGTAGGCCAGCGCCGCGGCGGTGGGCTCGTTGATGATGCGCAGCACCTCCAGGCCGGCGATCTTGCCGGCGTCCTTGGTGGCCTGGCGCTGTGCGTCGTTGAAGTACGCGGGGACGGTGATGACCGCCTGGGTCACCGGGCCGCCCAGCTGCTTCTCGGCGTCGGTCTTCATCTTCTGCAGCACCATCGCCGAGATCTCCTCGGGGGTGTAGTCCTTGCCCTCGATGTCGACGACCGCGCGGCCGTCCTTGCCCTTGCGGACGTTGTAGCTGATGGTCTTGCGCTCTTCGGCGGTCTCGTCATAGGAGCGGCCGATGAAGCGCTTCACGGACGACACGGTGTTCTCGGGGTTGGTGACCGCCTGGTTCTTAGCGGCCTTGCCCACCACGCGCTCGCCGTCCTTGCGGAAGCCCTCCACAGACGGGGTGGTGCGGTCGCCTTCGGCGTTCACCAGGATTTCGGGCTCGCTGCCCTCCATGACCGCCATGGCCGAGTTCGTCGTGCCCAGGTCGATACCAAGAATCTTCGCCATTTCCTGCTTCCTCTCCTTCCAGAGTTCCCGCTTCGCGGCAGCAGTTTCATTTTGCTCGCTTAGAGGGGGAGCCGTCCTGCGCTTCCCATGCGCATGCACGGCTCAATCCGTTTTCAACGATTAGAACTATATAATCTAAGTCTGTGTCTGTCAAGTTAGTTACCATTTTGTCATATAACTTAGTTGACGTACCTATATATAAGTGAGTTGCGCGTCCGAGTTCGGCGATGCATGACAACGACAGCGACCCCCGCTCCTGCCGCAGGAAGGGGTTCGCCCAGCAGAGCCAAGGACGGATCGAAGCCGAAAACGACGAAGGCCCCGCAGCCTGGAAAAGCTGCAGGGCCTTCGAGATGTTCGAGCCGCGCTTCGCACGGCTTTGCGAATCGGGAGGCTACTCCTCCACGATCTCCGAGATGGCGCCCATGGGGCACTCCTCGACGCAGTCGCCGCACGCGATGCAGGCTTCCTCGTTCACGGCCTCGACGGTGCCGTCGACGACTTCCAGGACCTCCTGCGGGCAAGCGTCAACGCAGATGCCGCAACCGATGCACTCATCAGCTTCGATAACAGGATGGGACATGATCGTACTCCTTCTCGTCTGCTGCCCCTTCGCTTGCGCGTCGGGTACCCCCATTACTGCATGGACGCAAGATAGCACGTTTTCCCGACGATGCAAGAAAAAATAGCGGTGGAAACCACTCCCCCGGAAAAACGCGCAGAATGGCGGGGCGAACGCGCTAGCAGATGCGCGGAAGCTGCTCGCCCACCAGCATGTCCAGGATGCGCGTGCCGCCGAACGCCGTGCGCAGGAACACCTTCGAGCCGCGGTCTTGGCGCGATTCGCGCACCTCGCCGATGATGGCCGCATCGGCGCCGTAGCGGTTCGCGCGCATGGCCTGAAGCGCCGCCTGCGCCTCGTCCGCCGCCACGACGCAGACCATCTTGCCCTCGTTGGCGACCTGCAGCACGTCGTAGCCCAGCATGTCGCAGGCGCCCTGCACCGCCGGCTTGACGGGGATGGCGTCCTCCTCCACCACGATGTCGACGCCAGCCTGCCCCGCCAGCTCGTTCAGCGTGGAGGCGAGGCCCCCGCGCGTGGGGTCGCGGAAGCAGCGCGTATGGGGGGCGGCCGCCAGGACATCGGCGATCAGGTGGTTCAGCGGCGCGGCGTCGCTTTGCAGGTCGGCCGAGAAGCCCAAGCCCTCGCGGCAGCTCATGATGGTGATGCCGTGGTCGCCCAGCGTGCCGGACACCAGCACCGCATCGCCCGGCTTGCACTGGGCGCCGCCCAGCTCAACGCCTGCGGGCAGCGCGCCGACGCCGCTGGTGTTGATGTAGACGCCGTCGCCGTGCCCCCGGTTCACCACCTTGGTGTCGCCGGTGACCAGATGGACGCCCGCCTCCTTCGCCGCCTCGGCCATCGAGGCGCAGATGCGCTTGAGGTCGTCCATGGGGAAACCTTCTTCGAGGATGAACCCGCAGCTGAGGTACAGCGGGCGCGCGCCGCTGGTCGCGACGTCGTTGACGGTGCCGCACACGGCAAGCCTGCCGATGTCGCCGCCGGGGAAGAAGTGCGGCGTCACCACGAAGCTGTCGGTGGAGAACGCCAGCCGCTCGCCCTCGTCCGGCGCGGGGAGCACCGCCGCGTCATCCCCGCGCAGAAGCTCTTCGCCGGCGTAGGCCGCGAAGAAGACCTCGTCGATGATGCGCTTCATCATGGTGCCGCCGCTGCCGTGGCCCAGCATTACCGTCGTGTCCATGTTCTTTCTTCCTTCCGTTCGCGCGCCTACGGCTGCGGGTTCGCCGTCGTCGTGACCAAGCGCCCGTTGCGCACGCCCTTCGTCCCCAGGATGAGGTTGGCGATCTCCTGCACGATGCCGGTCTCGCCGCGCAGCACGATCACCTCCAGGCAGTTGTGCTGGTCCAGGTGGACGTGCATCGACGAGATGATGTAGTCGAAATACGAATGCTGGATGCTGTGCAGCTTCTCCTGCAGATCGCTCGCATGGTGGTCGAAGGCGATGGTGAGCGTGCCCACCACCTCCACGCCGGGGGTGGCGCACTCGTCCTCCACCAGCGCATCGCGCACCAGGTCGCGCACGACCTCGCTGCGGTTCTTCGCTAAGCCGCGGCGCGCCACCAGCTGGTCGAAGCGCATGAGCAGCTCTTCGGGCATCGCCACCGAAAAGCGCATCAGATCCTGTGCCATTCAGTCCTCCGAGCCCAAGCTACACGAGGCTGACCGTCACGTTGGACGCCGTCTCGGCATCGTCCTCGAGCGCGTCGCGGGCCTCGTCGAGCTTCGCCCGCACGTCGTCGAGCAGCGCCTGGGCCTCGTGCAGCTTCTCCGACACGGAGGCGAAGCCGGCGTCCTCGGCCTTGTGGGCGAGGTTATGCGCCCAGCGGCGCTCCAGCTTCACATGGTCGTCGATCTGCTCGATCATCATCTCGAACTGCCCGGTGTTGATCCCGTTGGTGCACATGCCGCATCATCCTTTCGATATCGCCGCCGCCTTGCGGCGGATCCGTTGCCGAAACCCGTGCCGTTTCCCAAAGACGGCCCGCGCCGCCGCATGCGGGAGAACGGGGCCGTCATCGTTTCTTGCTATGATAGGACCAACCTTGGGGAAAGGGCGCTCCTTTAGGGGGTCAGTGTGAAAAAATCTGCAAATGGTAACATGTACGAGGTCCCCGCGCGGGAGACCGCCGAGCTTTTCCGCTCCCATCTGGATGGATCCGACCTGCCGCTCCTGTGCGTCCTGAGCGGAGCCCCCCTGCCCGAGCGCGCCCGCGCCGCCCTTTCCAGCTCCGCCCGCGCGCTGGGCTATCCGGACGATGCCGTGGCGTTCATAACGCTCGAAGGCCCCGACGGAAGGCTGGACGCCTCATCGGTCCTGCTCGCGATGGAAGGGCTGGACCCTGCCTGCGCCGTCGCCGCTGATGCGGATGCCGCGCATGCGCTGTCGCAAGCGTACCGCTGCGCTGTGCCGGAAGGCGAATGCAGCCGCGTGATGGGCCGCAGCATCGTCGCGTTCGCGTCGTTCGACGCCCTGCTGGATGACGGCCGCAGCAAGCAGCGCGCCTGGGCCCTGCTGAAGAAGCTGCCGAAGCTGGGCGGGTAGGCGGGACGGCGGCAAACGCACGACTCTGCCCCAGACGTAGTAAGAGGCCGCGGGGGGAGCGGCCTCTTACTAGACGAGTGAAACGAGGAGAAAAGGGAACGATCTCATCTCGTGGTGTTTATACTACAGTGAGTATTATTCGAAGTCAAGGATATTTTTAAAAGCCTGCTTGCGCAGCAAGATCCCGTCACCCCAACCTTGCGAACCCCCTCTGCACCGCGAATCCGCCCGGCAACCGCCTCGCTGCGATTCCGAGCCAGCCGACTGGGAACCCAATATATGTATGAGAGTCGCAGCATCCGTCTCATGCGTTCCTTGTGGATTTCCGTCAACGATTGCCTGTCCTTCCCTGCCGCGAAACGCATCGCGAGCAGGGCATCGTATAAGGTAGGGAAACGTGCATGAACGAACGCGGGCAACGCCCGGCCTCATCGCGAAAACGCGGCAGGGCAGGCAGAGCGCCGCCAACCGGAAAGGCGAGTGGAAAGCGATGCGGGGATTCCTCGAGCGGCTGCAATGGAAGATGGCCCTTTGGATGGAGGGACGCTACGGACCGGACAACCTGTCGACCTTCCTGGTGTTCGGCGGCGTCATCCTCACGTTCTTCTCCATGATCCCCGGGCTCGACCTGTTCTGGATCATCGGCCTGATCTCCATGGTCGTCGGCGTCCTCCGCACGTTCTCGAAGAACGCCGCCAAACGCGAACGCGAGAACGAGAACTGGCTGCGCTTCGCGCACATGCCCAAGTCGCTGCTCCTGCTCGCGCGCAAATCGTGGGCGGACCGCGCCACCACGAAGTACTTCATCTGCAAGGGATGCGGCGCCATCCTGTCCATCCCCAAAGGCAAGGGCAAGCTGCACGTCACCTGCCCGCAGTGCCACCACCAAGTCGAGAAGAACTCGTAGGCGCGCGATGGACGAAGGATCCTGCCGAACCGCCGCCCCGGAGGCGCCATGTTCGGCTATGTAGCGGCCAACCTCCACGACCTCTCGCCCGCCGAGCAGCAGCGCTACCGCGCCGCCTACTGCGGGCTCTGCCGGGAGCTGGGCTCTCGATGCGGGCAGCGCTGCCGTTTCTGCCTGACCTACGACATGACGTTCCTCGCGCTGCTGCTCGGCTCGCTCTACGAGCCGGCGGAGCGCATCGAGTCCTTCCGCTGCCCCCTGCATCCGGCAAAGCGGCAGCTGTCCGTGGGCACGGAGTTCACCGGATACGCCGCCGACCTGTCCGTGGCGCTCGCCTACCACAAGTGCCTGGACGACTGGAACGACGATCGCAGCATCCCCGCGCGCTCCTATGCGGCGCTGCTCGAGGCGCCCTACCGCGCCGCCGCCGATCGCCTGCCGCGCCAATGCGGCGCCATCGAGGAAGGGCTTGCCGAGATCCGTGCCGTCGAGGCCGACGCCGCCGCTCCTCCCGACGCCGCCGCGAACCGGTTCGGGGCGCTGCTGGGCCAGCTGTTCGCCTGCCGACAGGATCACTGGGAGGCTGCGCTGCACCAGCTGGGCGGGGAACTTGGACGTTTCATATACTTCATGGACGCGGCGTGCGATCTTGAGGAAGACTTGAGGAAAGGCAGTTACAATCCGTTAGCGAAGTTGGATCTTTCGGAGCAGGACACGGCCGAAACGCTCACGCTGTTCGCCGCGCGCGCGACCGAGACGTTCGAGAAGCTGCCGCTAGAGCAGGACCTCCATCTGCTGCGCAGCGTCATGTACTCGGGCATTTGGCAGAAATGGAACGCGAAGCTGACGAAGAGGCGCAAGCGCGAAGAACGCGGAGGCAAACCCGCTCCCAACCCGAACGAGACGAAGGACGCCTGAGGTGCCAGAGAACCCCTACGACATACTGGGCGTGAGCCCCAACGCCTCCCCCGACGAGGTGAAGAAGGCCTATCGCAAGAAGGCACGCGAGAACCACCCCGACCTCAACCCGAACGACCCCGGCGCTGCCGAGCGCATGAACAGGATCAACGAGGCGTACGACCGCATCATGAACCCCGAGAAGTACGAGGCGCGCGACCGCCGGGCACAGGCAGCCTCGGGCTACGGCGGCGCGCAGCAGCCCGGTTCTGGCTATGGCGGCGGGCAGGCAGGCAGCCAAGGGTCGGGCGGATACGGCTACACGCAATCCGGCCCCTCCAGCAGCAACGGCCCCTACGGCTGGACCGGCGGGTTCGACTTCGACGACCTGTTCGGCTTCGGCGGATTCGGCGGCGCGGCGACCGGTCCCATCCACCCGGAAGCGTCGGCGACCGACAGCGCCGAGGTGCGAGCGGCCATCGACGCCATCAACTCCGGCGATTTCCAACGCGCCATCGACATCCTGAATGCCATCACCAGCGTCGGGCGCGATGCGCGCTGGTACTACCTCAGCGCGCTGGCGAACGACGGGGCGGGCAACACGCTGATGGCGCTGGAGCAGATCCGCCGCGCCGTGCGCATGGATCCCGGCAACCCCGAGTACCAGCGCGCCCAGCGCAAGTTCCAGCAAAGCAGCACCTCCTACCAGCAGGAAGGCCAAGCGAAGGGCTTCACGATGGTGGGCGTGGACCCCATGACGCTGTGCTGCGGCATCTGGTGCTGCGGGCCGGCCATCTGCCGCATGTGTTTCTTCCCGATAGGGTTCTAAGGCTTTGAGCGGGGGACTCCGGATGGGCCGTCGGCACGGCTCCGCTCCCTACTTGCAGCCGTCCGCTCCGCCGCGCCGACGGCCCATCCGGAGCGTTCGGAGCAGTGGAAAACCATATCCCGGGCCGCACATAAGAGGCAGCGCCGGGGAAAAGAAAGGGTGAGTGAAATGGGAGCCACGATAGGCATCGATCTGGGAACCACGAACAGCTGCATGGCGGCGGTCGAGGGAGGCAAGCCGGTCATCATCCCCAACGCCGAGGGCGAGCGCACCACGCCCAGCGTCGTGGCGTTCTCCAAAGCCGGCGAGCGCCTGGTGGGGCGCATCGCCTGCCGGCAGGCGGCCATGAACCCCGACCGCACCATCGCGTCGGTCAAGCGCCACATGGGCACCGACTGGCGCGCCGACATCGACGGCAAGGCCTACACGCCTCAGGAGCTTTCGGCCATGATCCTGCGCAAGCTGCGCACCGATGCCGAGGCGTTCCTAGGGCAGCCCGTCACCGATGCCGTCATCACCGTGCCCGCCTACTTCAACGACATGCAGCGCCAGGCCACCAAGGATGCCGGCCGCATCGCAGGGCTGAACGTCCTGCGCATCATCAACGAGCCCACCTCCGCCGCGCTCGCCTACGGCTTGGACAACGGCACGCCGCAGAAGGTGATGGTGTACGACCTGGGCGGCGGCACGTTCGACGTGTCGATCATCGAGATCGGCGACGGCGTCATCGAGGTGATGGCGACCGCCGGCGACAACCATCTGGGCGGCGATGACTTCGACGAGCGCCTGGCGGACCATCTGATCGGCGAGTTCCAGCGCGCGCACGGCATCGACCTGCGCCGCGAGCCGGCGGCGATGCAGCGCATCCGCGAAGCCGCGGCGGAGGCGAAGATCGAGCTATCGTCGATGGAGTCCACGCGCGTCAACCTGCCGTTCCTAGCCCAAGGCCCGCAGGGTCCCGTCCATTTCGAAACCGCCGTAACCCGCGCCGCCTTCGAGCAGATGACGGCCGACCTGGTCGACCGCACCGCCGAGCCGGTGGTGCACGCGCTCAACGACGCGGGCATCGCCGCCAGCGAGCTGGGCTGCGTGCTGCTGGTGGGCGGCTCGACCCGCATCCCCGCCGTCCAGCGCAAGGTTCGCGAGCTCACCGGGAAGGAGCCGTCCTCGTCGATCAACCCCGACGAGTGCGTCGCCACCGGCGCCGCCATCCAGGGCGCCACGCTGTCCGGCAGCTCGACGGGCCTGGTCAAGGCGAACAGCATCCTGCTGCTGGACGTCACGCCCCTAAGCCTTTCCATCGAGACGGTGGGCGGGGTCGCCACGCGGCTGGTCGAGCGCAACACCACCCTTCCCGTCCATTACTCGCAGGTGTTCAGCACGGCGGCGGCGTTCCAGACCAGCGTCGAGATCCACGTCCTGCAGGGCGAGCGGCCCATGGCGCGCGACAACAAGACCATCGGCAAATTCCGCCTGAAGGGCATCAAGCGCGCCCCGGCGGGCGTGCCGCAGATCGAGGTCACCTTCGACATCGACGCCAACGGCATCCTGACGGTGTCGGCAAAGGACCTGGACACCGGCAAGCAGCAATCCATCACCATCGACGATTCCGAGCGCATGTCCGACGCCGAGATCGATCAGGCCATCCGCGACGCCGAGCAGTACGCCGCCCAAGACGGCGCGCGCCGCGAGGCGCTGTCGCTGCGCGACCAGGGCACCAGGCTGGTGAACGAGGCGAACCGCGCGCTGACCAGCGCCGGCAAGCAGCTCGACAAGATGGAGAAGAAGCAGGTGAAGACCGATATCGCCGCCGTGCAGAAGGCGCTGGCGAAGAAGGTGGACAAGGTGTCCGACGCCGACATCGCCGCGCTGCGCGCCGCCATCGACCAGCTGGAGCGCTCCAGCGCCCATGCGCGCGACATCGCGGGGAAGTAGCGGGCCCGAACGGGTACAATAGCGCCAAGCGAAACGCTTCGAAGAGAGGACACCCCATGGCGAACAAGAGCCTTGCGAAATCCCCCGAGCAAACCTGCGTGCTGGTCACCGGCGGCGCCGGTTTCATCGGCAGCCATACCTGCGTCGAGCTTCTGGGCAAGGGCTACCGCGTGGTGGTGGTCGACGACCTCAGCAACTCCAGCAAGGTCGCCCTCGACCGCGTCCGCCGCATAGCCGGGCTGGCGCCGGACGATGCGCGCCTTTCCTTCTACGAGGACAGCATCTTGGATCGAGCTGCCCTCGACCGCATCTTCGAGGAGAACGACATCGACGCCATCATCCACTTCGCCGGCTTCAAGGCGGTGGGCGAAAGCGTGCAGAAGCCGCTCGAATACTACTGGAACAACGTCGCGGGAACGCTGGTGCTGTGCGCTTCGGCGCGCGAGCACGGCGTGAAGAACATCGTGTTCTCGTCCAGCGCCACCGTGTACGGCGAGCCCGATTTCGTTCCCATCACGGAGAGCTGCCCCAAGCACGAGGCGACCAACCCCTATGGCGAGACGAAGAGCATGCTGGAACGCGTGCTGACCGACCTGTACCGCGGCGACGGCGAGTGGAACGTCGTGCTGCTGCGCTACTTCAACCCCATCGGCGCCCATGAGAGCGGCCTCATCGGCGAGGATCCCAAGGGCATCCCCAACAACCTGCTGCCCTACGTGGCGCAGGTCGCCGTGGGCAAGCTCGCGTGCGTGGGCGTGTTCGGCGACGACTACCCCACCCCCGACGGCACGGGCGTGCGCGACTACATCCACGTGGTCGACTTGGCGCGCGGCCACGTGGCGGCGCTGGATTGGATGGGCGGCAAGGTCGGCACCGGCGAGGCCATCGGCATCGGGTCGATCAAGGGCGAGCCCGCCGCCGATGGGACGCGCCGCGGCGTGGGCATCTTCAACCTGGGAACCGGGACGGGGTCGAGCGTGCTGGACGTGGTCCACGCCTTCGAGCGCGCCTGCGGGCACGAGATCCCTTACGAGATCAAGCCGCGCCGCGCGGGCGACGTCGCGGTGAACTACGCTGCCTGCGACAAAGCGCGCGACGAGCTGGGCTGGGTCGCGCAGTACGACCTCGACCGCATGTGCGCCGACAGCTGGCGCTGGCAGTCCACGAACCCCAACGGATACGCCGATGCCCAATAGGGTCGGCGAAGGAGCTCGGCGGCGCTAGTATCCGGTGCCGCCGCTCGTCCCGTCGTCCGTCGCCGCGGAATAGTAGCCCTGCGAGCCGGTCGCGTCGGCCGTTCCCGTCGTGTCGGTCCCACCCGTCGTGCCGTAGGTGCCGTACGAATCGCCTGTCGACCCGTACGAGCCGTAGGATCCGTAGGAGCTGTAGCCCGAACCGTAGGAGCTATACCCCGACCCGTATCCGCCGCCGCTCTGCTCCGAGGCTATGGCCTGCGCGACCATCTCGTCGGACGCCGTGAACTCGCTGGGATCACCGCCCTCCTCGACGACCTTCATCATCTCGGCGAGGGTGTCGGTGTCGGCGAACACGTACGAGATGCCGTTGACGTACTGCGCCACCGAAGGCACCATCCCCGAATAGACGGTCAGATCGGCTCCGTCCTGGAATTGCTGAGCCAAGCTGATAATATCGGTGACCGACAGATCCGTGGTTACGCATGATGCCGCTGCCTCAATGACACCGGGGAGTTCAGTAACCGGCAGAGATAGAATCTTGTCAATAATTGCGTTGATGAGCTTACGCTGGTTTTCGGCGCGCGTGAAATCGCCGTCGGCAAAGGCGCGGCTACGAGCGAAAACCAGTGCAGCGTTTCCATCAAGGTGCTGTATCCCCGGCTCGAGAATGACCTTTTCCGCATTAGGATCCCAGGAAGTATTATCAGCGTCCGGATCGTTAATGAGTTCGCTTACCTCAACATCGACCCCTCCGATGGCGTCGACCAACGCAATCAAGCTATCGAAATTAACCTCTGCGTAGTGTGCAATATCGACGCCGCAAAGCTCACTCGATTCGCGAATGACACCCGCCGCCCCACCGTATGTGTAAGCATTGTTGAACTTGCAGACACCGTATCCATCAATCTCTATTGCGGTATCTCGCGGAATAGAGACCATTGTCACCTGGTTGCTAGATCCATCTACTCGAACGAGAATATTCGTATCAGATCGAGAATCCGACTGAGACTCCCCCGGACGAATGTCCGATCCAATGAGTACCATATAGAACGGCTTGTTCAAATCAGACGCAGTCAGCTGCGCGTCGATCGCGTTCAGCTGCTCGTCGGTCTTGTCGCCGGTGGTGATGGTGTTGTTGATGCCGTTGATGTAGAGGGCGAGCGCCGTGCCGCAGCCGATGAGCGCCACCAAGACCGCCGCCACGATGCCGATGGCGATCTTCTTGCCGCGCCCCATCCTCTTCTTCGCGGCGGCATGCGAATAGGACGCGTTCCCGCGCGCATAGCGGCTCGCATCGTCCTTCGCCGAACCGACCGAACGGACCGACGCCGCGTACCTCGAGCCCTTCCGGCTATCGCCGGGGTACGAGCGCTGCTCGGACGAGTAGCGGGAGTAGCGGCCCATCTCGTTGCGCGACGACCTGCTGGAAGCGTTATGGGAAGAGCGGACGCTGGGGCGGTCCGACCGGCGCTCGGATGAACGCGAAGGCCTGTTGGGGCGAGCGTTATGGGGTGCCATGGTACCGACTCCTCACCTTCCTGCACGGGATCCCGGAAGCGGGGCCCGAAGGAGGCCGCGCCCGGAATCGCCTGCCGATTCGTGGCTGTTCAAAGAAATATTGTACCATCGGCCGTGTATCGCCAAAAAACGGGCACATACCGCGAACATGTTGAACACACCGCGCAGCCGACGCGGCACGCCTTTGGAGCGGCATCCACCCGGTTCCGGCAGCATGCCGTTTACGCCCAGCCGAAAACGCAGCGAGGGTTCCAACCGGGACGCCGCGCCGACTCAGGCGCGCTACAGCAGCGAAAGCAGCTCTTCCGCGCGATCGACCAGCACATCCGCCTTCTCGTCCCGAAGCGTTTCCCTGGAGCTGTATCCCCAAGTCACACCGACGGAAAACGCGCCGACGGCGTGCGCGACCCGCATGTCGTTCGAGGAGTCGCCCACGAACACGCATCTTTCGGGTGCCGAGCCCAGCTCGCCGAGAAGGCGGCGAAGGCCGGTCGGATCGGGCTTGCGCGGGAACTCGGGCGATTCCCCATGGACCTCATCGAAGATGCCGGGCAGGAATGCTTCCACCACCTCGCGCGCTGCCGCGTCGAACTTGTTGGACAGCACCGCGAGCTTCATGCCGCGGCTTTTCAGCCGGTGGAGCGCATCTTCGATCCCCGGGTACGGTGCGGTGAGCTTGTACCCGTATTCCGGATACAGCTGCTGCCAGCGTGCGGAGACCCGCTCGATGTCATCCTCGTCGGCATCCTTCGGAACCGCCAAGCGGATGAGCGCCTTCACCCCGCTTCCCACGAAGCCGAGCACCTCCTCGCTCGTGTGCGCGGGATAGCCGCACTCGCGCAGCGTCGCGTTCGTCAGCTCCACCAGATCGGGAAGGGTGTTGAGCAGCGTTCCGTCGAGGTCGAACACGAACGTGTCGAACGCATGCCCGTCCAGTGCGGGATCCAAAACGGGGTCATCCATGTCAGCGCGTCCTTTCGTCGAGCCGAGCATCATGATGCAAACATAGCACCGGGAATCGCCGGCGCTGTTTCGCGCGGGGAAAATCCACGTTTAGCGCGTTATCTCGCGAGGGAGATGCGCCCTGAATGCGCTTCAAGCGCGATTTGCTGCAGTGTTTCCCCTGATGGAAGACGCGTCACTCTTTTCGCGCGATTTATCCGCACGTCCTTCGCGCTCTATTCGCGAAAAACCGCCCTCTGAACGGATAATCAGCGCCGAAATCCTGCGGATAGCGCGCAGGATTCCGAGAAGACCTGCCAAGAGAGCGCCCAGCAAGAGGAAAGAGACAAAAGCCGGGCGGACGCCGCCGAATGCCTGCTATGTGTTGACAACATATAGCAATAAGCGTATAGATGTTATCGACATATAGCGAGACGGCGATTGCAGGCCGCCCGCACAAGAAGCCGCCGGATCCGACGGTGGCAAACGAACCGCAGCGCGAAGACGGCGGGGAAAGCGAGGAGACCATGGCAGAAACGATGAAGCTGGCCGTGCCCACGATGGGCGAAGGCGGCCTCGATTCCGAGCGCTCGGGGCGTTTCGGCCACTGCGACTGCTTCACGCTGATCGACATCGTCGACGGCGAGCTGGGAGAGGTGTCCATCATCCAGAACCCGCCCCACGAGGAAGGCGGCTGCCTGCGCCCGGTGGGGCTGCTGTCCGACGCCGGCGCCACCGCCATCGTCGCGGCGGGCATGGGCATGCGCCCGATGATGGGCTTCGCCAACGCGGGCATCGACGTGCTGTTCGACAACGTCACCCCCGGCGTGGGCGACGTGGCCAAGCTGGCGGCGGCAGGCACGCTTCCCCACATGACCGCCAACGAGGCCTGCCACCACTAAGCGCGCATCTCCTTTAACGCGAGGACGCCGCCCGGGCACGATCCCGAGCGGCGTCCCCTGCTTTCAAGGTGAAAAAGTGACTGTCCCTTTTTCACCTTTGCGGGCTCGCTTATGCGCGCTGGCGCTTGCCGTATAGCACGACGGCCACAAGCGAAACGGCGGCTATGACCAGGAACGCCACGCCGAACGCGGGCCACACGGTGACCGCATTGCCGCCGGTGAGGCCGATAAGGCCGGTGAGAAGGTACGAGCTTCCCGTAGCCGCCAGGCCGTTGGCGAACGCCACGAACGATGTGGCGGTGCCCGCCTTGGAAGGCGCCACTAGCTCGGTGCAGTGCACGTAGAAGAAGCAGAAGTAGAACGGCCACGCGAAACCGCAGATGGCAACGCACGCCATGGTGACGACCGGCGTTTGAACGGCCGACATGGCCAGGTAGCACACGCCCATAACCACCAGCGAGGGCAGGTACACGAGCTTCTTCATACGCTTGTAGGCGAACCCGAACACCAGCGATCCCACGGCGCTGGCGATGGTGGCCACCGACGACATCATGCCGATGAACGCCTGGTCGCCCACCTGGGCGTCGGTGGCGTAGAGCGCGCCCATGTAAAGCAGCACGTAGTAGCAGATGGCGACGAAGAACACCTGCACCACCAGCGGGATGAGGCTTTTCCACCAACCGGGTCGCACCGCCAGGCGGCCGGATTCCCCTTGCAGGCTCTCCGTATGATGGTCGGCCGGCAGGCTGGGCAGGAAGATCGCCAGCAGGATGAGCACCGGGACGGACAGGACGTAGGCGTAGAAGGCATCCTGCCATGCGCTCACCGCCAACACGCCCGACACGGCGGCCATGATGGATCCCAGCACCGACATGGCGGAGTTGTACCACCCCACGTACTTGCTATGCTCGTCGGCATCGGTGTACAAGTCGGCGAGGATCGACAAAGCGGCGGTGTTGGTGATGCCCCAGCCCACGCCGGTGGCCAGGCAACGAAGCGTCACGAACAGGTAGATGTTCTCCACCGCTCCCAAACAGGCGCTCACCGTGAAGATGGCGAAACCCATCACCATGACCCACTTCTTATCGAAGCGGTCGCACAGGAACCCGGCGAGGACACCGAACGGCAGACCCACCAAAGCGGGGCCGGTGATGCCGAAGTTGACGAGCGCCTCGGGCGCGTCGGCGAACACCTCGTACAGATTCGCCGCGATCGGGCTGATAACCAGATCGCCCATCGTGCACATCGACGACAGGAACAGCGCCGTGAGCGCAACGAACAGCCTTCCTTTGGGCATCTCGCTTGCAGCGACCATGCCGCATCACCTTCCCCTCCTGATCGGGCAGCGCTAATGCGCCAAGTCGACCCCATCTGCCTGATAGACGGGCTTGCCGTCGATGAACGTGTAGAGCGGTTTCGCCTGGAGAATCCCCTCGGGCGTGGCTGCGAACAGATTTCGATCCATGATGACCACGTCGGCCAGCTTGCCGGAACGCAGCGTGCCGATGCGATCCTCGAAGTTCTCCACGTAGGCGGAACCGTAGGTGTAGGCCTGAAGCGCCTGAGCCAGCGTGACGCGCTGCTCGGGGACGAAGCCGCCCTCGGGATAGCCGTCCCACGGCTGCTGGCGGGTGATGGCGGCGTAAACGCCCTCCATGGGGTTTAACTGCCACACAGGAGCGTCGGTGCCGAATGACACGATGGCTCCAGCGTCGACGAGCGACTTTATGGGCCACATGCAGGGGCGCCACTTCTCACCTAGGATCTCCGGATAGCCGTCCACGTTCAAAACGGCGTGAACCGGCTGCATGGCAGGCAGAACGCCCAGTTTGGCGAAACGCTCGATGTCCTCGGGGCAGCAGGTCTCGATGTGCTCGATGGCGTTGCGGATCCCCTTGAATCCGATTTTCCTCCCAACTGCCTCGTACACGTCGAGCGCCTGCTTCACCGCTCCGTTGCCGATGCAGTGCAGGCGGACGCTGTAGCCGCAGGAATTGGCCTCCCCAACCAGTTTGCACAGCTCGTCATAGCCGATGGTGGGCGCGCACGTTGACCCGTCATCGGCGTAAGGCTCGGTCTGGTAGGCGGTGTGCGCCTCGCTCACGCCGTCGGTCAGCTGCTTCAGCCCGCCGAAACGCAGATGCTCGCTGGCGAGGATCTTCTCGAACTTCTTGGCGTTTTGCATGCCTTCCTCGAGCTTGAGGAAGCAGCTCACGCGGATGGGCAGCTTGCCCTCGCGTTCGAACTGCTGGAGCACGCCCAGATAATCGTCTTCGGGGATGCCGCCATAGGGATACACGTTGCCCGTGGCGGTCACGCCGTTGGAGATGGCCTCGCGAATGGTCGACCCCAACGCGCGATCCATGTCGGCGGCGAGGTTCGCCATGCCCCAAACGGGGTCGCACGCGTCGGGCTCGTACACCAGCCCGGTGAGGCTGCCGTCATCGTTGCGGCCGATCCAGGCGCTGCCGGGGTCGGGCGTGCTCGGCGTGTAGCCGGCGGCTTCCAGCCCTCGGCTGTTCACCCAGCCCACATGGCCGTCCCACGAAGCGATGTAGGCGGGGCGGTCGGGCACCAGCTCGTCGAGAATCTCCTTGGTGGGCTGCTCTCCGCCTTCCCAGCTGTCGTAGTTGAACCCGCGGGCTGCGATCCACTTGCTATCGGGATGCGCCTTCGCGAAGGCCGCGATCTTGTCACACACCTCTTCTTTGGAGGTGATGCCCTCGAGGTTGAGCGTATAGTCCTCGTCGGTTAGCACGCCGTGGTGGATGAAGTGGGTATGCGAATCGTTGAAGCCGGGCAGCACCAGGCGATCGCCCGCTTCGTACACCACGGTGTCGGGCCCGACGAACCCTTCCGCCTCTTCCGCCGAAACCACATCCACGATCTCCTTGCCGCGGATGACCACGGCTCCTTCTATGGTGTCCAGCGTTTCCGCCGTGAAGATGGTCGAGCTCTTGATGACCACGTCTGCGTATTCGGACATTTCGAAATCCTTTCGCGAAAGAACAACGAGGCCTCGGCGAAGCTGTCGCCAAGGCCTCGGGAGAACTGATGCCGTCCTTGTGCCGGCGAAAGCCGGATCACGACGGGTTACTCAGCCAGATCGGCGCCTTCGGCCTGGTAGACGGGCTTGCCGTCGATGAACGTGTACAGGGCCTTCGCCTTCAGGATCTCCTCGGGCGTGGACTCGAGCAGGTTGCGGTCCATGATGACCACGTCGGCCAGCTTGCCGGCGGAAAGCGTGCCGATGCGATCCTCGAAGTTCTCCAGGTAGGCGGCGCCGAAGGTGTAGCCCTGAATGGCCTGCGCCACCGAGATGCGCTGCTCCGGGACGAAGCCGCCCTCGGGATAGCCGTCCCACGGCTGCTGGCGCGTGATGGCGGCGTAGATGCTCTCCATGGGGTTGAGGTTCCACACGGGAGCGTCGGTGCCGAACGCCAGGATGGCGCCCGCGTCGATGAGCGACTTGATGGGCCACATGTAGGGGCGCCACTTCTCGCCCAGCAGCACCGGATAGCCGTCGATGTTCAGCACGGCATGAACCGGCTGCATCGAAGCGACCACGCCCAGCTTGGCGAAACGCTCGATGTCCTCCGGGCAGCAGCTTTCGATGTGCTCGATGCCGTTGTGCATATTCTTGCTGCCGTTCTTCTTCTGCACGGCCTCGAAGGCGTCCAGCGCCTGCTTGACCGCGGCGTTGCCGATGCAGTGCAGGCGAACGCTCCAACCGTTCGCGTCGGCCTCCTCGATCATCGCGTACAGGTCGTCGTACTCAATGGTGGGACGGCAGGTGGAGCCGTCATCGGCGTAGGGCTCGGTCTGGTAGGCGGTGTGGCCTTCGCTGATGCCGTCGGTCAGCTGCTTCAGGCCGGCGAAGCGCAGGTGCTCGCTGTTCAGGATGGGCTGGAACTTCTTCGGGTTGGCCAGGCCAGGCTCCATCTTCAGGAAGCAGCTCACGCGGATGGGCAGCTTGCCCTCGCGCTCGAACTGCTGGAACACGCCGATGGAGTCCTCTTCATCGATGCCGCCGTAGGGGTAGACGTTGCCGGTGGCGGTCACGCCGTAAGACAGCGCCTCGCGGATGACCGTGCCCAGGGCGCGATCCATGTCAGCCGAGATGTTGCCCTTGCCCCAAATGGGATCGTTGGCGGCGGGCTCGTAGTTGAGACCGGTCAGATGGCCTTCCTCGTCGCGGCCGAGCCACGCGCCCTCGGGATCGGGGGTCTCGTCGGTGTAGCCCACGGCCTCCAAGCCAAGGCTGTTGGTCCAGCCGCAGTGCATGTCCCACGAGGCGATGTAGGCGGGGCGGTCGGGCACCAGCTCGTCGAGGATCTGCTTCGTGGGCTTCTCGCCGCCCTCCCAACCGTCGAAATTGAAGTCGCAGCCGATGATCCACTTGTTCTCGGGGTGGGCGTCGGCGAACTCCTTGATCTTGGCGCACACCTCTTCCTTGGTGGTGAGGCCGCCCAGGTTCAGCGTGAAATCGGCATCCTTCATCACGCCGTTCTGGATGAAGTGCGTGTGGGCGTCGTTGAAGCCCGGGCACACCAGGCGGTCGCCCGCGTTGTACACCGTGGTGTCGGGGCCGACGTATTGGTCGATCTCCGCCATGGGCACCACGGCGACGATCTCCTTGCCGCGGATGACCACGGCGCCTTCGATGGCCTCGAGCGTCTCCGCCGTGAAGATGGCGGAGCCTTTGATGATCACGTCAGCATGTTCGGACATTTCCATTCCTTTCACTTGACGGTTCCCGCGTGGAGGGGGGCGCGGGGTTTTTCGGCACCGTCCGATCGGGCCGATGCACCGACGCCCTCAGCGGCCTTGCAGCTGAGGGCGCCTGGCTTCAGGGGGATCCGAGCCGCTGGATGGAGGGATGGTGCGGCTCGGAGTTGTTAAAGGCTAGCCGTTTGCGTTAGTTCTCGGACTGAGCGGGAGCAGCCTTCTTGCGAGTCGCCGCAACCCACACCAGCGACACGATGACCGTGATGATGATCACGCCGCCGAAGATCGGCCAAACCTCCACGGAGGTGGCGCCCATGGAGCCCATCAAACCGGTCAGCAGGTAGGAGCTGCCAGCAGCCGCAAGGCCGTCAGCGAACGCAACGATGGAGGTTGCCGTACCAACCTTGGCAGCAGGCACCAGCTCGGCGACGCGGACGTAGAAGTAGCAGAAGTAGAAGGGCCACATCAAACCGCTGATGGCAACGCAGACCACCGTCATGATCGTGCTGGGGAAGAAGCCCATGCAGAAGAAGGTGAGGCCGAGGATGATCATGGTGGGCACGTACACGAAGTTCTTCATCTTCTTGTAGAAGAAGCCGAACAGGACAGAGGTGATGGCGCAGCAGATGGTCGAAACAGACGACAGCATTCCGATGAAGGCCTCGTCGCCCACGCCGGCATCGGTGACGTACAGCGCGATCATGTACAGCATCACGAAGTAGCAGATGGCAATGAAGAACACCTGGATCGCCAGAGGAATGGTGGCCTTCCACCAACCGGGCTTCACCGGAGCGGTGCGCACGCTCGCCTCAGCCTCGGGAGTAGCCTGGCCGTGGTTCTTGTAGCCATCGAAGTTCGGCAGGAAGATGATCAGCATGACGAGCACGGGAACCGCGATCAGGTAGGTATAGAAGGCGTCCTGCCATGCGGACACAGCCAGCACACCGGCGATGGCGGCCATCAGCGCGCCCATGATGGACATCACGGAGTTGTACCAACCGACATACTTGCCATGCTCATCCTCATCGGTGAACAGCTCTGCCAAGATGGACAACGCCGCGGTGTTGGTGACGCCCCAACCCACGCCGGTAGCCAAGCAACGCAGCGTGACGAACAAGTAGATGTTGTCAACCGCGCCGAACACAGCGCTCACCGTGAAGATGGCGAAGCCGATCACCATGACCCACTTCTTGTTCATGCGGTCGCACAGCACGCCGGCGAGGATGCCGAACGGCAGGCCCACCAGCGCGGGGCCGGTGACGCCGAAGTTGATAAGCGCCTCGGGGGCATCGGCGAACACTTCATAGAGGTTCGCGGTGATCGGGCTGATAACCAAGTCGCCCAGCGTGCACATGGACGAAAGGAACAAGGCCAATAGCGCAAGGAACAGCCTCCCCTTCGACATGCTTTCTGCAGTAGTCATTGCTCTGCACCTTTCTCATCGTGCCGGACTCCCTTTCGTCCGGCTCCTTTACGCCGGATCAAAGGCTACGAGCACGAAGGCGCAGGCGCCCCTCCTTAAACGAATGGGGCGATATGGTTTTCGATTTCACGGGGATATGGGAGCCGCCATAAGCGGTTTTCCATTCGCCGATTCAAGTTATGGAATATCCCATAAGGAACATATGGTTCGGCTGATCGGCGCAAGTTTTTGCCAAGGCTTACCGCCATAATTGGGGCACTAAGGGGAGGCAGGGGCATCAGAAGGAGGGTCCATGCAAAGCAGCCGCACGGGTTTGATCCCGCCTGCATATGCAGGCGTGGCACTGCTGCTTGCGTGGACGTACCTGACCTTTTACGCCAACACGGCGGGAATCGAAGCCGCTGCGCCCGTCTCCTTGATGAGCGCTGCCTACTCGTTGAGCACCGTCTGCATGGTGGCGACGCTTTTCGTCATAGCTTTCTCGAAAAAGATAGGCTCCGTCCAGCTGACCTCTGTTCCCGTGAAGGTCGTTACGCCGTTGGGCCTCTCGTTCGGAACGCTGCTTCTTGTCACTAACGGCTTCGACTATCAGAATGACTTCAGCTTCTTCGTAATAGCGGGAAGCGTCCTGACGGGCATATTCTCCGGCATCCTCACGCAACAGTGGGTGCTGGTGTTCAGCCGCATCGGGCTGAGAGTCGCCGTATGCAGCTTTCCCGCCCTTATGGCGACGGCAACCGGAACGAGCATCCTGCTGATGTACCTTCCGAAAGAAGCGATGCTCGCAGGGATGATCTTGCTGCCGATCATTTCCGAGGCGATGCTTCACTCGGCTCGCCACAATATCGTTCCCTATTACGACATCGATGCCAACACCAGCGACAGGCCGATTAATTTCGTCCTGCTGCTCATTCCCATCGTCGTGTATTCATTTGCGTCCGGGTTCCTCGACTTTTTCTGAGGCTTCGGTAGTTTGTGTGACAAGGGGCTAGCCTAGGCAGCAACGCTCTTCGCTCCCTTCACGCCCTTCT
>URRZ01000018.1 GCA_900550385.1 uncultured Coriobacteriaceae bacterium | reverse complement strand
TAATCGCCGCGCTGTGCATCCAGGTCAGCGGCAATAAAGTCCTCCACGATCTTGTCCCACCCGCAGAGGGTCGAGCCTATCTTGTTCATGTGGAAGCCCCGCACCGCCCGTTCCGGGTGCTCTGCGTGCCACTTGCCTTTCAGGCTGTTCTTCTTCCAGCGGTATTCGTTGTCAAGGCAGCCGCACTCGGCGCAGCGGTATTGCACGCCGCCTTCCGGCCACTTGTCTTTATCGAATACCATGTTGTCCCAAACAAAGGGCTGATAAAAGCCGCAGTTCGGGCAAGGCACCGTCCATTCCTCTTGGGTGGATGCGTTGAACTCGTCCAAAATGCGGCTGTTGTTTTTGTCGGTGGGGGTCGATACCAGCACCGTCTTGTAATCCCAGTAGGTCGTTTGACGCTGCTCGGCCAGCATGACCACCTGCGGGTCGTCGATAAAGCAGAGCACCTTCGCGCCCTTGTTGCCCAGCAGATCCGCGCTGATGTCATTTGCCACCAGCGTGGTATCCGTGATGATAGAGCCTCCCATGTCGATCAGGCGTTTGATATGCGTCAGCGCGGTGGGGCTGAAATAAATACTTTGAGCAAGGGCCAAGTCCCCCGTCTCCTGCTCGACCGCACTGAGGATATCCGTCATTTCCTGATTGAGATATGGGATGCCGGCGCGATGCCTACCGTCCGCCTGCACCTTTCGGATCAATGCAATACACTCCCGTCAAAAAAAATCCAATCTTTTCAAGAAGATTCTATAAAAAATATATCTCTTAGACGGCCAAAAGTCAAGTCAGGTTCCAGCTTATTACTGTTAAATATTTTTCGTATATATTTATAACCGTATCATAATAAAATCGCCGTGGAGCACAGGCCCACGGCGATAGAAAAGGGTTTTCTTAGACAATGCGCACAGCCAAAGCCTCGCCCTCGGGGTACACTTCCAGTGTGCTCCCCTCGGGTACGTCCTCGGCGACGAGCGTGCGGGCCACGGGCGTCTCCACCGCGCGCTGTATAAAGCGCTTGAGCGGGCGCGCGCCGTACACGGGGTCGTAGCCGTTTTCCACCACATACGCCTTGGCTTCATCGGTGAGCCGCACGGTCACGCCGCGCTCGGCAAGGCGTTTGTTGAGCGCTTCGAGGGTCAGATCGGCGATCTTTTCGATCTGCTCCTTCGTAAGCGGCGTGTAGAAGACGATCTCGTCCAGCCGGTTCAAAAACTCGGGCCGGAACTGCCGCTTGAGCAGGCCGTTGACTTCCCCGCGCGCTTCCTCGGAGAGCTTGCCGTCCGGGCCGATGGTGAGCAGCGGCTTCACGTCGAGCTTCGCGCCCGCGTACGCCACCGATCCGGGGATGCGGCCGCCGCGACGCAGCGACTCCAGATCGTCCACCATGAACTCGGCGTCGACGAAGAAGCGCGCCTCCTCCGCCCAGCTCGCAAGCTCCTCGGCGGTCAGGCCCTTCTCGCGCTGGCGCAGCGCCTCGTGCACCAGCAGGGCCTCGGCGACCGACGCCAAGCGGGTGTCCACCAGGTACAGCTGCGCGTCGGGATGCTCCTCCATCAGCCGGGCGTGCACCAGCGCCGCGGCGTCGTAGCTGCCGGACAGCCCGCTGGAGAACACCAGGCACACCGTCGGGACGCCGCTTTCGATGGCGCGCTCGAAGACGTCCTGGTACACGTGCATGGGCACCTGCGAGGTCGTCGGCTGGGCGCCGTCGCGCATCGCCTGGAAGAACTCGTGGGCGGTGGTGGTGCGGTACAGGTCGTCGGCGCATTCGCCGTCTTCCATGATGTAGGGGAACTTGACGAGCTCGACGCCTTCGCGGTCCACCACCTCGAAGGGCAGATCGCAGCACGAGTCGATGATGAGGTTGCACGATGCAGCCACAGCGGTCTCCTTCCGATCGCTTCAGGGATGTGCGCGGGCGGTTCCGCGCGTCTATCTTACGCGATGCCGCGCATGCGCGCCACCAGCGCGCGGCGGCGCTCGTGCAGCCCGCGCTCCAGCCCCACCGGGTAGGTGTGCGGGTTCAGCATGCGCTTCTGGCTCTCGTCGAGCGTGTCCAGCTGCGCCCGGGTCCGCTCGCGGGCGACCAGGGCGTCGCGCGCGTCGTCGGGAAGCACCGACGAGCCGTTGCGGGCCAGCGGTTCCAGAAGCGTCGTGAAGCGCTTGCTGTGCAGGTTCTTGCGGCGCAGCGAATCGAACGGGTCGACGATGGTCTCGCAGCCGTCCATGGGCGCGTTCACGTCGAACACCATGTCGCCGGCGATGCGGCCGTCGTCGTAGCAGTAGCGGCGGACGTCCAGCACCCCCGGCACGGTGAGCTTCGCCGCCGTCTCGGAGATCTTCAGGTGGTCCTGCCAGGGGCCGTCGCCTTCGCGCGAGGCGGACAGCTTGTACACGCTGCCCAGCGTCGGCTGGTCGTACGCGCACGCCAGCTTGGTGCCCACGCCCCAGGACGCCACCTGCGCCCCCTCGTCGCGGATCGACTGGATGGTGCGCTCGTCCAGGTCGTTGGACAAGACGATGGCGGAGTCCTCGAGCCCCGGCGCATGCTGCTTGCGCCGCGCCAGCTTCGCGAGGCAGGCTAGGTGGCCCGAATCGATGCGGATGCCCGACAGGCGCTCGCCGCGCTCGCGCATCTCCAACCCCACGGTGATGGCGTTGTCGATGCCGCGCTCGACGTCGTAGGTGTCCACCAGAAGCACGCAGTTGTTGGGGAACTCCCTCGCGTACGCGCGGAACGCCGTCAGCTCGTCGGGGAACGCCATCACCCAGGCATGGGCGTGCGTGCCGGAGACGGGGATGCCGAAGAGCTTGCCCGCCATGACGTTGGACGTGGAGGAGCAGCCGCCCACCACCGCCGCGCGGGACGCCCAGATGCCCCCCGCGGGGCCCTGCGCGCGCCGCAGCCCGAACTCGGCGACGGGGGCCTGCGCCGCAAGGCACACGCGCGCCGCCTTGGTGGCCACCAGCGTCTCGAAGCTCACGCAGTTCAGAAGCGCCGTCTCGAGGAGCTGGCACTCCATGATGGGGCCCGTCACGCGGACGATGGGCTCGTTGGGGAACACCGCCGTGCCCTCGCGCACGGCGTCGATGTCCACCGACAGCCTGAAGCCGCGCAGGTGATCGATGAACGACCGCTTGAACAGCATGCCGCCGCCCGGCGCGGGGACCGACTCCAGATACGCCAGATCGTCTTCGGAGAAGCGGAAGCCCTCGACGAGGTCCGCCAGATGCGCCATGCCGCTGGCTATCGCGTAGCCGCCCTTGAAGGGGTAGTCGCGAAACGTCATATGGAAGCACGCCTGGGTGTGCGCCTTGCCGCATTCCAGGTAGCCCTGGGCCATCGTGAGCTGGTAGAGATCGGTGAGCAACGCGTCGTTTATCTGCATGGACATCCTTGGGCTCGATCCCCTTCCTTTACGCTACCGCGTCGCGCCATCGGCGCCGGCGCCCTCTTCGTGCCCGCCATGGGCCTTGTGGCTACGCCGCCTGCTGCGGCGTCCCGCGCCGTCCGCCTCCGGGGAAGCGGCGCCGGGATCCTTGCGGCGCCTCTCCTGGCGATCCTGCTGCGGGGCGTCCTGCTTGCGCTGGCGCAGCGCCGAGGACTTCCTTCCGGGCCGCGCGGCGCCTTGGGAGGCCTTGGCCTGCTGCTCGCCGCGCGGCTCCTGCGCCGGCGTCGAGCGGCGTTTGCGGGGCTTCTGCCCCTGGCTTGCCTGCTGCTTTTTCCCCTTGTCGGCCTTGCCCTGCCCGGACTGCCCGCCCTTGGATGCGGGGGCGTCCTTCTTGCGCTCCTTCGCGGCGGGCGCCCCGGCGTCGGAGCCGCCCTGCACCTTGGAGCGGCGGCGCGGCTTGCGGGATGACGACCCGCCCTTCGCGGCGGGCTTCCCGTCTTGGCTCGACGAACCCGAGCCGCCCTTGGCCTTGCCGCCCGTCAGGCGCACGCTGCCCGGCTTGGCGAGCTTGTCCTTGCCCGACAGGCTCTGGGTCGACAGCATCGCGGCGGACGACGAGGAAAGGGCGGCGGGCGCGGTCGCCTCATCCCAGGCCTGCTGGCCCACCTCGCGGGGGCGCGAGCCCTGCTCGGCCGGCTCGAAGGAGGACAGCGGCACCTTCACCGTCTGACCGTCCTCGGTCTTAAGCGACACGATCTCGCGCGGGACGTCCAGATCCGACACCTTCGCGGGTCCTTCCGGCGTCTCGATGACGGCGTTCTTCTTCGGCGCGCGGCTCTTGAAATCCTTGTAGGCGTCGAACTCGTAGCGCAGGCAGCACATCAGCCGCCCGCACACGCCGGAGATCTTCTGCGGGTTCAGGGAGAGGTCCTGCTCCTTGGCCATGCGGATGGACACGGGGCAGAACTCGCCGCCCAGCCGCTTGCAGCACAGCTCCTGGCCGCAGTGGCCCAGGCCCCCCACCATGCGCGCCTCGTCGCGCACGCCGATCTGGCGCATATCGACGCGCACGTGGAAATGCGATGCCAGCTTGCGCACCAGCTCGCGGAAGTCGATGCGCTCCTCGGCCTCGAAGTAGAACACGGCGCGGTCGCCGTCCAGGAGGTACTCCACCGCGACGGGGTGCATGTCCTCGCTGGTCTGGGCGGCCATCTCCTTGAACACGGGCAGGGCCTCGGCGGAGAGGCGCTCCATCTCCTCGGCCGCGCGAAGATCCTCTTCGGTCGCGCGGCGTTCCACGGGCTTCAGGGGGCTTTTGAGCTTCTTCACGCGCTCGTCGTCGACCTCGATGACGCCGTCGGCCATCTGCCCCATCTCGAGCCCGCGCGCGGTGCTCACCACCACGGCATCGCCTTTGGACAGCTCCTCTTCCACCCCGTCGGGATCGAACCAGAGCGTCCGGCTGTTGTACTTCAGTTTTACGGGAGCGACCCGTTTCATGGCAGACCTCGCTTATTTCCTCGGCAGCGCGTGCGTCCGGGCGCTTGGACGGGGGCCGTACAGGGCCCGGCGCACCTCGAACAGCAGCGCATCGATACAGGTTTCCGGCGACACATTATAGGAGATCGCCTCGCCCGCGCGGCGCACGGCGGCCAGCGCTTCGGCGACGCGCGCCTCGTCGGTGGAGGCGGCGGCTTCCTCCAGCGCCGCGCGCGCATCGACGTTGATGACCAGCTCGGGCGTTTCCGCGCAGATCGCCAGCACGTCGCGCAGCCACGATCCGGCGATGGAGTTCAGCTGCCGCAGCGATTCGATCGTGCGCGCGGACAGGGCGCGCTTGTTGCGCGCCTCGATCTGGCGGATGGCCGACTTCGCCAAGAAGTCCGCGTTCTTCGCCAGCTCCTCTTCCTGCTCGGCGCGGACGCTGTCCAGCGGCGCCTTCGAGCTGACCACCAGATCGCGCGCGAGCACGATGACGTCCCAGTCGTCGGCGTCGCGCAAAGACCCCATCGCCTCGAGCACGCGGGAGCGGAAGGCCAGCGTCTCGTTGGAGCGCAGGAACTCCACCGCACGGGAGAGCGATCCGCCGCACGACTCGATGGCGATGCGGCACTTCTCCAGCGACGCGCCGGTGTTCTGGGCGAGGATCCCGGCCGCCTCGCTGGCCGGGATATGCCGGAACGGCACCACCTGGCAGCGGGACACGATGGTGGGCAGGACCCCCTCGCGCATGCGCGCGAACAAGATGAACACCACATCCGACGGAGGCTCCTCCAGCGTCTTCAGGAAGGCGTTTGCCGCTTTGGTGCCCAGCCTGTCGGCGTCGAAGATGATGAAGACCCTGCGCTTGGCCTGGATGGGGGCCAGCGACGCCTCGGCGACCAGGTCGCGGATCTGATCGATCAGGTAGCCGTCGACGCCCTCGGGCTCCATCTGGACCACGTCGGGATGCTTGCGGCGCATGATGCGCGCGCATGCGTCGCAGTCGCCGCACTGGCCGCCGCGGGGCCCGGCGGGGCCCTTCGGGCACAGCAGCGCCTGCGCGAGCGCATACGCCGCCTCCGTCTTGTTGGAGCCGGCGGGCCCGCAGAACAGGTACGCGTGGCTCACGCGGCCGTTCACCACGCTGGCGCGCAGGAACTCGCGCACCTTCGGCTGGCCGACGATGTTCTCGAACGCATCCGCCATCTTCGGCTACGCCCCCCGCCGCTTCTTCCTCGGGGGCCGACGGTCGAGACGCGAGAAGAAGCGGGGATCGGCATCCTCCAGCTCGGCCATCCAGGGGAACAGGTCCGACAGCTCGGCGAACACCGATCTAGCCGTGGCAGAGCGCGAGCCGCCGCTTTCCACCACGCGGATGCGCTGCGGATCCTCCTCGGCGGCCTGCAGGAAGGCGCGGTTGACGCGCTCATGGAACTGGACGCCCCCCTGCTCCAGCCGGTCGGCGCCGTGGCGCGTCGCGCGGCGCAGGTTCGCCGATGCGGAACCGCCCGCGACCAAAAGGATGGTGCGGTCGGGGACGACCCCCTGGCAGGCAAACTCGTTGGCGCTGCGGACGAACTCCATGGAAAGGCCCCGGCCATGCGCCTGGTAGGCGATCGTCGAATCGGTGAAGCGGTCGCACAGCACCACCGCCCCGCGCTCGAGCGCCGGCTTGACGACCTCCGAGACAATCTGGGCGCGCGCCGCCTCGAAC
Source organism: uncultured Coriobacteriaceae bacterium (assembly GCA_900550385.1). Lineage (GTDB taxonomy): Bacteria > Actinomycetota > Coriobacteriia > Coriobacteriales > Eggerthellaceae > Aphodovivens. The sequence goes on along the minus strand of URRZ01000018.1, from coordinate 20,797 downwards.
ACCAGAAGCTCGCATTCGTCGGAAAGCTCGGCGTTCTTCGGGTCCAACACCACCTGGCGCAGCTTCTCGCCGATGCGCGTGCCGCCCGGCTCGCGCAGGCCGACCACCTCGTGCCCATGATCGCGCAGCGCCTTGCTCAGGAAGCGGATATGCGTGGACTTGCCCGCGCCGTCGCCCCCTTCGAAGGTTATGAATATGCCGTGCTCCACGGGATTCCTCTCGTCTTCCGCCGCATGATGCCGCAACGGGTTAGATCAGGTCGTACACGTCCTCGCCGCGCGTGTCCACGCCGACGAACACCGGGAAGTCCACGACCTCGATGCGGCGCAGGGCCTCGGTGCCCAGATCCGGGTAGGCGACCGTCTCCGATGATGCCACGCATTGCGCGAGCAGGGCGGCAGCCCCGCCGCATGCCACGAAATAAACGGAATCGGTCTCGGCGCAGGCGGCGCGCACCTCGGGCGAGCGGTGGCCCTTGCCCACGGTCGCCGCGATGCCCGTGCGATGCAGCGCCGGGGCGGCGAAGTCCATGCGCGAGGCGGTGGTGGGCCCGACCGCCCCGAACGGGCGCCCGGCCGCAGCGGGCGTGGGGCCGGCGTAGAAGATCGCCTGGCCGTCGAGGCCGTAGGGCAGCGCGCCGCCGCTTTCGGCGAGCTCCTCCATGAGGCGCATGTGCCCCGCGTCGCGCAGCGTGTACATCGGCCCGGTGAGCAGGCACGCCTGCCCCGCCTTCAGCCCGCGCAGCCGCGCTCGGTCGAGCGGGAGCGAAAGCCGGACGGGAGCCTCCCCTCCCCGCAATCCATCTGCGACATTCCCTGCCATCTCAAGCGCCACCGCATCCGACGGCGCCGACGAGGACGGAGCGACCGTCTGCGCACCATCTATATCGTCATCTGATCGCAGTAGCGAAGCGCACGAAGGATCCGAAGGATCCTGAGCAGCGAAGCGGCGCGTCGCGGAGTCCTCGTCGGCGCCGTCGGATGCACCCACAGGTTGAGCAACCAGGTCGATCGTCGCGCGGCGCATCGCGCTGCAGCCCATGTTGATGGCGAGCGGCAGCGCGGCGATGTGGCAGGGGGCGGTGGCAACGCGCACGGCAAGCGTGGCGGTGGCGCCGCCCAAGCCGCCGGGGCCGACCCCCGACGCGTTGACGGCGGCGAGGATCTCCTCCTCGAACCCGCGGACGCCCTCGCTTTCGGCAGGCTCGTCGATCGGTCGCATGAGCGCGCGCTTGGCGAGGCCCGCGACCTTGTCGAACGTGGCGCCGATGCCGATGCCGATCACGAGCGGCGGGCAGGCGTTGGCGCCCTTCTCGCGAACGCAGCGCACGACCTCTTCGACGATACCGGCGCGACCGGCGCCCGGCGGCAGCATGACCACGCGGCTGGCGTTGTCCGATCCGCCGCCCTTCAGCATGATGCGCAGGCGGGCGGCTCCCAGCTCGTCGACCGGGTGGATGTCGCAGAACGCCGGCGTGTTGTCGCCGGTGTTGGCACGGTCGAGGATCGCGTCGCGCACGACGGACTTGCGCAGGCGCGCCTCTTCGTAGGCGCGCGCCACGGCGCCGTCCACGCCCGCGAACACGTCGGCGGGCACCAGCACGCCGGGGCCTGCCTCCAGGCTCACCCACACGGTGCCGGTATCCTGGCAGATGGGCACGTGGTCGGTGCGGGCGATGCGGGCGTTCTCCACCAGCTGCTGCAGCACGGCACGGCCGCGCGGGTTGGATTCGCGCTCCAAGGCAGCCTCGAGCCCCGCCAAGATGTCGGCGGGAAGCTCGCAGGCCAGGCGCGGGATCGCTTCGTATACGGCGGTCGCCACCGCCTCTTTGGTGATGATGGTATCCATGGCGGATATTGTAGCGCAGGGGTCGCCTTCAGATGCGGTCGAAACCTTCTTCAGGGGAGCGCTTCCGGCATCAACCTTGCGCGACGAACCCCACGATGACTCCGCCCCGCTCGGCGTAGTATCCGCACAGGCCCCTCGTCGACAGCACCTCGACATCGGATTCCGGCCACATCTCGACGATCCGCTTCTTGAGCTCCATGGCGAAAGCGGGATTGAGGCAATGGCTGATGGCCGCCCTGCCGCCGCGGAATCCGCGGTCGCGCATATCCGCGATCAGCCGCTCCAGGGCCTTCCTCTGCCCGCGCACCTTGCCGACCACCTCGATCTCGCCTTCCTCCGACCCGATGCCGATGCCCCACATCTTCAGGGTCTTCGCCAGGAAGCCCGCGACCTTGCCCAAACGGCCGTTCTTGATCAGGTTCTCGAACGAGCAGAGGGCGAACGAGACGCGGGTCCTATCCAAGAACGATTCGGCTCGGGACACGACATCCTGGAACCCCATCCCCTCCTCGATCATGCGCTTTATCTCCTGCACGCAAAGGACCAGCTCCGGACCGGTGGACCGGGAATCGAGCACCGCGATCCTCTTGCCCGGATGCTTCTCCTCGGCCATGCCCTTCGCCAGGCAGGCGCTGTTGAAGCTGCCGGAAAGCCGGGACGAGATGGTCAGCGCGATGACGTCGTCCGCCTGCTCGAACCGGTTCAGCCACGCCTCCGGCGAGGGGCAGGCCGTCCGGCTGGCATCGGCCTCCCGTTCCATGGCGTCCGCCATTTCGGAAAGGTCGAGCGTCTCGTCGTCGACGAAGTCCCGTTCCCCCACGCGGATCACGAACGGGACGCTGCCGTGCAGCACCGTCCCTTCATCGCTCGATGATGGAAGTAGGTCGCAGCTTGAATCCGTCACGATCGCCCACTTCATACCAGGCACCTCCGGTATCGTCTCGCATGACGCGCGGCGCCCCTTCGGGAGGCGTTCCGCTTTGAAAGCACGATACCGTAAAACCGCCGATCGATCATCCGCCATTCGTCAATGGGATGAGAAACGAGCCCCCGTCCATGCGAATCCGCGAAAACCGCATGGAACGGGCTGATCGGATACATGCCGGAAACCGTTGCGCGCACGGTGCGCTCGCCGACGGCACGGTGCGGGACGACATCCTCTCAGAGGACGCGCCGAAGCGCAGCGCGCACCAGGCATTCGCCTTCGTCATCAGGGGAGATGGCGGCGAGAGGGCCCCATGCGGGCTCGAAGCGCTCGCGCGCGAGCGGGAGCAGGTCGGCGCGGACCACGATGAGCGCGGTCGGGAACGCGTCCGAAGGCCCGGCATCCAAGATGCCCGCTGCCGAGACGAGGCCTTCCCCGCGCACGAGCTCCAACCTTCCCAGCTCGTCGACGACCAGCAGCGAAGGCCCCGGCTTCCCGCCATGAAGGGGTTCACTCATCAGCGCGTCGAAATGCGCGTTCACCCGCCCGATGGCGCCGTCGTCGATCGCCCAGCCCAAGCCCGCCCGGGCGGATTGGCTTTCGCGGTCGTAGGCGCCCGCCTCGCAGGCCAGATCGACGCGGCGGGCGAACGGGACGCGCTCGCCGCCGGGGAGCAGCACATTGTCGATGCCGAGTTTCTCGTAGGCCGATCCCGCCCGCGATCCGACGGCGCGCTCCCCTGCGGACAGCGCCGCCCCGTCGTCACGGCCACGCCACACGCCCGGCGCGATGACGCCCGCGCAGCGCACGCCCTCGACGCCAAGGCGCTCGACCAGACGGCACAACCAGCGCGTCTTGCCCGTTTGGATGGCACCCGTCAAAGCGAACAGCATCCCTCGACCTTCCCCCGACTCCTATCCTCCCTTCTGTATTATACTTTCTTAAGTAGATTTGTAATCGCGGATAATCATCCGGATGCGCGCCCCGGCCAAGGGGCGCGGGAAAGGGAGGAAGCCATGGGCTGCCGCAACCACTGCCGAGCCGACCATCCCGAGAACACGGCGATCGCCTTCCCGGGCACCCAGGACAAGAACACGCCGTGGAAGTTCTACAACCACCTGATCGGCGGCATCCCCGAGGGCATCCGCGTGACCGACTACTGCCTGGGCACGCATTGGAGCTACCTGGAGGCGGAATGCGGCATGGGCGTGAGCTTCACCTGCTCGGGCGGCGCGCCGCGGCGCTTCACGCTGGATCTGCGCGGCATGGAGCTGCGCGAGGTGGCGGAGCTTGCGAAATCGTGGAACTTCCCCGAGGCCACGCTGGGCGTGGCGGCGCTGAACGCCTGGTACGCGCGACCCCAGCTGCTCGACCCGCTGGGCGCCGTCTACGACGCGCCGGTGGAGCTGCCCGACGGCACCGTCCGCAAGCTCGACGCGTTCGAGCTGTGGCGCCCGCGCGTCGAGGCGGCGGAAGCGGAGACGGGGCGGCGCCAGAACGTCACCGTGGTGGGGCACTTTCCGCATGTCGACCGCATCAAAGAGTACGCGAACCTCACCGTGCTCGAGAGAAACGTGTCTTCCGAGGACGACACCCCCGACCCCGCCTGCGAGTACGTGATGCCCGGCACCGACTTCGCCTTCATCACCGGCGTGACCATCATCAACAAGACCGCGCCGCGCCTACTCGATCTCACCGCAGACGCGCGCACCATCATGGTCGGCCCGAGCGTGATCATGTCGCCGTTCCTGTTCGAATGGGGCGTCGACATGCTCGCCGGCAGCGTGGTGGGCGACCCGGAGAAGACCCGCTTCGCCGTGAAGAACGGTGCGGGGAAGCTCTTCGGCGAGGCGATCCGGATGATGTCGCTGGAGAACCCGGAGGAAGTCCGCTAGAACGCCGTCTCTCGCCGGCGGGGATTCGTTTCAATATATTCTCGCTTGAATATTATCCTCGAATAGCTATACTTTAACGTATATATTTCCGTTTAAGTTTAGTTTGGATTGAGGATAGTTTCGGTGAAAGACGGGCAGGCCATTCGCAAGGATGCTGGGCGCGAGGAAAGCGCGAACCCCCTCGCGCCCAGCAAGGCGGCGCGGCGCGCCATCGCCGTCATCGTCGGCCTGGCCGTCTTCCTCGTCGTCACCATCTGCGTTTCGCTGATGCTGGGCCGCTACCCCATCGAGCCGGGCCAGGCCATCGCGATGCTGGTCGACCAGATACCCGGCATCTCCCTCGAGCAGTTCTGGACCGACCAGCAGGCAACCCTGTTCTACAACGTGCGCCTGCCGCGCATCCTGCTGGCAATCATGGTGGGCTGCTGCCTGGCCACCGCCGGCGCCGCGTTCCAGGGGACGTTCCAAAACCCGCTGGTCTCCCCTGACATCCTCGGCGCCTCGCAGGGCGCGGCGTTCGGGGCAGCGGTTGCCATCCTCGCGGGATCGGCCGCTTTCGGCGTGTCGCTTTCGGCCTTCGGATTCTCCATCCTCACGGTGATGCTGGTGCTTTTGGTGAGCAGCCGCGCGAAGGGCAACCGAATCTTGGTCACCGTTTTGGCGGGCACCATGATCAGCTCGCTGTTCTCCGCCGGCGTGTCCTACGCCAAGCTGGTGGCCGACCCCACCGACGATCTGCCCGCCATCACCTACTGGCTGATGGGCAGCCTCACCGGCGCCCGCATGTCCGACATCGCGCTTGCCGCCGTCCCCATGGCCGCGGGCATCGCGGTGCTGTTCGCGCTGCGCTGGCGCATCAACATCCTCACCATGGGCGACGACGAGGCGGCCACCATGGGCGTGAACGCCCGCCGCCTGCGCCTGCTCATCATAGTCGCCGCCACGCTGGCGACCGCCGCAAGCGTGGCCGTCTCGGGCATGATCGGCTGGGTGGGCCTGGTGATCCCGCACCTGTGCCGCATGATGGTGGGCAGCGACTACCGCAAACTCATCCCCACCAGCATGCTCTTAGGCGCGAGCTTCCTACTCATCGTCGACAACATCGCCCGCCTGGCCACCACGGCCGAGATCCCCATCGGCATCCTCACCGCGTTCGTAGGCGCGCCTTTCTTCCTGTACCTCATCACGCGGAAGAAGAAGGTGTAGCCGATGAGTATCGAGATCAAGGGCATGTCGTTCGCCTACGGCCGACGCGAGGTGTTGCACGACATCAGCATCTCCATCCCCGACGGAACGCTCGTGAACGTGCTGGGGCCGAACGGCGTGGGCAAGTCCACCCTGTTCCGCTGCATCCTAGGGCTCAACCCGCGCTACACGGGAAGCATCCACGTCAACGGCAAGGACATGCGCAAGCTGTCGGTGAAGGAGCGCGCCCGCGAGATCTCCTACATCCCCCAGTCGCACGCACCGGTGTACGACTACGAGGTGCTGGACGTGGTGCTGATGAGCACGGGCGCCGACCTGGGCATGCTGCGCTCGCCCGGCCCGCGCCACGTCGAGCGGGCCTATGCGGCGCTTGAGCGCATCGGCGTGGAGCACCTGGCGCATCGCACCTACACGCAGATCTCCGGCGGCGAGCAGCAGCTCGTGCTGATAGCCCGCGCCCTTGCCCAGAACGCGCAGACGATCATCATGGACGAGCCCACCAGCGCGCTGGACTACGGCAACACCGTGCGCGTGCTGTCGTGCGTGCGCCAACTGGCGCGCGAGGGGCTCTCCATCGTGCAGTCGACCCACCAGCCCGACCAGGCGTTCCTGTATTCCGATAAGACGCTCGTCATCAACGACGGGCGCGTGTTCGCCTACGGCCCGCCCAAAGAAGTCATCACCAAGGAGCTGGTAAGCAGCATCTACGGAGTGGATGTGGAGGTGAACTCCCTTTACGACGACAAGGTGCGCGTATGCGTGCCCACAAGCGAGATCGAGCGGTAGGACGGCGGACGGAGGCCTCCTGCCGGGATCTAAGGACAAGAGGAAAGGAAGTCATCATGAGCACTACCAGCATGAAGGGGGCGGCGAGGCTTCTGGCGATCCTCGCCGCGCTCGCGCTCGCCGGCGGGCTCGCGCTTGCAACGACCGGCTGCTCCGGCGGCCAAGAATCCGGCGGAGGGGAGGTCGCCCAGGAGCAGGAGGCCGCCGCCGAAACCATCGAGTTCACCGACGACGCAGGGCGCACCGTCGAGGTGCCGGCGCAGATCGACCGCATCGCGCCGTCGGGCCACACCGCCAACCAGGTGCTTTTGACCATGGCGCCCGAGAAGATGGTGGGCTTGTCGCAGGAGCTTTCGGAGTCCCAGCAGAAATACCTGAGCTCCAAGGTCGACGTCGCCAACATGCCGGTGTTCGGCGCCGTGCTGGGCGCTGCCGACGATCTCAACCGCGAGGCGCTTGCCGCCGCCGATCCGCAGGTGATCATCGACACCGGCGAGATGAAGGATGGCATCGTGGAGGATCTGGACGCCCTGCAGGAGCAGATCGGCATCCCCGTGGTGTTCATCGAAACGATGCTCGACGACTACGGCGCCGCCTACGAGCGCCTAGGCGAGCTGCTGGGCATGGAAGAGCGCGGCGCCGAGTTGTCCGAATACTGCCAAAACGCGTATGACGAGGTCAACGCCGTGATGGAGACCATCCCCGAGGATGAGCGCACGAGCGTGCTGTATCTGCTGGGGGAAAACGGCACCAACGTCATCGGCAAGGACACCTACCAGGCCCAGGTCGTCGACATGTTCGCCAACAACGTTGCGGTGCTTGAAAACGCCAGCAACAAGGGCACCGGCAGCGAGTCCAGCCTCGAGCAGATCGCGCTGTGGGATCCCGAGCTCATCATCTTCGGCTACGGCAGCGTCTACGGCACCGTCGCCGACGATCCGGCATGGGATGGGATTTCCGCCATCGACAACGGCAACTACTACGAAGCCCCTGGCACGCCGTACAACTGGCTGAACAACCCTCCCACGGTCAATCAGGTCATGGGCATGCAGTGGCTGCCCCGCCTGCTGTATCCGGATAAGTTCGACGACAGCATCGCCGACGTGACGAAGAGCTACTACTCCACGTTCTACGGCTACGATCTGTCCGATCAGGAGCTCGACGAGCTCATCTCCAAGGCCACGCCGCACGCGTAGCGGTTCTCGCACGCACCTTGGAAGGCGAACGCCCGCGCAGGGTCCTCCGTTCCTGCGCGGGCGTCGTCGTTTCGCGTTCCAATCGACAGGATCGCGGCTAGACCGCGGCCTCCACCGCGTGCGCCACGGCGTCGACGGCGCGCGGGTCGAAGGGCTCGGGCATGATGAAGTCCTCGCAGAGCTCCTCGTCGGACACGAGCGCGGCGAGCGCCTCGGCAGCGGCGAGCTTCATCTCCTCGGTGATGCGCGTCGCACGGGCGTTGAGCGCGCCCTTGAAGATGCCGGGGAACGCCACCACGTTGTTGATCTGGTTCGGGAAGTCGGAACGGCCCGTCCCCACCACGCGTGCGCCGGCGCGCTTGGCGGCGTCGGGCAGGATCTCGGGGTCGGGGTTGGCCATCGCGAACAGGATGGCGTCGTCGGCCATGGAGGCGACCATCTCCTCGGAGACGATGTTGGGGGCGGACACGCCGATGAAGATGTCGGCGCCCTCGAGCGCATCGGCAAGCGTGCCGTCGACGTCGTCGAGGTTGGTGGTGGCCAGCATCGCGCGCTGGGCCTCGTTGATTCCCTCCGAGCGCGAGCTGATGATGCCGCAGCGATCGACCAGGGTCAGATGCTTGAAGCCGTAGGTGAGCAGCAGCTTGGCGATGGCGATGCCCGCGGAACCGGCGCCGTTGACCACCACGCGGCAGTCTTCCTTCTTCTTGCCGGTCAGGCGCAGCGCGTTGATGACGCCGGAGAGCACCACGATGGCGGTACCGTGCTGGTCGTCGTGGAAGACGGGGATGTCGAGCGCCTCGATCAGGCGACGCTCCACCTCGAAGCAGCGCGGCGCGGAGATGTCCTCCAGGTTGATGCCGCCGAAGGCGGGCGCGATGCGGATGACGGTCTCGACGATCTCGTCGACGTCCTGGGTGTCAAGGCAGATCGGCACGGCGTTGACGTCGCCGAAGCTCTTGAACAGGGCGCATTTGCCCTCCATGACGGGCATGGCGGCGAGAGGCCCGATGTTGCCCAGGCCCAGCACGGCGCTGCCGTCGCTCACCACGGCGATGGTGTTGGCCTTTTGGGTGTACTCGTACACCGCGGCGGGATCCTGCGCGATCACCTTGCACGGCTCGGCGACGCCCGGCGTGTACGCCAGCGCCAGATCCTCGCGCGTGGAGATGTCCATCTTGGGCACGGTGTCCAGCTTGCCGTTCCACTCGCGATGCAGCTCGAGGGCCTTTTCCTTCACATCCATGATGAGCCTTTCCTCCCTGGTGCGCGCGGCATCCCGCCGGCGCTGTCGACCAGCGCATTGTACACCCTCGCGCGGGGACGCGCCGCGGAGCGGCGCGCTTTCACCATCCAAGCAGAATCGCGCGAAGAGGTGCGAAGCGAAGGGGCGGGGTCGAAGCTTGCCGCTGCGACGGCAAGCTTCGGCGGCGACGCGAAGCGGAGAGGGGTCGGCGGGTTTGCGGATCGCAGCAGCGATGCGAAGCGAAGGCGCCGCTCCGTCAGCGGTCAGCGCGGCGGCTCCCGAACAGGAACCAGTACGCCCCGCCCACGATGACGCCGCCCACGATGTTGCCCAGCGTCACCACGGCCAGGTTGAGCAGCACGGCAAGGGGATCCACCGCGCCCGGGGCGCCTGCGCCGCACAGGTTCTGTAGCAGGCCCATGGGCAGGAAGAACATGTTGGCGACGCAGTGCTCGAACCCGCAGGCGACGAACGCCGCGATGGGCAGCAGCACGCCCACCACCTTGTCGGCGATGGAGCGCGCCGAGAACCCGATGCGCACCGCCAGGCATACGAAGATGTTGCACAGCACGCCCCTGAAGAACAGCGCGGGCGCGTCGAAGATGGCCTTGCCCGCCGCCACGTTCACCATCGCCTCGCCCACCGCGCCGCCGTTCATGGCCGCCACCTGGGCGAAGAACACCAGCGCCACGGCGACGAGCGCGCCGGCGAGGTTTCCCAGCCACACCAGCCCCCAGTTCTTCAGCACGTCGCGCCACGAGATGGCGCCGGCGCCGAACGCGCCGACCATCATCATGTTGCCCGTGAACAGCTCGGCGCCGCAGCAGATCACCAGCACCAGCCCCAGGCAGAAGCACGCGCCGCCCAGCACGCGAGAGGCAGCGAAGGGCAGTTGGGCATCGGACGCCACCAGGCAGAAGAACAGCGCGCCGAACGCGATGAAGGCGCCCGCCAGCATCGCCGAAGCGAACAGGCGCGGCACGGGGGAATAGGTCTTGCCGATGGCAGCCGACTCGACGGCCGCCTGGGTCTCGGCGGGCGACAGCGCCGCCGGGGAGCTCGGATCCGCCACGGCGGCCTACGCCTTCTTGCGCGTCGTGCGCTTGGATCCGCCCTTGGCGGAGCCGCGCCGCGCTCCCCCGCGCCCGCGGCCGGAAGGCTTCTTGGCGTCGTCCTTCTCCTTGCCGGGGCAGTCGAAGTTGGGGCACAGCTTCCACGGGCCGCGGTTGGTCGTGACGATCACCAGCGGCGCGCCGCAATGCTCGCACACCTCGTCGGTGGCGGTGAGCTTGCCGTACTGCGGCAGCGGATAGCCGGTGCCGCACTCGTCGTAGTTCTCGCAGCGGATGAAACGGTTCAGCGTCTTGGGGTTCTTGCGGGCGACCAGCTTGGCCGAGACGCCCTTGGCCTTGCACGTCGGGCACTCGCCCACCACCACGTCCGGCTCTTTGTTGGAAGCGCAGTTGGGGTCGATGCAGATCGTGCGCGGCTTGGAGCGGAACGCCGTCACCTTCACCTGGGGCATGCCGCAGGTGGGGCACGGGTCGGGCAGCGCCTCGACCTTGCCCTTGGGCAGCGGGTAGGTCACGTCGCAGTCGGGCCAGCCGGCGCAGCCGATGAACATGCCGCGCGTCTTCTGGCTGGCGCGCAGCTGCAGGTCCTTGCCGCACTTGGGGCATGTGCCCACGTACGCGTCGGCGGCGACGGCGTCGGCGAGCGCGTCCTTCACCTCCTCGGAGTGGGGCATCAGGTTGGCGAGCTGTTCGGACAGCAGGTTGCGGGAGTTCATGACCACGGCGGCTTTGGTCTTGCCGCCCTCCGCGATGGCGTCCATCTCCTCCTCGAGCTCGGCCGTCATCTGGGGGTGCGTGATGTGCGGGGCGAACTTGTCGAGCGCGTCGCACACCGCCATGCCCAGCTGGCTGGGCTCGATGGGGTCGTTCTGGATGTACTTCACCGTGTAGAGGCGCTCTATGATGCTGTGGCGCGTCGACTTGGTGCCCAGCCCCAGCTTCTCCATCTCCTGGATGAGCTTGCCCTGGCTGTAGCGCGCAGGCGGCTCGGTCTGCTTCTTGGTGCAGGTGGCGCCGTTGAAGGCGATCTGCTTGCCTTCCTCGAGCGCGGGCAGCTGCTCGTCCTTCTTCAGGCCGTAGGGGTAGATGGCGCGGAAGCCCGGCTCCACCAGCACGTCTCCCTTCGCGACGAACGGCTCGCCGGCCACGTCCAGCGTCACCTTGGTGCCCTCGACCGTCGCGGCATCGGAGAGCGTTGCCAGGAAGCGGCGCGCGATCAGGTTGTAGAGCTTCCAGTCGGCAGGAGCCAGATGGTCGGGAGTCGCGAGCGCCGTGGGGTAGATGGGCGGATGGTCGGTGGTCTCCTTCTTGCCGCGGGTGGCCGTGAGCTTGCCTTTGGCCAGCAGCTTCTTGCAGTACGGCGCGTAGGCGGGGTTGCCGGCGATGGCCTGCACGGTCTCGCGCAAATCCAGCGTGCTGGGATACACCGTGTTGTCCACGCGGGGGTAGCTGATGTAGCCGTCCATGTACAGGCTCTCGGCGATGCGCATCGTGCGCGCCGGGGAAAGCCCTTCGGCGGATGCGGCCGCCATCAGGCTGGTGGTGTTGAACGGCACAGGCGGCGCCACGCGGCGGCGCTTCTTCTCCACGGCGGACACGCGGGCGGAGGTTGCACCCTCGACGTGCGCCATCGCCGCCTTGGCCGCGGCCTCGTCCTTGAAGCGCGCCGTGGCATGCGGCGCCTCGAAGGCAAGCTCGCCCTCGCCGTCGGTGGGGCCGGATTGCGCGGCGGCGTCGAAACGGCCGCGGATCACCCAGTAATCCTCGGGCTTGAACGCCAAGCGCTCGCGCTCGCGCGCCACGATGAGCGCCAAGGTGGGCGTCTGCACGCGGCCGGAGCTACGCACGTTGCCGTAGCCGGCGAACTTCACCAGCGTCAGGTAGCGCGTGAGCACCGCGCCCCAGATCAGATCGATGTCGCGGCGGGATCCGCCCGCCGCGGCGAGGTTGTCGTCCATCTCCACCAGGTTCGAGAACGCGTTCGTGATCTCGCCTTTGGTGAACGCGGAATAGCGGGCGCGGCTCACCGGCGCCGTGGGGTTCGCCTCGCGGATGCACTCGAGCGCGTCCGAGCCGATGAGCTCGCCTTCGCGGTCGAAGTCGGTGGCGATGATGATCGAGTCGGCCTTCTTGGCCAGGTTCTTCAGGGAGCGGATGATGTCCTTCTCCTTGGGGAGCTTCTCCACCGGCGCGTACACCAGGTACGGCAGGGCGTCCATCTTCCACGCCTTCAGCTCCACGCCGTCCTCGGTGAAGGGCTTTTTCTTCTTGAAGGGGGGTTTGGGCAGGCTCGCCGGGATGTCGGCGGGGATCGCCTCGCCGTCGGCGGTGACGCCCTGCCAGCCGCCGCGCTTCTTGTACACGAGCGACGGCGTGAAATCGGGCTCCAGGATATGCCCGCGCAGGCCGATGGTGACCCATTCCTCGCCGTCCACGCCGAAGCGGTAGACGGGCGTGTTGTACACCTTGTCGGCTTTGGGCTTGGTCGCGCCCAGCAGATCGGCGATCTTCTGGGCGGCGTCGTTCTTCTCGGTAACCACCAGCTTCATGGGGTTCCTCCTTCTTGCGCGGCGTCCGAAGCGCCTGCGCGAGTCGTTCACACGATTGCCCCACCTGATTGTTTAGCGTGTGCGGGGATGGATGCATCGTCGGACGGCCCGCCGCCCGAAGCGCAACGTGCGTAAGCATACACGATTTTCCGAAAATGCCAAGCAAGCCGCGCCGCCGCGCAAGCCCGCCGACAAGAGCCGCGCAGCTTCGCCCGCCGCACGACCGAGCGCGCATTCATTCACGATCAATGTTTCTGAAATCGGATTTCGAGCTTTTCACCGCCCAAACCGTGAAGCTCTCCTCTTCGACCGTGTAGAAGACCGTGAACCACCCGACGATGAACGAACGGTATCCCGTATCGAGGGAATCGAACGGGAACACCCGGCAATAGGGGTGGCGGAAAGGATCGACCTTCATCCGCTCTATTTCACGCCGATAGGAATCGAAGAAATCCTGCGCCCAGGCCACGCCTTTCCCGCAATCGCCCAAACGGAGGAAATAGTCCAAGTAGGCATGCTCCGCCATAAGGAGGTCGGCGGTGGCGCTTTCGGTGATGCGGTACTCATACATGGGCGCCCGCCGCCTTAAGCAGCGCCCAGGATTCCGATTCTTCGAGGATCCTATCGTCACCGCGGTGAACCGCCTCCCGCCGCGCTTCAAGCTCTTCGAAAACGGCGATCGACTCGAGGCTGCCCGACTGAACCTCGGTGCTTTCGATAATCGCCCGCTTGGCTTCGCCCATGCCCGCACCCCCTCTCATGCCCATCGACCCAGCGCCCTTCTTCGATGCCTGGAGTATACCATGCCCCATCGCCCATCCCCCCTTCCCAAGAACCGCGTTCCCGAGGGAGGATACCTCCGGCATCTTTCGCGGCAGCCGCTCGAAACGACCCGCGCATTGCATCGGGATCCCATCCCGTTCCAGCAGGAAGCCGACGCGCATCCAACGCGTATCCAACGCGTTAGCGGATGCCGCGCTCCAATTCGAGCAGGCGGCGGTAATGGGCGTTCCCGCGTTCGAGGTCGGCAGGGGCGCCGTCCATCGACACGCGCCCGTCGGCCAGAAAGACCACGCGATCGAGCGCCGAGACGCCCTGCAGATGATGCGTGACGAGGATGAGCGTGCGATCGGCGAACACGTCCAACAGCGTGTCGAGCAGCGCCTGCTCGGTGAGGGGGTCGAGGGCGGCGAAGGGCTCGTCCAGAAGCACGATGGGGGCGCCCTGCAAAAGCACGCGCGCGAGCGCGATGCGATGGCGCTCGCCGCCGGAGAAGCGCATCCCCGCCTCGTCGACCATGGTCGCCAGCCCCTGTGGCAGGCGCTCGAGCAGGCCGCCCAAGCCGACCCGGACGAGCGCTTCGCGCACCTCGTCCTCGGAGGCATCGGGGTTGCCGATGCGCAGGTTGTCCAGCAGCGTGGCGTTGAACAGGTAGGTGCGCTGCTGGATGACGCCCAGATGGCGCGCCATGCCGTCGCCCACCGCCGCGCACGGGACACCGCCGAGCGTCGCCATGCCCTGCTGCGGCGCCAAGTCGCCCCGGATGAGCGCGGCGAGCGTGGACTTCCCCGCCCCGCTGCGGCCGAGGATCGCGATCTTCTGGCCGAACGGGATCTCCAGGTCGATGCCGCGCAGCACGTCGTCCTGCGCGCTTTCGTAGCGGAAGGAGACGCCCGCAAAGCGGATATCCAGCGGCTCGCGGGGAGCGGGAGCGGCCTCCTCGCCGGCAAACGCGGAGCCGGACCCCTCTCCGCCGTTGCCGGCGCCCGCATCCGGGTCGGGCAAATCGTTCAAGCGCTCGATGGAGTCGCGGTAGGCGGACGCCTCCTGGGCGGCGGGCGAAAGGGGCGCGAACACCTCGATGAGCGGGAAGAAACCCAACGCGAAGGCGGCGACCCAGTTCGCCACGCCGTCGGGAAGGCCGCCGAAGCGGGTGCCCGCCCACGCCAGCAGCACCACGACGATGACGCCGAACACGAGCTGCAGCGCCAAGTCGCGCACGCGGTCGAACCGCTCGATGCGGCGCTGCTCGCCGCGCAGGCGGCGCTGCGCCTCCTCGTGCGCGGCGAGGTAGTCGCCGCCGCGCCCGGCGAACACCCAGTCCGCCACGCCCAAGACGTTGTCGGAAAGCCGATCGTACAACCGCGCGCGCAACTGCTTGCGACGCGCCTCGCGCGCCGCGTTCGCCAGCACCGACGCAAGCGGCGCGGCGACGGCCGCCAAACCCACAAGCGCCAGCATGGCGAGTCCGAGCCCGATCGAGAGCATGCCGATGCACGACACCAGCGCGAGGTAGAGGATCCCGCCCACGGCCAAGGGGAACAGCGTCCTGAGGTAGAGGTTCTGGATATGCCCCACGTCCTGCGCGAGCAAACCCAGGAGGTCGCCGGTGGAGCGCTTCGAGCGGAACGCCATCGCCTCGGCCTCCACCGAACGGTACAGCCGCAGCCGCAGCGAGCTGGTCATGCGCAGCACCCAATCGTGGCTGGCCAGGCGCTCGAAGTAGTTGAGTATCGGCTTGCCCACGCCGAACAGGCGCACCAGCCCCAGCGGCACGTTGAGCATCAGCACCGAAACCACCAGCGGCGCGCCGCTGATCAGATAGCCCGAGGTGAACATGAGCGCGGCGGCGAAGGCGAACGTGGCGATGCCCAGCACCAGGGCCAGCGCGAGCGCACGGCGATACTGCTTGAAGAACGGCTTGATCCAGGTGTCGCGCCTCATCGCGCACCTCCCGCCGTCCGCTCGGAGAGGCGAGCCAGCGCCCTGCCGCGCACGAGGAGCTCGTCGGGCTTGCCGAACTCGACCAAGCGCCCCTCCTCCATCACCATGGCGGCGTCCATGTCGTGGATCCAATGGAGGCGATGCGTCGCGAAGAGCACGAGCCGCCCCTCCATGAGCGGCAGCATGCGTTCCTTCAGCTCCAGCTCGGTCTCGATGTCCAGATGCGCCGTGGGCTCGTCGAAGATCAGGATCCGCCGCGACGGGTCGAGGAACGCCCGAGCCAGCGCGATGCGCTGCGCCTGCCCGCCGGAGAGCGCCCGGGCGCCTTCGCCGATGGGGGTGTCGAGCCCCTGCGGGAGCTGGTCGACCAACCCCCGAAGCCCCATAGCATCGACCGCGCGCGCGATGGCGCCTTCATCGGCGTCGGGGCGGTAGAACGCGATGTTCTCGCGCAGCGTCGCATGGAAGATGTAGGGATCCTGCGGGATGTAGACCACCTGGCGCCGCCACGCATCGGAGGCGAGGTCGAACGCCCCGGGCGCCCCTTCGCCGAAAGTGACCCGGAACCCGCCCGCAGACGGCTCCGCGAACCCTCCCAGCAGATTCGCAAGCGTGCTCTTCCCCGACCCGCTCACCCCCACGATCGCGATCTTGGGGAACCCGCGCACCGAGAACGAAACCCCCTCGAGCGCCCGATGGTCCGCATAGTCGAACGCCACGTCGCACGCCTCGAGCACCGAAGCGTGAGACCAGGATGGATACTCCGATCCTGCCCCGCTCGAGCCTCGCTCGGCGGCAGACGAAGATGGAGCGACCGTCTGCACACCATCTATACTTTCATCTGATTGCAGTAGCGAAGCGCACGAAGGATCCGAAGGATCCTGAGCAGCGGAGCGGCGCGTCGCGGAATCTTCGTCTGCCGCCGAGCGAGGCTCCGCCGGCCGCAAGGCCGGCGCATCGGGAACGGCATCCATCAAGGAAGCCAGCGCCGTCTTTCCATCAAGCGACGCATGGTAGTCAGACGCATACTCGCGGATGGGCTTGAAGTACTCGGGCACCAGGATGAGCATCAGCAGCGCCGGGAAGAACGCGATCGACCCGTCCACCAAGCGGAACCCCAGCATGATGGCCACCGCCGCAACGGAGAACGTCGCGAACAGGTCCAGGACCGCGCCGGAGAGGATCGCCGTGCGCAGCGTCTTCATCGTCGCCCGCCGCAGCCGCTCGCTCGCCTCGAAGACCTCCTCGCCGCGATCGGCGCTGCGCCCGAACAGCTTCAGCGTGTCGATGCCGCGCAACGTGTCGACGAAATGGTTCGCCAGGCGGTTGAACTCGTCGTGCTGCTTGTCCGCCTCGGCTTTGGCGGTCTTGCCCAGAAGCACCATGTAGAACACGATGAACGGAAACACGATCAGCATGATCAGCCCCGAAACCCAATCGAAGGGGAACGCGAACAGCAGCAGGACGGGCGGCACGATCAGCACGCCGGCGATCCGGGGAAGCACCAGCCGCAGGTAGTTCTCCACCTGCTCGACGCCCTCCAGCGCCAAGGCGACCGCGTTACCCGACCCCAGCGTGCCGACGAACAGCGGGCCTTCGGCGAACACGCGCCCTAGCAAGCCGGCGCGCAGGTCGGCCGCGCGGGCGGAGGCGTAGCGGTCGAGCGCGCCATCTTGGAGGAACACGACCGCCTGGCGCGCCATGAAGCAGACGAGGAAGGCGGCAAGCGGGAAGGCCGCATCCGGCAGGGGCTCGCCCGCGCGCAGCAGGTCGACGGCGGTCGCGAGCGCCCACGCCTGCCCCACCACCGCCGCCGCCTTCGCCAGCGTGGCAAGGCACAGGATGGCGAGCATGCGGGAGGCGCCGGGAAGGGAAAGCAGGTTCTTGTCCAGCATCGGCACGCCTCCTCCCGCCACGCTGCTCCGATAACGAGGAAGGCGCCCGGCAATGGCGCCTTCCAAATTGTCATCGATATAATAGCATTTACGGGGAGGATCCTGCGCCTATTTCATCTTCGGCTTAAATCCGCCCGGAGGAGACGTCCAGCAGACGGCGTCAGTGCCCCCAGCCGGCATGCGCGGCATCGGACTCGTAGCCCTCGCCGAGCAGATCGCCCTTCAACGCTGCCGCCAGATCGTCGATCTCCCAGAGCTTCCCGCCCTCGCTTTGGATCTGCCCGACCACTTTCGGGTTGGAGTACAGGCTCACCTTGCCCGCCGCCGTGGCGGCGAACACGTTGCCGCTGATGTAGCCTCCCTCGTCCGAGCACAGGTACGCCACGAAGGGGCCGAGTCCCACCGGATCGCCATGATCGGCTTCGACCATCGCCAGGATGCGCGGGTCGGGCTCCTGCCCGGTCGCTGCCACCACGTTGCGCAGCATCTTCTTGTATTCGACCGCGTGGGCAGGCGAGGCGCCCTGCGGGCACAGCACGTTCACCGTGATCCCGAAGCGATACAGCTCCTTCGCCGCCGCCCAGCTCAAGCCCACCATTCCCGCGGTACTGCAGCTGTAGGCGTCGTTGTCGGGAAGGCCGGTCCACGCATCGGACGCCACGTTGACGATGCGGCCGAAGCCCTGGTCGATCATATGCGGGGCGGCGAAGTGCATGAGCGCGAACGCGCCCTTAGCGCGGCTCGTGGTCATGTAGTCCCAGTCCTCCTCGGTCAGCGCGAGGATGCCGCCCATGCCCATGCCGGCTGCGTTGTTGACGATGATGTCGATGCGCCCCCAGGCATCGATGGCGGTCTGCACCATCTTCTCGGCCGTCTCCCAGTCCGACACGTCGCCGTAGAATGGCAGCGCCACGCCGCCTTCGGCTTCGATGATGCGCGCCGTCTTCTCCGCATCGCCCTTGAGGCTGATGAACTCGTTCCAGTCCTCCTCCGGCATGTCCTCTTTGCGGTACGCTTGCGCGCTCATGCCGTTGGGCTTGCGGTTGTTCGTGATGACCTTGGCGCCTTGCCGAGCCAGGTAGATCGCGATGCCGCTGCCGATGCCCTGGCCCGATCCGGTGACGATGGCGACTTTCCCATCCAAAATTCCCATTGCGGTTCCTCTCTTCCGTTGGCGGACGGCGCCCGGCGCGAAGCCGAGCGCACCGAACACGACGGGCGCCCGCATCCGGCGATGGGCGCCCGGATGCCCCTATATGTTGTTGGCGATGCCCCAGGCATCGGTGATGGCGTCGTGGATGACGCGCTTGTCGTCGCAGCGCGAGCGCAGCACCGCGTCCCCCACCAGATACGTTTCGGGGATCGCCGCGCGGATCTCCTGGTACATCTTGGGCTGGCCGTGGTAGCCGCGGCACATGATGATCTTGTCGCAGGGGATCTCCTCCTCAGCTTTGGTTTTGCCGTTCCGCAGGATCGCCCCCGTCTCGGTCACGGCCACGAACGCATGGTTGAGCTTGAACGCCAGCTGCCCCGACCGCTGGTATTCGCCGAGCAGGATGGACAGGCGCTGCTGCTGGGGGCTGGAATTGTCGTCGCCGAGTTCCATGATGCCCATGCGTGCGCCGCGGCGGCTGCTGACGACGACCCTCTTGCCCTTGCGGCACAGCGACAGAGCCATCTCCAGGTTCATGAAGCAGCCGCCCACGATCATGACCGTGTCCCCGACGTCGACCGCCTCGGGGTCGGTCGCATAATCGTAGAGGCGCACGAGCTTGTCGCCGTGCTCCTTGGAGCCCTTGCATTTCGCCGGCAGGGCATCGGCGCCGGTCGCCACGATCACCGCGTCGTAGCCTGCGTCGATGATCGTCTGCGCGTCCGCCTCCTTGGCGATGGCGTTCACGCCGCGTTTCTCCACCTGCACCGCGTAGTAGTCTATGAGACGCGCGATATCGTGCTTGAACTCGCGATCGAACGCGGCTTCGTTCATCGTGCCGCCCAGCTTGCGCCGTTCGTACAGGTCGACCTCATGGCCGCGCTCGCGCAGCAGGCACGCCGCCTCGAGCCCCGCAGGGCCCGCGCCCACGATGCCGACGCGCTTGACGCGCCCGATGGGGTTGACCTCGCGGATGCCCGCCATGTTGCAGCGCGGGTTGACCGAACAGCGCAATCCCACCGCCGCGTTGAACGTCGCCATCGTGCCGACGCAGCCTTTGGTGCAGCGGATGCACGGGCGGATGTCCTCCGGACGACCCTCGGCGAGCTTCACCGCCCACATCGGATCGGCGATGGCGGGACGCCCGATGCCGATGTAATCGCACACGCCCTCCTCAAGCGCCTGCTCCGCCAGATCGGGGGTCGTGAACCCCCCGTCCAGGATGAGGGGGATCTTGATGCCCGCCTCTTTGAAGCCTCGCGCGATGGGCATGAAATCGCCGCGCTTGTCGTACTGCGCGTTGATGCAGCGCACGTTGCGGTAGTCGCCGCCCACGATGTGGAAGCACACCACGCCCGTCTTCTCGAGGATCTTCGCCTGCTCGATGCCCTCTTCGAGGGTGAGGCCGTCATCGCTGTACTCGCTGCCGGCAAGGCGCGCGATGATGGGGAAATCCTTGCCGCATTCCTTCTGGACCTCTTCGATGATCTCCTTGTAGAAGCGGACGCGGTTCTCGGGGGATCCGCCGTACTCGTCGGTGCGGCGGTTGTAGAACGGCGAGCAGAACATCGCGATGAGGTGGCAGATGGACCCATGGATCTCCACGCCGTCGAAGCCTGCCATCTTCGCCCGCCAAGCGGCTTTCGCGAAATCCCGTTCGCACTGCTTTATCTCGGCTTTCGACATGCCCCGGATGGGAAACGGCATCACCCCGCCCATAATCTCGTTCATCGTCGATGGTCCCCACGAAGGGCGATCCATGAGCGTGATCTGCTTGCCCATGTGGTTGAGCTGCAAGATGGCCTTGACGCCGTGGTCTTTGATGGCGGAAGCAAGGCGCGCGTAGCCGGTGATCTGGTCGTTGCGGGTGAGCGTCTGGCTGTTCTCCTCGCCCTTGCCCGGACCGTCGTCGACGAAGGTGCATTCGACCACGATCAGGCAGAAGCGGCCCTTCGCCTGCTCGGTGTAGAACTTGATCGTGCGGTCGGTGACGAAGCCGTCCTTGTCGGCGTTGAGCGTGCCCATCGGCGCCATGACGATGCGGTTGGGCAGGTCCCACGGGCCGATCCGCCCCGGCTCGAGCAGCTTCGCGAACTCGTTAGTCATCGAAACCTTCTCCTTGTCCCACCCTCCTCTCCATCCACGGGGACACTATCTTCGTCTCGATGCTGTATTGTCAATTATTTTCCATTTTGATTTCGGTATTCGGAACCTTTTTTCCAAATCCGACAGTCAACCAGTGTAGGGATGAGGGCGTGCTCATCTAGCCGCCGCGGCAGGGTGGTACAATCACGCTGCCAA
>URRZ01000017.1 GCA_900550385.1 uncultured Coriobacteriaceae bacterium | reverse complement strand
TCCAGATCGTTGTTTTCGCCCGCTGAGCTGGGCCTATGCCGGAATCTCTCCCACAGAAACCACCGAAGAGCCAAAAATACTTAAATTGAGTAGTGCTGCTATCTTCTGTATAATCGCAGGTCATTATCATGATTTCTGAATTCGAGGCCTAAATCGAATACTCCGCTTCGCTTCTGTAGGTTGATGTGCGGACACTGCTTTGCTGACATAATTAGCCACGAGGTTCGATCCGTTTCCTATCTGCTACAAGCAACAATATGAATGGGGGTTGTGCGTATGAGAAGGATGGTCAGCATCATTCTTTCGTTGGCGCTCGCCTGCGGGCTGTTGCTCGGTGCCGGCTGCGTCCGCTCGCAGAGCAACCAGCCGACCACCATCACCATCTGGCACGTCTACGGTGGCCAGACGGATTCTCCGCTCAACGATCTCATCGATGTTTTCAACAACACGGTTGGCGTCGAAGAGGGCATCCAGGTTGAGGTCGCCATGGTGTCGGACAACAAGAACATCCACAACGGCATCATTGCCGCAGCGGCGGGAGAGCCAGGGTTGCCGAAGCTGCCCGATATGTTCGTTTCCTATCCGAAGACCGTTCTTGCTCTGCCTGATCAGAGCATCCTTGTCGATTATCGCGATTACTTCACCGAAGACGAGCTTGCAGCCTTCGTGCCGGCTTTTCTGGAAGATGGCGAAGTCGACGGCCATCTTGTGTGTTTGCCCGTTGCCAAGTCAACAGAGTTGTTCTTCGTCAACAAAACCGATTTCGACCGCTTTTCCGCTGCAACAGGCGTAACCCTTGACAGTTTGAGAACGTGGGAGGGTCTCTTTGACGCTTGTTGCGTCTACGAGGAATGGACCGACAGCCTTACGCCGGATATCGAAAGCGATGGGAAGGCGTTTTTCGCCCATGATTACCACTTCGATTACTTCCAAGTGGGCATTGAGTCTCTCGGAACGTCGTTTTTCGACGGTGACGACATCTCGTTCAGCTCGACGTTCGCCCGCGTGTGGCAGCCTTATGCGCGCGCGGCAATCAGCGGAGGCCTGTGGCTGGGAGGCGGCTATGCGACCGATCCCCTTCGGACGGGGGAGGCGGTTGCCAGCGTTGGCTCTTCGGCGAGCGTTCTGTATTACACCAACGAAGTTATTCGCGCCGACAACACCTCCGAAATCGTCGAGTTCGACATCATGCCCGTCCCGACATTCGCCGGCGGGGAGAAGATGGTGATGCAGCGAGGGGCAGGGATATGCACGGTAAAGTCGACGCCCGAAAAGGAACAAGCCGCTATCCGATTCCTGAAATGGCTTACCGACCCCGAGCGTAATAGCCAGTTTGCCGTAAGCACCGGCTATATGCCCGTTGTTCAGGAGGCATATGATTCCTATTTGCCACAATGCATCGAAAAGCTAACCGACCAAAGATACGTTGAGCTTTATCGCGCCTACATAGAAACCCAGCGGGACTACCTGTTTTACAAAGCCCCTCAAACCGATTCGTATCTGCAGCTTGAAGATGCTTTCGAGTCGAACGTGCGAAAGCATCTCTCGGCGGCGCGCAACAGCTTCATCGAATCCGGAGACGAAAGCGGCGCGGCTCTCGACAGGCTCATCGCCGATAGCTACGAGCAGTTCAAGAAGGGATTCTGATAATCCGGCAGCATGGATCCCGGTTACGAGCCATGCGATCGCGGAATGATGGCCTAGCATCTGCTTGTCGGGAGGTCAGATTCCCGTAGATTGAAACCGGGTTCTCGGTTGGCGAAAGGAGGGAGTCGCGCATGAACCGCATACGGCAGACGATCGAGCTTATGCATGCGACGCGCAAGGAAGTCTCCATGCGGCGCAAGCTTGTCGCATATTGGGTTTCGATGATCTTCGTCCTGCTTGCTGCGATGCTCGTCCTCGCCAGCTTGTTCGGCGTGTTCTCCATCAGGGAGAGCAACCTCCGTCATGCGCTCGACGCCCATCATGCCAGCACAGTGGCAAGCGTCAAAAAGCAAACGAGCGTGCTTGCCGCCCATGCCATCGCGTTGTCTCAGGAATCTTCGAACGCCCTTGATCACCAGCTGCTCACCCATCCCACATCCAAGCTCAACGACGACCCAGAGGGCATTGCCCGTGCCGAACGCGCGTTGTTCTCCGTGTTGCGCACCACGCTTGAGACGAGCCCGTGCAGCGGCGCTTTCGTCATCATCGACGCCACTGTCAACACACAGATCGACAACGCCGAAAACTCTCGCGCCGGCGTGTACATCAGGTTTGCGAATCTCAGTGTAAGCGAGGTGGTCGGTCAGGATATCGTTTTGTTTCGCGGGACTCCCCAAATCGCTCGGGAAAACAGCCTCGAGCTCCATAATCGATGGAGACTGGAATTCGACAGTTCGCTTTTGCCCGGGTACGAAACGATGCTTCGCAGCTCGACCGGGAGGGTTTCGGAAAGCTGCCGATGGACAAGCCGTTCGCAGCTTCCCGGCACCTGGGAGGGCGTGGCCATGGTCGTCGCTCCTGTCTGCTCTTCGAACGGAACGGTTCGCGGGGTGTGCGGTCTGGAATTGAACGATTTGCTTTTCAGCCTGTCCTATCCCGCGCAAGATAGCGAGTACGGCTCTGTGATGACGGCCGTAGCCCCTGTAAGCAACGACGTTGTGGACTTGCCCAAGGGCATGACCGGAGAGCTCAAATCAACGTATCTGTCCGACGCCGAAAAACTCTACGTTCGCGAGGACTCCGGCTTCAACGTGTACGAGGCGTCAAACGGCACGTTTGTCGGTCTCCATACGCCGCTTGGCCTGCAGACAACAGACGGTGAGGACGTGTGCGCCATCACCCTCGTTCCCCAAGAGTATTACAGAGCGATGGCCTTCGCCGACCGCATGAAGATCATCGTTGCCTCTTTGCTCCTGTTCGTTGTTGCGCTTATGCTTTCCCGGTATTTGTCGCGTCGATTCGTAAGGCCGATATCCGACGCGGTGGACGCCCTCAAGGCGGATGGGTCCATCGGGGACGGTTTAACGGGTTTTTCCGAAATAGACGCGCTTGTTTCGGTGTTGGATTCGAAAGCGACGAACATCAAGCCGAGCTTGCTCCCTCCCGATGTTGCTTCTTTGCTCGATGAGTTTTCGGCCCGTTTCGCCACGCTTACCGCCACGGAGCGCAAGATAGTGAAGCTTTATGCCGAGAACATGGAAACGAGCGAGGTCGCCGAGCGTCTGTTCATCAGCATCCATACCGCGCGCAAGCACAATGCGAACATATACCGTAAGCTGAACGTCGGTTCGCGCGAAGAGCTGGTGCTCTATCTCGAGCTGTTCCGCCGGTGCAAGGAGCTCGATTCCCTCTTCGGTGAAGAGGATGCTTCTCAGAATCCGGAGGCCTAGCCGCCGGTCAGGCTCCTAATCAATTTAAGTACTTTCCCGCGCTCGCGCTGAAATACCCAATGAGGTAATGGAACTTCGCGGGCCTTCCCCCGCATAATGCAGCCAATGGAAGGGCTTTCGCCCTGACCTCGCGCCCCGCAATTCAAACCTCGTTTCGACGTTCGCCAAGAACTGCGCGGCACCTATCAAGCGGGCTAGGAAAACGGGCGGCCCTTCCTCTGTGGCGTCGCAGTGACTGAATGCTGCGTTCGGTAAGGGAGGATGAACCATGGGACTGTTCGGGAAGCTTTTCGAGAAGAAAGAGTGCGCCATCTGCGGCGGAGAAATCGGTCTTTTGGGCAACCGCAAGCTCGAGGACGGCAACATGTGCAAGGCGTGTGCGGCCAAACTGTCGCCGTGGTTCGATGAGCGCCGGCATTCGACCGTCGCGCAAATCGAGGAGCAGCTTGAATACCGCGAGGCTAACAAGGAAAACGTCGCCGCGTTTCGCACGACGCTATCGCTCGGTGAAACCACCAAGGTTCTTGTCGACGAAGACGCGGGCCGCTTCATGGTTACCTCGGCGCGTAATTATTCTGAAGCGAACCCCGATGTGCTCGAGCTTTCCGATATCACGGGATGCACTTACGACATCGACGAGGATATCGATGAGGTGACGCGTTTCGACGAGAACAACGAGGCTGTAAGCTACGATCCTCCGAGATTCACCCACTCCTACAACTTCTATGTAACCGTTTACGTCAACAACCCGTATTTCGACGATATGCGCTTCAAGGTGAACAGCCGAACCGTCGAAGTCGAAGAGAGGCGCGGACCTGCGGTTTCTGCGAACCCGGGCGGCATCAACCTCGTTATCGGCTCGCTTTCAGGCGCAGAGGCGTTCAATCCCGAAGCCAACGTCGAATACCGTACGTATCGCGACCTGTGCGAAAGGATAGTGGAAACCCTTCTTGAGAACCGCCAAAGCGCACGTGAGGAAATCGCAGCGGCGGCGGCACCCAAAGCAGCGGTTGCGTGTCCGTATTGCGGTGCGACAACAACGCCTACGACGACGAACTGTTGCGAGTTCTGCGGCGGAGCCCTTGGCGATTAGGCTTCGCGTTGAATCGGACACCGGGCAACTGATCAACGGAGGCGGTCATGGCTTCGAGCGTGAAAAACTACCAGTGCCCTTCCTGTACGGGTCCTCTCGGATTCGATGCGGAAACAGGGCTGCTCGCATGCGAATTCTGCGGAAGCTCGTATGCCCCCGACACCATAGAGGCCCTTTATGGCGCGCGCGCCGAACCCGAGGCGTCGGCTGAAAAGGCCGACATGGGTTCTAAGGAGGGCGGTTCGTCTTGGAGCCTGGCGGGAACAGGGGAGTTCGACGATGCGGAAGTGCAGGAGATGCGAACATGCTGCTGTCCCTCGTGCGGGGCCGAGCTCGTTTGCGATCATGCGACCATAGCCACGTCGTGTCCTTATTGCGACAATCCGACCGTGATCCAATCCAGGGTTGCAGGTGCTCTCAGGCCCGATCTCGTTATCCCGTTCAAGCTGGAGAAAGATGCGGCTGTTGCCGCGCTGAAGAAGCATTATGCGAAAAGGCCGTTTCTGCCGAGATTCTTCAAGGACGAGAATCGAATTCAGTCGATCAAAGGGATCTACGTCCCGTTCTTCCTGTTCGACTGCGCTGCTTCCGGCACGGTAAGGTTCGAGTGCTCCAACATGCGAACGTACGTATCCGGAGACGAGCGCGTGACGGAAATCGATTATTACCGGGTACTGCGATCGGGGTCTGCGGCGTTCTCGCGCATTCCCATCGATGCTTCCACGAAAATGCCCGACGACTACATGGATTCGCTCGAGCCGTTCGACTACTGCGAAACCGTACCGTTCTCTACAGCCTACCTGCCGGGATATGTGGCCGACAGGCCCGATGTGAGTCTTGATGAGTGCGGGCCCCGAGCCGAACGGCGTGCGGGCGAATCGCTGGCGCATCTGCTGGAGGAGACGGTGTCGGGCTACCAAACCGTCACCGAATCCGCTCGCAGCGTTTCCGTTGAATGCGGAACGGCCCGATACGCCCTTCTGCCTGTTTGGGTGCTCAATACATCGTGGAACGACGAAAGCTACCTTTTCGCCATGAACGGCCAGACGGGAAAGATCGTCGGTAAGCTTCCGGTGGACAACCGAAAGCGGGCTGTTGTATGCGCGCTGTGCTTTGCGGCGTCGCTGATAGCCGCTCTGCTGGTATCGCTTTTCGGATTCGGAACCATCGAAACCTTCGATCTTCTGAAGGAGGCGATCTTATGATTCGGATGCCATTGAATACGCGCGATGCGCTTGGCTTTGCGAAAAGCGGCGCATCGGTGCGTCGCGGCCGTCGATGCGATACGCCGACGGCGAAGCGGCTGCCCCGTGCCCTCGCCGCCTTCTTTCTGGTGCTTGCGTTCGGTGCGCCGGCGCTTTTCCTCGGACAGTCCGCCTTGTGCGAAGCTCCTTGCGCTTTCGCTGGGGAGGCGGAAAATCGAGTTGTGCTCCTCAGCCACGTGACCGATGAGGCGGGCCTGCTCGCATCCGGGCAGAGGGCGGAACTCGAGGAGCAAGCGCGCCGTATCGAGCAGGAAGACGGTTTCGGCGCGTATCTGGTATTCGTCGAGGATTACCGCGCATACTACGACGGGTCGGTCAGCTCTGCCGCAGCGCAGTTGTTCTCCGATTACAATCTGGGTGTTGGGGAACAGAAAGACGGAATCGTTTTGCTGCTCTCCATGGAGTCGAGGGACTACGCTTTAGCCGCTCACGGCGACAAGGGGTCCTACGCTTTCGACGATACGGGATGTTCGTATCTGGCGGAGTTCTTCCTCGATGACTTCTCCGAAGACCGTTGGTACGAAGGGTCCGTCGACTTCCTCTCATGGACTGAGAACTACCTTGACGCCGCCGACAAAGGAAAACCCTACACCGTCGGTAATCCCCCGAAAGATCTTCCCGAACTGGTCACCGAAGCGGTGTTCGCCTTGGGCGTGCCGATCGCTGCGGCGGTTGCTCTCACTTACGCGGTCATGGCGTACCTCATGCGCAAAATGCGGTCGGTTGAGCCTGCTGTTGAGGCGAGGAGTTACGCGGTTGGTCCCGTGGAGGTTACCGCGCAAGCCGACGAGTTTGTACGCACCGCTGTCTCCCGTGAGCCTATCGAGCGAAAGAACAAGGCATCCGAGGCCCCTTCTATCACCCGAACGGGGGGCTTCACGGGCTCAAGCGGGAAGTTCTGAGCGGCGTTGAGAACGCTGCAGCCGTCCGATGCTGCGCTGCGACGCCGCACATTGGATAGTTAAACGTTCGGCGCTATTGCACACGGATACGTAGAAATCGAGTATTGGGCAATCGAAAGGACTTGAACATGGGACTCATCAAAGCGGCAGTAGGGTCTGCGGGCGGCGTTTTGGCCGACCAATGGAAAGACTATTTCTACTGCGAGGCAATTCCGGCCGATGTGCTTGCCGTTAAGGGGGCGAAGCGCGCGTCCTCGAGATCGAGCAACACGAAAGGCACCGACAACATCATCTCGAACGGATCGGTTATCGCTGTTGCGGATGGGCAGTGCATGCTCATCGTGGAACAGGGCAAGGTGGTTGACGTTTGCGCCGAGCCCGGCGAGTACACTTACGAGGCCGATACCGAGCCGTCTTTGTTCACCGGCGATCTTGGCACGGGTATAACTGCCGCGCTCGCCAACGTTGGCAAGCGCTTCACCTTCGGAGGGGAAGCGCCGATGGATCAGCGCGTGTACTACTTCAATACTAAAGAGCTGGTCGGCAACAAGTACGGAACCCCTTCGCCGGTGCCGTTTCGCGTGGTTGACGAACGCGCGGGCATCGATATCGACATAGCTATCAGGTGCTTCGGCGAATACAGCTACAAGATCACCAACCCCATGCTGCTTTACGCGAACGTGTGCGGCAATATTGCGGACACCTACGGCCGGGAGGAGCTCGACGGACAGCTGAAAAGCGAGCTTCTGACCGCCCTTCAGCCTGCGTTCGCCCGCATTTCGGCTATGGGCATTCGCTATTCCGAGCTGCCAGGGAAAACGCGCGAGCTCGCCGACGTTCTCAAAGACGAGCTTTCGGATCAGTGGCGCGACTTTCGCGGCATCGAGATCCAGCGTGTGGGGGTTTCCTCAGTCAAGGCCAACGAAGAAGACGAGCAGATGATCAAGGAAATGCAGCGCAATGCGGCGTTTCGGGATCCTACGCTTGCAGCGGCTTACATGGTGGGCGCTCAGGGCGCCGCGATGCAGGCTGCGGCAGAAAACACCGGATCGGGCGGGGCTGCAATGGCGTTTATGGGCATGAACATGGCCCAAAACGCAGGCGGCGCAAGTGCGCAGAGCCTTTATCAGATGGGGCAGCAGGTGCAGTCTTCCCCTGCTGTGTCGGGCGATGCTGCGGGTGCTGCGGCGAACGTTTCTGCTGCAGGATGGACCTGCGCGTGCGGCCAGGCAGGAAACAACGGCAGATTCTGCCAGGGCTGCGGCGCGCCGCAGCCTCAACCGGGTGATGGCTGGATTTGCGGGTGCGGTGCGAAGAACGAAGGGAAGTTCTGCGCCGAATGCGGCAAGTCCAAGCCGATTGAGGGCAATGGCTGGACATGCTCGTGCGGAGCCCTCAACAAGGGGAAATTCTGCAGCGAGTGCGGTTCTCCCAAGCCGGCGGGCGTTCCGCAGTACCGTTGTGACAAATGCGGATGGGAGCCGCAACCTGGCGCTCAGTTGGCGAAATTCTGCCCCGAGTGCGGCGATCCGTTCGACGATGGGGACATCGTGCGCTAGCCCTCTTGCAATACTCCCTGCAGCTGATCTCCGATAGCGAAGCAGCCGCATGTCAGCAGCTGCAGGGTAAAATACTTTTGGTCGGAGCTGCCGCAAAACATCGAAGCTCAAGCGTTCTAGTAGGCAACGTTCCCGATCAGAAGTTCAGCTGGCTTTGCGGCGCACTCGTTCGGCGTGCACCCCATGACTCGGCTTCGCACATTGGAAGTAGCACCAATCCCCCTGGATAGAGCTAATCCTTGCCGGCGGCATCGCGCGTTCGAAGAGGCTATCTTGGTTCGTCGTAAGCACGTGATGCCTCATTCCTTCAAGGAGCGCGGCGAGGTCGTGATACGCCTGCCCCTTGTACGCGTTCGCATGATAGTGGAATGCCCATGAATCCCGTATTGCCGAATATGAAGCGGAACTGAAAGACACGGTCTTTGTCTTGGGATGGAATAGGCAAGCGGGCGAGAACAAACATCAACAAAGACGCAACCACATGGAAAACGATCGAAACGCCTATGAGCGCTACGTTGTCAAAATGTCTTATCGAGTACAGTTTTCGCAGGTGGAATAGGAGATCATTACAGGCAACAGAACCTTCGTGATGAGCTGGGCGGGATCGGGCATGAATTCGCGTTTGATGACGGCGGTCTTCGCCACTGCGAAGCCAATAGCAAGGATCAGAGAGAAGACGATTGTCCGTTCAACGGTTATCGCAAAGATCATATGCCCGCATCCTCTCGAAACGTGAAACTCCTATATTTGTTTTGAATCAGAAGCAGATGGGATGTCGAACGAATATCGTACGGACTGTACAGCATGCAGAGCAAATGCAGTAAAACCAGGTCAGAAAGAAGGTTGCATCGAGGGCGAGGGCAATAACTCACCCTAATCCATCGAGATGCTTTGCTCTCCCGCTTGCGCATAACAAGAGCTCGTGAGACTAACGACCTCGGGGTTCATCCGCGCCGCCCATATCAGCCGATCGAGCTTCCTCTTTCATATCCCTACACCGCCAAGCCCATAATACTGTCGGCATTCCTTCTCTGTCTTAAGGCGTTCCACGGAGGCAGTGCCGTCTCCCTAGCTAAATCGTGGTATTTGTTGTCCGGAGGCGCGCTTACAGCTAGACCGTTTCCTGCCATTTTGAATCTAAGCATTTCATAGAATGCGGAAATTCACGCCAACGATCTTGCGCATACCTCAAACAAGGACGCTCGTCGCGGAAATGGGGCGATTCGGTTTCGCTACCGAGTCAATGCATATATGTTGGCAAGAAACGCATAGCGCGCCGGGAAGCCGACGGCCCGCATATCCCGTCCCACGCCGCGGCGCAACGGTGCGGGCGGGTCGCGCGCAGGGTTGCGCCCCTCTGGAAACCGGCCATCATCCCGATTGGGACCGAAACGAGGAAAGGGGAGCGAAATGAACGACATCCACGGCGAGGTCGGCATAGACGTGGAGCGACTGCGCGCCGCCGACCCGGACGGGCTCTATCTCTTCATGCTGGAGGACTACCCGCACATGATGACCTCCGCCCAGGTCGCGGAGTTCACCTGCGCCACCAGCCAGGAGGTGCGCCGCCTCCTCGCCCGCGGTGAGCTCAAGGGCTGCCGCGTCGGCAAGAAGTGGCTCGTGCCGAATCTCGCCCTGCTGAACTACCTGTATAAGGACGAGGGCCGCGAGGGCCTGCAGTCCGCTTGACGAACGACAACCCATGCAGCTGCTTCACTGCGACAAACCATACAACCTCGACGAGGCGGCCGCGAGGCGCGGCACGCCGCGGCGAAAGCGCAAGGACTCGCACACCACCGCCTACGAGCTCACCATCCGCATCCCCGAGGAGCACCGTCGTCATTTCGGCGGGAAGAAGAAACTCACCCGCGTGGTGTTCGCCCTCAACAAGAAGGTCGACCTCAAAGGGCAGGTCCGCGCCTTCGAGGAGGAGAAGAACGCGGTCCTCGACCTCGCGCTCGAGGCGCGGGGCGGGGGCTCTCTCGACGCCGCCGCCTGGGCGGCTATGCCCTTCGGGGAGTACGCGGAGAGGTACGTCGAGCGCCGGGTCGGGGTGATCTCCCCCGCGTCAATCGCCAACGAGAGGCGCTACCTGGAGTACGCCAAGGCGACGATAGGGTCGATCCCCCTGAAAGAGCTCGTCGCCGAGGACGTCGAGCGCTGCGTGCTCGCGGTGCCCCGCCTCTCAGAGGCGTGGGCGGAGGAGCGGATGAGGCGGCTCGAGGAGAACAGGGAGAGGCTGAGGCGCGAGGGGAGGCTCAAGAGGAGGACCCCCCTGTCGCCGCCGAGGATCGCCGGGCCGGCGATGCAGTCCAAGGTGCTCAAGTTCGTGCGGGAGGTGCTCAACGACGCGGTCGACCGCGAGCACGTCGGGCGCAACGTCGCCAAGAAGCGCTTCCTCTCCAAGAGATTCAGGAAGGGCAGACCTCTCATCGACCCGCTGATGGAGGACGAGGCGGGGAGGTTCCTCGAGGAGGCGTCGTCCCTCCCCCTCGGCATGACCAAGGTGGCCGTGCTCATCCTGTTCTCCACGGGCATGCGCCCGGAGGAGATGCTCGCCCTGCGCGTCGGGGCATTCGTCCCCGCCGGGGAGGACGGCGACGCGCAGGTGCGGATCGTGGCGGCCCAGCGCGCAGGGAGGATAGAGGGCTACACCAAGTCCGACAGCTCGATGCGCACGGTCCCGCTCGACCGGTACACGGCGTCGGTCGTGGAGGCGTGGATAGTGGAGAAGAGGCGCACCCTCGACGAGATGGGGCTCGTCCTCAGGAGCTCGACGCCGCTTCTGGGCGAGACGGGCAACCCCTGGAGCTACAACTCGTTCAAGAAGAGATGGAATGCGTTCGTCCGGAAGGCGGGGTTCGCCGGCACGAGGCCTTACGCCCTGCGCCACACGTTTGCGACCATCAACCTCGCCCGGGGCGAGAACATAAAGACGGTGTCGGTGCTCCTCGGGCACGCCGACGCGTCCTACACGCTCGACCTCTACGTCGGATTCATCCCGGCCACCACGAGGGGGCTCGCGAACCGCTACGTCGGCAGGCTCGTCCCAGGGCTCGTGGACGGCGGGGAAAAGCATGGACTTAAGGGGGATTTCCGGTGACAAAGCCGCGCGATACGTTATACTGTCTTTCGCTAAATTGCGGGCGTGGTTCAATGGTAGAACTTGAGCTTCCCAAGCTTACAACGCGGGTTCGATTCCCGTCGCCCGCTCCAGACCTGACCGGGCATCATCGCTTCTCGATGGTGCCCGTTTTGCGTTTCAAAGGGGGTTAATTCTTCCAGTTTTTTCCAGTATATTTTCCAGTATCTGGTAGTTGTAATGTCTGACATTCAAGAAAGGGGCAGGTCAGAAGGGATTCATGAACCGCAGGAAGGCTTGCAGGGCAAAAGCTTCCCAAGCTCGTATTCGCGGGTTCGAGTCCCGTCACCCGCTCCAGAGTGAGCAACGGCAACGGATCATCTCCGTTGCCGTTTTTGTTTCGAGCGCGGAAAGGGACTCGAACCGATAAGGTGGAAATCCGTTAAGAAAACGCCCCTGTGGGGCGTTTTTAGGATTTCGCCCGACCGAGTTTGCGAGGGAGGGGTGCGCGTTCGCGTAGCGAAGGCGCGAGTCCCGTCACCCGCTCCAGAGTGAGCAACGGCAACGGAGAGCTTCCGTTGCCGTTTTTCGTTTGCGCCCTCACCCCTTTCCCGCAGCAAGCGATTCTTGACTTGAACCTAGCTCCAAGTGGTTCAATAGCCGGGAGCATCGCGGACGAGCGCGACCGGCGCCTATCGGGCGCGCCCCTGGACCCCGCACTCGAAGGGAGCAGCATGAAGATCGCGGAAGTGAGCAAGAAATACGGCGTGACCGCCGACACCCTGCGCTATTACGAGCGCATCGGGCTGCTGCGCCCCGTCCCCCGCACCACCAGCGGCGTTCGCGATTACGGCGAAGCCGACTGCCAGCGCATCGAGTTCGTCAAATGCATGCGCGCCGCGGGGATGCCCATCGACGCGCTCATCGAGTACATGAACCTGTTCGAGCAGGACGGCGACACCACCGCCCAGCGCAAGGCGATCCTGGAAACCCAACGCGACCTGCTCAAGCAGCGCATCGCCACGATGCAGGAGGGCTTGGACCGCCTCGACAAGAAGATCGAGACCTACGACACCCTCATACTCGACGCCGAGCGCCGCATGCGCGATGCCGAGAGGACCGGTCGCGGCTAACGGACGCATGGTGCGCCGCCCCGTTTAAGCCGAATAACACAAACCGAAACCCCTGATGCGGCATCCTTCACAAGGGATATGCACTATAGTTTCCTCATACGCATGAACAGACCTTGCCGAGGAGGCTCGCCATGGGTAGCCCGAGCAAACCGACGCCCGACCCGAACCCGACATCTGAACCCGAGCAGTCCGTCATCTCCGAGCCGGCTTCGCACGAGGCCGGACAGCCGGACTCCGACGCCGACGCCCGCAAGAGGAGGATCCGCAAACGGATCGCCATCGCCATCGTCGCGCTGATCGTCGTCGCCTGCGTGGTGGGCGCCATCGTCATGTTCGTGGCGAAATCGTTCACCGAGCAGGAGAAGGCCGTCCGCTCCGACTGGTCCGTGGAGGCGGGCGAGATGCTGGTGAGCGACAGCGAGCTGGGTATCAACGTCCACGACGCCGACGTCGACTCCGAGCTGCGCGTCCTGCGGCTGGTCCCCGCCGCCTCCAACGCGGTGGGCTTCACCTACTACGACACCGAGCTGCAGGATCGCCTCGCCCAAGCGGTCGCCGGCATCCAGGAATGCGGCATCGAGTGGACCGCCGAGAACCCCTTGGCGATCCTGAACCCCTTCGGCACCGGCTCGAACGGGCTCTACCTCTACTTCAACACCGACCGCTACACCAGCGTCGCCTACACCATCCGCGCCGAGGGGACGACCGACTACACCGCCACGGCGCGCGACATCGCCGTGGAAGGCGAGCTGGAGACGAACAAGGCCGGCCTCACGCGCACCCACAGCTTCCAGATCGTCGGGCTGGTGCCCGGCAAGGTCAACGACGTGACGCTGACCGTCACCGGCCCCGGCGGAAACACGACGCAGACCGTGCGCTTCTCCATCACCATGCCCGAAACCGACTCAGGCTACCCCACCCAGCTGGAAAGCTACGAGGGCAGCAGCGACGCCCAGCTCTCGAATGGCCTGTACGCCCTCATGCGCACGAACGGCTATCTGGGGTACGGTTTCTTCTTCGACAACGACGGGACGATGCGCTACGAGATGGTCACCGAGGGATTCGGCCTCGACCGCATGCTCATGGACGACAGCGACACCATCGTGTGCACCTCCACGCAGGCGATCTCGCGCATCGACGGGCTCGGCCGCATCAAACAGGTCTACGACCTGGGCGGCTACGACCTGCACCACGACATCAACTACGGATCCGACGGGACCGTGCTGGCGCTCGCCGAGGTGTCGGGACGCGAGACCGTCGAGGACGTGGTGCTGGAGGTGGACTTGGAAACCGGCGAGGTGACCCAGCTGGTCGACTTCTCGGAGCTGATGGGCGACTACCGCGAATCCGAAACCCATACCATCCTTCCCACCAGCACCTTCTTCTGGCAGGCGGGCGAGTGGGATTGGATCCACCTGAACTCGATCGAGTACTTCGAGGAAGACGATTCCATCGTGGTGTCCTCGCGCGAGACCTCCACCATCATGAAGGTGAAAAACGTGCACACCTCGCCCGAGGTCGCCTACTTCGTCGGGGATTCAGCCCAGTGGGAGGGCACCTCCTACGAGGGCATGAGCTTCCAGCAGGTGGGCGACTTCACGCCGCAATACGGCCAGCACAGCGTCGAATACGACGGCGAGGGCCCCACCGAGGGAAGCTACTACCTGCTGATGTACAACAACAACTACTGGGCGAACAGCACCCGCGACGGCTTCGCGCCCGACCTGTCCGGCACCGACGTGGGAACCGATCTGTACAGCGGCGGGGCGAGCTACGTCTACCGCTACCTGGTGGACGAGGAAGCCGGCACGTTCGAGCTGGTCGACTCGTTCCCCGTGCCGTACTCCAGCATCGTGTCGAACGTGTCGCACGCGCCCGAAGCCTCCACGAACTACGTGGTGAACAGCGGCGTCGCCAACGTGTACGGCGAATACGACGAGGATGGCGACCTCATCCGCCAGTTCTCCTACACCTGCCAGCTGCAGGGCTACCGCGTGTTCAAGGACACGTTCGAGGGCTTCTGGTTCGCCGAGGGGGCGGAGGGCTAAACTCAAAGCCCCCTCTCGGAAGCGCTTCGCATCGTCATACGCCTCTCACCGGATCCCGCCGCATCGACGCTAGGTGAAGCACGCGCGAAAAGCTCGGACGGCTGTGGAGAAACGGGGCGTTTTGCCCGCCGCCTCCCTTCCCGTTAATCGGCGTTTAAGGTTCGCCGTTTAAGGTTGGAAGCGATGGCGATCGGAAGACGGGAGGCGGCTGTCATGAGAATCCTGCTGGCAGATGACGAGAAGGATCTGACCAGCGCGCTGGAGGCGCTGCTGAAGCACGAGCACTACTCCGTCGACACGGTGCACGACGGGAACAGCGCCTACGAGCACGGCCTCACCGGCGACTACGACTGCATCGTGCTGGACATCATGATGCCGGGCATGGACGGCTTGGACGTGCTGCGCCGCCTTCGCTCGGCCAACGTGAACACGCCCATCCTTCTGCTGACGGCCAAAAGCGACCCCTCCGACAGGATCCTGGGCCTTAACCGGGGAGCCGACGACTACCTGTCCAAGCCCTTCGTGGCGGGCGAGCTGATCGCGCGCATCCGCGCCCTCACTCGCCGCAACGCATCGTTCGAGGCGGCGGAGCTTTCCTTCGGTGACCTGGTGCTGAACCGCACCTCGTTCCAACTGGAGTGCAACGGCAAAGTGGAACATCTGGGCAACAAGGAGTTCCAGCTCATCGAGACGCTCATCCGCCGCCAAGGTTCGCCCGTCCCGGTGGAGCAGCTGATCGACTCCATTTGGGGTTACGATGCCTCCGTGGAGCCGGGCGTGGTATGGACCTACATGTCCTACCTCCGCCGCAAGCTGGAGGCGCTCGGATCGAAGACGAACATCCTCATGCGGCGCGGGTTCGGCTACGTCCTCGAAGAAAGGCGATAATGGCGCAAGCCTCCTCATTCATACGGCGGCTGCGCCGCAAGTTCATCCTGGTGGCGATGGCGGCGCTGACGATCACGCTCGCGATCCTCTGCGCCGCGCTCATCGGCATCTTCGCGCACACCAACACGCAGCGGGCAGACGACCTCATCGAAGTGCTGCACGAGAACGGCGGCAGCTTCCCCCCGCCCGACGAAACGAGGGCGCCCGCCTCCAGCCCCGCGTTCAGGGTCACACCCGAAACCCCCTACGAGACGCGCTACGCCACGGCGCGGATCGATGCGGACGGAAACGCTTCCTCCATCGATGCGGAGCACATCGCCCCGATGGAGGAGGATGACATCGCCGACATCGCCGACATCGCCGAACAGGCGTGGGAGGGCGGCAAGGCGCGCGGATACCTGGGCTCCTACCGCTACGCGGCGTTTTCCGACGAGGACGGCGCCAGGACGGTCATCATCCTCGACTGCTACCTGCAGCAGCAGTCGATGTTCACCATGCTCCGCATAGGGCTCGCCACCTCGCTCGCATGCATCGCGATGGTGCTGTTGCTGCTGATCCCCCTGTCGAAGCGCGTCGTGCGCCCCTTCGAGCGCAATCTGGAACGCCAGCGCCGCTTCGTCACCGACGCCTCGCATGAGCTGAAGACGCCTCTTTCCATCATCTCTGCCAACACCGACCTGACCGAGCGACTTTCCGGGGAAACCCAGTGGACGCGCAGCACGAAGACGCAGATCGCGCGCTTGAGCACGCTCGTCGGCGACCTCGTGGACACGGCGCGCGCATCCGAGGGCCAAATGCAAGGCGAGCTACCCGAGGTCGATCTGAGCCTGATGGCGGAACGCGCCGTGGAGGATTTCCGCCCCTTGGCGGAGGCAAGCGGGAAAGACCTCGATGCCCGCATCGAGGAGCGCATCATGATCAAGGGGGACGAGCGGTCCCTGCAGCGCCTGCTCAACATCCTGCTCGACAACGCCGTGAAGTACTGCGACGAAGGCGGCGACGTGCGGGTGTCCCTGGAATCCCGGCGCCGCCATGCGGTGCTGCGCGTCTCCAACCCCGCAGGGAAGCTCTCCTCCGACGAGCTGCCCCGCATCTTCGACCGCTTCTACCGCACCGACGAATCGCGCTCCCGCGAAACCGGCGGGTATGGGATCGGCCTTTCGGCAGCGCGGGGAATCATCGAGGGGTATGGCGGCAAGCTCGTCGCGAAGAAGGACGGGGCGGACGCGGTCTTCACGGCGACGCTGCGCCGCCGGTAGGTGCTGCGCGGGGCGGACGCGGGCCGCGGGCAGCGGGCAGCGGGCGCCCCCGGATCGGCACGGGCGCCGAATCGCCGCGCGGACGCAACGCGAGAGCGCGCGTCGCGCAAAGCCCCCTCGCCGCGCGGGGCCCTAATCGCGCGAATACCCCTGAGGCTTCGAGGTGAGGTGCCAGCCGTTGCAGTACGGGCAGAGGTAGCAGTGCAGGTTCCGGGTGCCGTGCTCGGCGCACAGGCGGATGGCCTCCTCGGCGTCGGCGCGGGAATGGTAGCGCTTCTTCGAGGTGCACATCTTCTTCTCCAGCGCGGCCTCGTGCTCCGCGGCGCGTTTGTCGCGACGGCGGTTCTCCTGCTCGAAGAGGTCGTCCATGCCCGCAAGTCCGGCCTTGAACTCGGCCACGCGCTTCGCCTTCGCCGAAGGCTTCCTGCTCGCCATGGCTCCTCCTACCTGCCCGTCATCTCCGGCGCGGTGGCGCAGGCGGGGGCGGAAACCCGCCACGCCTCCTCGATGAGCGCCGTCGCCTCGTCGACCGTGCCCGCGAACAGGAAGCGATCGACGTCCTTCCGCGCGACGAACCCCTCCGCCAGCATGCGGTCGACGAACGCCTTGAACGCGTCGTAGAACCCCGCGATGTTCAGGAAACAGCACGGCTGGGCGCCCAGTCCCAAGCGGATGCGCGACATGATCTCGGAGATCTCCTCCAGCGTGCCCACCCCGCCGGGAAGCGCGACGAAGGCGTCGCCCAGCTCGATCATCTTCGCCTTGCGCTGGCCCATGTCGTCCACCACGTGCAGCCGGGTAAGGCCATCCTGCGCCACGCCGGCGTCCACGAAGAAGCCCGTCTCGACGCCCTGCACCTGGCCGCCTGCCTCCAGCACCGTGCGCGCGACGATGCCCATCAGCCCGATGGAGCTGCCGCCGTACACCAGGGAGTGGCCGTTTCGGCCGATCCACCTCCCCAGCTGACGCGCCGCATCCGCGAAGCGGGGATCGCCTCCCATGCTGGATCCGCAGTATACCGTGACGTTCATGATGTCCGCTTTCCGCCGTTTCGTCTGTCGTTGCACCGGCCGCGCCAGCCGCACGCGCGATCGCGCGCGAACCGCGTCGGTGCGCCATGCGCTATTCCGCCGTCATCACCCTCAGGCCGTGGCCGGGGTAGGCGAACCACGCCACCACCAGCGAGGCGACCACGCAGCACATGGCGCAGACGATGGTGACCTGGAAGCCCGCCGCATCGTTGACGATGCCCCACACGGCCGAGGCCACGCCGATGCCGATGTCGCTGGCAAGCAGATAGATGGCGTTGGCCGCGCCCCAGCGCTCGGCGGGGGTGTTCTTCACGGCGACCGACTGGTTCAGCGGGATGGCGACGCCTAGGCACAGCCCATAGGGGATGCCCGCCGCGTAGAACAGCAGCTCGCTCGCGCCGCCGAACAGCACCATGCCGAAGCCCAGCAGGCCGCACGCGACGGTGGCAACCATGATCTTGATGGGCGGGACCGTGTCCATGAACGCCTTCGACACCAAGCGGATGGCGATCATGCCGACCGCGGACACGGTGTAGAACAGGCCGGCGTTGGCGTAGCCCAGCGAGGTGCCGTACAGGCCCATGAAGAAGATGCCGAACCCGAACGCGGGGCTGAACGCCAGCATGGGCAGCATGCCGGGAAGCGCGCGCAGCTCGAAGAAGCTATCGATGAAGCCTTTGACGGGGCCCTTCTTCTTGGGGTCGGTAGGCGCGGCATCGAGCGATCCCGGCTTGGCGGCCGGCGCAGGCTCGGCAGCCGTCGGCGCAGCGGCCTTCGCGTCCTCCGCCTTCGCGTCCCCCGCGGCCTTCGCGCTCTCCGCCTTCGCGTCCTCCGCTGCCTTCGCCGCCGCTCGCTCCTCCTCGATGCGCTGGCGGTACGAGGCGGTCTCGGGCAGGCGCCCGGGGTTCTTCTCGTAACGGCACAGCAGCGCGAACACGAACGAGAGCGCCGCCATGGCGGAAAGCCCCAGGAACAGGTTCTCGGCGGGGTCGGTGTTCACCAGGAACAGCGCCAGCGCCGGGCCCACCGACATGGCGAGGGCCTGCGCCAAGCCGTAGTAGCCGATGCCCTCGCCCATGCGCGAGAGCGGCAGGACGTCGGACGCCGCCGTGGCGGAGGCGGTGGTGGCGGCGGAGAAGCCGATGCCCTGCAGGATGCGCGCCACCGTCAGCACGGCAGGTCCCGACGCGAACACCGGCAGGATGGTCCCCACGAACAAGAACGCGGTGCCAGCGAGCATGACCGCCACGCGCCCGACGTTGTCGATGACCGGACCGCACGCAAGGCGTGCCACGCCGGCGGAACCGGAGAACACCGCAGCGAGGATGCCGGCGAGCGTGGCGCCCTGCCCCAGATGGTCCAGGTACACCGACGTGCCGGAATTGAGCCCCTGCCCCACCATGAAGCTGCACAGCGCCATGATGATGATGAAGATGAACAGCGGCGTCCACAGCCGCTCGGCTTTCCCTTGCTGCGCGCCGCTATGCTGAGCGCCCGCCTCTTGCTGCGGGCCGCCCTGCCGCGCGCTTGCATCCTGCTGCACGCCGCCCTGCTGCACGCACGCCTCCTGCCGCGTGTCGTCCTGTTGCACGCACGCCTCCTGCTGCGAGCCCGCCTCCTGCTGCGAGCCGCTTCGCATCGTGTCGTTTTGGGCCACGGCGATCGCCCCTCTTCCGCGCTCGATCTCGTTTTCGATTGAATTCGGGTTACCCGACTATGATAGGGCAAGCAGGCGGAAAAGCCGACCGATCTCGATGAGAAAAGAGGCTGCCATTCATTCCAATTCGCGCCCCCCGAATGAGAAAAAGGGACGGAGGATTTTTCTCATTTCCGCAGCATGAAGGCAGGCGCGAAAAAGCGACCGTCCCCTTTTCACGCCCCTATCGTTCGGGCTTGCAAGCCACGTGGACGGCGGCGATTCCGCCGGTGTAGTTCTTCCACGAGACGTCGCAGAATCCCGCTTCCTCCATCATGCGCGCGAGCCCCCGCTGGTCGGGGAACGCCTTGATGGAACGCGCCAGGTAGACGAAGCCTTCCTTGTCGCCGGTGATGAGGCCGCCCCAGAACGGGATGAGGTGCTTCAGGTAGAAGCGGTACAGCGCGCGCCACAGCGGGTTCGGCGGCGTGGAGAACTCCAAGCACACCAGCGCGCCGCCCGGCTTCAGCACGCGGTGCATCTCGGCCAGCGCGCGCGGGCGGTCGGGCATGTTGCGGATGCCGTAGGCCATGGTCACCACGTCGTAGGAGTTGTCGGCGTAGGGAATGTCCTGCGCGTCGACCACTTCGAAGTCCACCGGAACGTCCGCCGCCGCGCCCTGGGCGTAATGGACTTGGGCAACTTCCAGCATCTCGGGCACCAGATCGGTGCATTGGATGTGCGCGGGGCTCTTCTCGCGCGCCATGGTGAACGTCACGTCGCCTGTGCCGCCGGCGATGTCCAGCACGTCGTCGTCGGCGTCGATGGGCGCCTGCTTCGCCATGCCGGCGAGCCATAGCCTATAGGCGCCGAAGCTGCTGACGGCGTTGAAGCGCTCGTATTCCTTCGCGATGGACGAGAAGATGCTCTTCACGCGCTCGGACGACACCTCGGCGGGCGCCTCTTTGCCGGTTGCGGTATCGATGGCCATGCGAGCAGCTTCTCCTTTCCGTGAATCGAAGGCTAAGTATACGCCATTGGCCGCTTGCGCCCGCCAGCCGATGACCATAGACTGCTGAAGTGATTGCAATTCCGGCAGAAAGGCGAACATGCTGCATTTCGATAGCGACTACATGGAGGGCGCTCATCCGGCCATCATCGAGCGGCTGGCGGCCACGAACCTCGACCAGACCCCGGGCTACGGTGTGGATGCCGTGTGCGAGAGCGCGCGTGCCCGCATCCGCCACGCCTGCCAGGCGCCCGATGCCGACGTCTACTTCCTGGTGGGCGGCACGCAGGCGAACGCGGCGGTGATCGACCAGCTGCTGCGCCCGTGGGAGGGCGTGGTGTCGGCCGACACGGGGCACATCAACGGCCACGAGGCCGGCGCCGTGGAAGCGACCGGGCGCAAGATCCTGCAGATCCCGCATGTCGACGGCAAGCTGGAGGCCGATGCCGTGCGCGCGTACTGCGCCGCATGGGCGGAAGGCGAGTCGCGCGACCACGTGGTGGCGCCGGGCGTGGTGTACATTTCGCAGCCCACGGAGTACGGCACGCTCTACTCGCTGAACGAGCTGGAGGCACTGCGCGGCGTGTGCGACGAGTACGGGATGCGCCTGTTCGTGGACGGCGCGCGCTTGGGCTACGCGCTCGCGGCGGTGGGCGCCACCATGACGCTGCCCGACCTGGCGCGCATCGCCGACGCGTTCTACGTCGGCGGCACGAAGGTGGGCGCGCTGTTCGGCGAGGCGGTGGTGTTCGCCGACAAGCAGCTTTCCAGTCACTTCTTCACGCTGATGAAGAAGCACG
Source organism: uncultured Coriobacteriaceae bacterium (assembly GCA_900550385.1). Taxonomy (GTDB): domain Bacteria; phylum Actinomycetota; class Coriobacteriia; order Coriobacteriales; family Eggerthellaceae; genus Aphodovivens. The sequence goes on along the minus strand of URRZ01000017.1, from coordinate 6,771 downwards.
GCGCCTTGCTGGCGAAAGGCCGCATGCTGGGACTGCAGTTCGACGTGCTGTTCGAGGAGGACGGCGCAGCGGGCGATGCCGCAGGCAGCCCGATGGTCGATGCGGAGGCCACGCGCTATGCGGCAAACGGGCGCCATGCCGTCGCGCTGGCGCAGAAGCTGGCGGCGGGGTTCCGCGATGCCGGGTACGAGTTGGCGATGGAGTCGCCCACCAACCAGCAGTTCGTGGTCATGGACGACAACACGGTCGCCCACCTGCGCGAGCATGCCACGTTCGAGATGTGGGAGCGTCGCGCCGACGGCAAGCTGGTGATGCGCTTCGTGATCAGCTGGGCCACCCGAGAGGAAGCGGTGGACGAGCTGCTGGCGCTCATCTAGCCGCGATATTCCTCGGCGAGCGCCTTGAACGCGGGCATGCTGTTGCGGATGACGTCGGCGTCCACGCAATAGCCGATGCGCACCCAGCCCTTCGCGCCGAAGCTGTCGGAGGGCACCAGCAGAAGCTCATGCGCCTTCGCGCGCTCGGCGAACGCCTGGGCGTCGGGCTCCAGCGCGCGCACCCACAGGTAGAACGCGCCTTGCGGCTCCACGTATTCGTAGCCCAGCTCGGAGAGCCCCTTCGTCAGCAGCTCGCGGTTGGCGGCGTAGGCGGCCACGTCGCTGGGCTCGTCGACGCACTTCTCCACCACGCGCTGGAACAGCGCCGGCGCGCACACGAAGCCCAGGGCGCGACCCGCGCCGCAGACGGCGGCGTATTCCTCCGCGCTGTCCGGCACGAGCAGCCAGCCGATGCGCTCGCCCGGCAGCGAGAGCGACTTCGAATACGAGTAGCACACGATCGTGCGCGCGTAGAACTGGGGCACCCACGGGACTTCCGCACCGTAGACGATCTCGCGGTACGGCTCGTCGCTGATCAGGTGGATCTGCGTGCCGTGCGCCCCTTCCGCATCGCGCAGGGCGCGGCCCAGGTCCGTAAGCGACGCGCGGTCGTACACCGCGCCGGTGGGGTTGTTGGGCGAGTTGATGATGACGGCGCTAGTCTTGGGCGTGATGGCAGTGCGGATGGCATCGACGTCCAGCTGGAAATCGTCGGCGCGCGCGGACACCTCGACGCAAGTGCAGCCGGCGCTCTCGATGAACACCTTGTACTCGGGGAAATACGGAGCCACCACGATGACCTCGTCGCCCGGATCGGTCACCGCGGCGATCGCGATGGCCAGGCCGGCAGCGGCGCCTGCGGTCATGTAGATGCGGTCGGGTGACACTTCGAATCCGTGGCGGCGCAGGATGCTGTGGGCAACCGCCTTACGCACGGCAGGCGTTCCCTGAGCGGGCGTGTAGCCGTGCAGCGCGCACGCGGGCTCGTCCAGCGCGTCGAGGATGGCCTGCCGCACGGCATCGGGTGCCGGAATGGACGGGTTGCCCAGACTGAAGTCGAACACCTTGTCGGCGCCGATCTCCGCCTTACGTGCCAGGCCGTAGGCGAACAACTCGCGAATGGCGGAAGGTTCGTTGCCTAGCGCCAGCATCCTCTGGTTGATCATGTCCGTATCCCTTCCCTCGCACCACGCCGCCCGGCACGGCCGAACGCGCTGCTCCCGCAAGCCGACGACATGCTATTCCGACTTCACGATTATGGCACAACGGCGCCTTCTCCGACGGGGACCGCTGAACCTGTAACGCCCTTCTAACGTGCACAGGCTCGCCTAGCGCGCCTATCGCGCCGGCGGGCATCGCCACGATGCCGGAAGTTTTACCTTAACTTGACCTCGCCGCGCATTCCCAGATGCGCATTCCGTTTCATACTGACCATGAAGACGAAAGGAGCACGTATGGAACGGACCTCGATGAGAACCGCCGGGGCATTCTTCCTCGCAACTCTCGTGATGGCAGGCCTTCTCTCCTTGATCGGCGTCGTGCCGGCGCATGCGGAGCCGCAGCCCACCGTCACCATAAACACCCGCGGAACAGGCCATGTCGCCGTAAGCGAAACCGACCTCAACGTGAAAGCCGACAGCTCCTGCCCGGCGGAAACCTCCGTTACGATAAGCGGCGAAAAGATCTACGTCGCCTTCTCGCCCCAAACGCACTACAGCTACCTCGAATACATCGACATCTCCGACGGGACGCACACCTACCGCATCGGCCAGATCAACCTCGATGACTACGAGTTCTCCTTCGATGGGACTAGCGCGGGATTCCAGATGAACAGCTCGTCCGTTAGCCTGATTAGCTATGGTATAGGCGGCAACATCAATATCAGCTGCGGCCTTGCCGGCATCGAAGACGACCTCGCCATCACCGCCGTATATCACAAAGTGGATCCGTTCACGCTGACGGTCTACCGCAATTTCGACGCCTCCGACCCCACCATCCTCGAAACCCGCCAGGTCTACCGGTACGAGGAGATCGGCCCCGAGCCCACCGTGCCCCAGCGCGACGGCTACCGGTTCGTCGGATGGAGCCGCGATCGCGAACATCCCTTTGTTGTCCAATGGGATCCCGCCGACACCCTCACCCAGTCCGAAACATGGTATGCGATCTGGGAGCCTGCCGAACCGGAGCCCGCCGTATCGCACGACCTTGTCTTCCATGCCAACGACGGCAGCGCGGACGATATCGTGAGCAGTGTGCAGACCGCCGCAGGCACACCACTAGGCGCAGCGCCGCAGGCGCCCCAACGTGACGGTTACCGGTTCCTCGGATGGGCGGCATCGCCCGATGCGACAGAACCGATCGTCTGGGACGGGTCCACCCCTATGCCCGACGAAGATGTCGCATTCTACGCCGTTTGGGAGAAGATCGAGTCGGCAGAGCCTCCCGAAAGCCCCGAAGAGAATCCGCCGAGCCAACCCGGCGACAACTCGGGCCAGAACGCACCCGAAAAGCAGGATAACGACCCAAGCAGCAATCCAACCGGCACCGATTCCCAGCAGAAGGGCGCCTCGGCACTGGCGAAAACCGGCGACGGGACAGCACCGCTTGCAACCTGCCTGCTGAGCGCTTTGGGGGCGACCGCTGCAGTAGCCATCGTCGCCGTCCGTCGCAAGCTACGCGATTGACGGGTTGGACGGGGCCCGATCACGCTCGCACCATCGATTGGACGATTCGGTATCGCTGACAGCTTGCTGCTCCTTCGCCGCAGGCCGATCAATACAGGAACGCCTCCCATTTCCCGGGCTTTTCTCCCTTGCCCAAGAAATGGGAGGCTGTTCAACCTCGGCTTCGTTCACCGCCCGAAAGCAACGCGCCTTTTGTCGTCTCTCCCGTCGATGCATTCGCTTGTCGCATTCGCCGCGCGCAAGCGCCGACGAAGGACCCGACCGTCTTGCCTAGCAGTGGCAGCAGTGATGATGAGCCTTGCGGCCCTTCTTCTTACCGTTGACGCCCTTATCCTTGATGCCCAGGATCAGCTTCTCGGTGATGGCGTTCAGCTGCGCGACCTCTTCCTCGGACAGGCAGCTCAGGATGTCCTCGGCCACCTTGTCGTTGGCGGCGACGCGCTTCTGGGCGATCCGCTTGCCCTCGTCGGTGAGGCTGACGGTGTAGGTGTGCTTGTCGGCGTGGTCGCCGATGGTCACGTAGCCGTTGCGCTCGGCCTTCTTCACGATGTCCTTCAGCTGGCCGCGGTCGCAACCGAGGATCTTCACCAGCTCTCGCTGGGTGGTGCCGTCGTTCTCCAGCAGGGCGTTCAGCAGCGCGCCTTGGCCGCGCTTGTAGCTTTTCGGGCCCATCTTGCGGAACGCGAGGCGGGTGAGCTTGCTGGCCTTCTTCATCTGCGCCAGCGCGGCAGTTGCTTCGTTCATGGCGTGTCCTTCTTTCCTTCTCATTTTTCGCAACGGCGCATACTATAGGGGTTCGCAGCACGGGACGGCCTTGTGTCGACGTATTATTCACCTAACATTCAAACTATGATTGTTTCGCCAGATGAATAGTCATATCTTGATTATTCACATATGGCATTATTCGCAGGGTTGACTATAGCGTGGAAGAAAGCGTCGAGCCGGACGCCGCGCAAGGTCGCGCAGGCGGCGTGCAGCAGGACCCGGCCAGCAACCGCGGCAGACGTGCAAAAACGGGAAAACTGCGACATAGACGGAACTGCGCTGTGCAGTTTTCCGAGAAAAGAACGGCGAAGGCGGCCGATGTTCCGACCGCCTTCGAGAAACGCCTGATAGGAAGCATGCCGGGTTGCCCGCATCGCGCAGTCGGCGCACCAGCCCGTACTTTTCCGGGAAAACTGCTACATGGACCGCGTCGAGTTGCGCGGTTTGCCGGATTTTGCACGGATCGGGGAGATGCGGACAGTTTTTTGGGCAGGCCGACTATCAGCACTGAAGCAAGAGCCCCGATACCCAGCATCCGGCGCCCGGAGCCCATAACCGCAGAGCATCTCCAGCCCTACGCTCCCGCCCAACACCTCGCCCCGCGCGCTCCGAGCGTACCAACGCCGTAAGCTCCTTGAGCGTATGCACGCCCAGCTTCTGGTAGATGTGGTGCAGGTGCGCCTTCGCCGTCGTGCGCCGTCCGCTGGCGCGCAACGTCGGCTTCCGCGGCACGGGCCTGGTCATCGCCAGCCTAGTGGCACTGTTGGCGCCCTACCTGGTCATCAAGACCGACACGTTCGGCATCGTGGGCCGCGAGAAGTACGTCAACCTGTGGGACGCCGGGTTCAACCTAGGCTTCTCGAACATGGGCTTCGGCGTGAAGGACCTGCCCCTCGACAAGGTTCCCTGCTACCTGAACTATCTGGCGGTGTTCATCCTGGCGTTCGTGGTGCTGTCCATCGACATGAACGTCATCCGCCGCCTGCCCACGACCGGAAACGAGACGAAGGACCTCATCATCGCCATGACCGTGAACGTCGCGCTAGGCATCGCGATGGTCATCGTCATCGTTGCTGTGAAGTGGTGGCTGCAGTCCATGGCGAGCCCCGCCGACACGAACTGGCTGTGGGGCATGGGGCTGGACACCCAGCGCATCTGGGGCCTGCCCGTGGGCATGACGGTTGCCACCGCCGACTCCACCTTCATCTACAAGAAGACGGGCAATATCTGGCTGTGCGCGCTTTTGGTGGGCACCATCGCCTGCATCATGGGCGTGCTATACGGCAGCACCCGCTTCCACTACATCACGTACTTCTACGCCTAGAAGAATTCGGCGGAAACGCCTGATTCGACCAAGCCCGCTCAGCGCATGCTGGGCGAGCTGACCCTCCAAATAGAGGGCGGCCGCCACTTGGGCGGCCGCCCCTCGTCCTGAGCGATTCGAAAGGTGGATGCGGTTTGTCTGGATGCCAGCGCTCACCGCGCCTCTTGTGCAGCTTCCGGCTAGCGCTCGCTGCGACGACGCGAACAGGCAAGCGCGCCGGCGGCAATCGCCGAGGAGGCGAGGGCACCGGCAACCGCTGCCGTTGCGGAAGCCGTCATGCCGTCACCTGTTTTGGCCAAAGTGGAGGGCTCATCTTCGCTGGGGGCTTCGTCATCCTTTTCGGAAGAGTCGTTGCCACCAGCATCTTCCTCGCTTTCCGCAGGAGGAAGCGGCTGCGATTCCTCGTTCTTTTGCCAGATCGCGTAGAAGTTCAAACTCTCGCCGTACATGAGAGCCTCGGGGTTCCACTCCTCAGGCTGGCCATCAGGAGTAGTCGCCCAGCCTAGAAACGTGTAGCCCTCGCGCGCGGGAACGGCGGGGGTGTCTCCCAGCTGCTCTCCGTAATGGTAGTAATGGGGAGTTCCCACGGTGTCCGAATCGGACTCGTCGTAGTTTCGATGGAACGCCAGCGCCTGCTGCTGCGTCGACTCGCATTCGACTTTGATGGTGACACCGCTTTCGATATGAGACAGCTTGAAGCTGGCAGAGCGTTTGTAGGACTCGCCCGGCGCTGCACTTGGATACGTCACATTCGGATACGAGCTGCTGCCTAGAGAATCTATGTGGAGGACCCTCTTATTCTTGTCGAGATAGCCAGACCTAACATTGTAGAAATCGCCGACGGGATCACCCTGCTTGCAGGACGCCACCTCGTACGTTTCCCCGCCACAGCTGATCGTTATCGACTTGATATAGCCGAAAGGCTCGGTGGCTCGAGCGGCAAAGTGTACCATGCCACCGTCCGGCTCCACGTTCTGCAGCGTGATGGTCGTGCGATACTCTGCATCAGCGCTTCCAGCATCGGCGCCGGAATCTCCCTCGACCACATCAACCACGCCCATGGGCTGGTTGGCCTCCACCGTCACCGTCACCTGACCGTCCGCAGCATAGGCCGGCGAAGCTCCGACAAATGCGAGCGCTGCCGCAACGAAGCAGGCGGCGAACAGCAGCGAGATCGCGCGATTCAACGAAGTGCGCACCATAGCGATTTCCCTTCCTCTTTCTCTCTTTATGCAGTATAGAGAAATCTGCGCGCGTTGGTCGCGCAAGAATGCGAAATTGTAACGCCGAGGCCAAACCTTGAACAGATAATTTGCATGTCGCAGGCAAAGACCGCCAAGCACATCCGTCGCACGTCGCGCCTCGGCAGATCCGCTGACGCGACAGTTCCATCGCAGAATCCACCGCTGATGCTGAAATTGCAGAAAATCGTCCTGCAAAAGAGCAGCGGCGCCAAGGCAGGATCCTAGTCGTTCTTTTCCCGAAAAACTGCGACATGGGCGGCAACGCGTTGTGCAGTTTTCCGGGAAAAGAACGCCAAAAATGGAGGCTTCGGTAGTTTGTGTGACAAGGGGCTAGCCTAGGCAGCAACGCTCTTCGCTCCCTTCACGCCCTTCTTCCT
>URRZ01000016.1 GCA_900550385.1 uncultured Coriobacteriaceae bacterium | reverse complement strand
CGCCATTTGTTCATGGCCGACGCGAGTTTCCGCAGCTCGAGGAAGCGAGATAATCCCTATACTGGTTGACTGTCAAATCCGGTTAATTATAGTTCAAGAGGGGGGTATTGCGCCAGAAATGGCATGAATGCGCTCTCAAAAAGAACTAGGGGCCCGATCCGGCACATTTTCCCAGCCGGATTCGAGCCTCGTTTCATGATCGATTATGGTTGTACTTTTCGTGTTGTACGTATACAATCGCCTTAGTGGCGGTGCAGCGCCTCCATGGCTGAACCTTCGCATGGGCGCGGCGGCCGCCATCACACGATCTGCTTGGGCTCCCGTGCGTTGGGAGCTTCGCATGGGAGCGGCATGCTGGCGACGGAAGGGGGGAGACATGGAGACGGCGATGGTCACCGGGCGCATGAGCGAAGGCAAGAAGAAGCGGGGCGGCAAGGTGCTGCAGCGAAGCAACCTCACCGCGTCGAAGGCGATCAACCTTCTGTACGACCGCATCATCGAAGACGACTCGGTCGATTTCCTCACGGGCGATGCGGGCGCCTCGCAACGCGACTGGGAACTTGCCGCCCGCTTCGTCGATTCCCTTTCGGAAAAACGCGAGTCGCGCTTCGACGGGATGTCCGATGCCCAGATCCGAGCCGATCGCTTGCGGGCAAGGGGGCTGCTGTAGATGACCAAGATGAAGCTGCTGGTCGACACGAACATCTTCGTCGACTATCTGAACAGGCGGGATCCCTTCTACGAGAAAGTCCGCCTCCTGATGGTGGCGGGCTATGCCGGGGAGTTCGAGCTGTGGGCGTCGGCATCGCAGTTCACCGACCTGATCTACATCCTCTCGGACGGGGGGAAGCCGTCCCTGATCCCCTCGACGCTAGAGCGGCTTCGCGGGGTGAGGAAGTTCGTCGAGGTGTTCCCCGCAAGCGATCGGGAGGTCGATTTGATGCTGACGTCGTCGTGGCGCGATCCCGAGGACGCGCTGCTGTTCGAGATCGCGCTGCGGCTGGGGGCGAGCTACATCATCACGAGAAACGGAGGCGATTTCGAGAGCCCGCTTGTCCCGGCAGTCAGCTGCGATGAGTTCTTCGACATCATGAAGGAGGAACATGGGCTCGACTACGGCATCGTGAGCATCTAGGCGGCGCAGCGCGGGATCCCAGCCGCAAGACGCGCCGCCTCCGAGCGACGTTTGGACATCGCCGTCGATCGGCGAGCCTACTCCTTCGCGCCGTACTGCTGGTAGTAGGCGTCCAGCGCGGCCTTCACCGCATCGTCGATGACGACGAGCCCCTGCACCTCGCGGTTGTGCAGGTACTCGGTGACCTCGACCATGCTGACGATGGAAGCAACGGGGAAGCCGTACTTCTCTTGCACTTCCTTCTGCGCCGTCTTCACGCCGCCCTTGCCCACTTCCATACGGTTGAGCGACACGATGAGACCCTTCACGTCCACCTTGGCGGCGCCCATGAGGATGGGGTACGTCTCGTCGATGGACTTGCCGGACGTGGTGACGTCCTCGACCATCACCACGCGGTCGCCGTCGTGCAGCTCGCTGCCCAGCAGGTTGCCCGCGTCGGCACCGTGGTCCTTCACTTCCTTGCGGTTGGAGCAGTAGCGCACCTCTTTGCCGTACAGCTCGTGCAGCGCGATGGCCGTAACCACCGCCAGCGGGATGCCCTTGTAGGCGGGCCCGAACACCACGTCGAAGTCCAGCCCGAAGTTGTCGTGGATGGCGCGGGCGTAGTACTCGCCCAGGCGCTTGAGCTGCTGGCCGGTCACGTAGGCGCCAGCGTTCATGAAGAACGGGGATTTGCGGCCGCTTTTCAGCGTGAACTCGCCGAACTTCAGCACGTCGCTTTCGACCATGAACTCGATGAACTCCTGCTTGTACTGCTCCATGGGGGCCTCCTGCCGCGAGTTTTTACCGTACCGTTTCATGATACCAGCACGCAGGGGAGCGGGCGAATGCCGAGCATCTTTGCTCGTTTCGCGCGCATACAGCGGCGCGGGAGCGAACGCTTCCCTTTGCCAGAAGGGGTCGCGCTCCCCTACTGCGCTTGGCCGCTTGCTCGGCGGACGCGGACGGCGGTCTCGATGGCGATGGCGACGATGCCGATCCAGATGAGTCCCAGGCACACGCCGTGCGCCAGCGTGAACTCCTCGCCGAAGAACGCCACAGCCAGCACCAGCGACATGGTGGGGCTGACGTATTGCAGGAAGCCGATCATCGTCATGCTGATGCGGTTCGCCGCCGCCGAATACAGCAGCAGGGGAACGGCGGTTGCCACACCGCTGCCCACGAGCAGCACGATGAGCAGCGTGGGATCGTGCACCGCGATGGCGTTGGGGACGGCGGGCGTCAGCTGCCACACCCAGGGGAACACGGCCGCGGCGGCTATCATCACGCAGCCCAGCACGCCGGTGAGCAGCGACTCGAACGCCATACCGGGCAGCGCGGGATAGCCGCGCTTCTTCACCGCGCCGTACGCGCTGAACGAGACGGCCAGCGCCAGCACGATCCAAATGTCACCGCCGTTGACCACCAGGAAGAACACCACGCCGACGCCGGCGAGCGCGGTGGCGACAAGCTGCATGGGCGTCAGGCGCTCGCGGAACACCAGCATGCCTAGCGCGATGTTGCACAGCGGGCACAGGTAGTAGCCCACGCTGGTCTCCAGCACGTGCCCGGTGCTGGCCGCCCACACGTAGACGCCCCAGTTCACCGTGATGATGAGTCCCGATGCGACGAACGTGCGCACCGCGCGGGGATCCTTCAGCAGGTAGAGGAAGCGCGTGCGCTTGACCGCCACGCACAGCAGGATGACGAACACCGCCGACCACGCCATGCGCCAGCTGAGGACTTCCAGCGCCGGAACCGCCGACAGCAGGTTCCAGTACAGCGACATGAAGCCCCATATCAGGTAGCAGAACAGCCCCTGCAGGAAGCCCGTGCGGTCGGTCTGCGCGGGAACGGCGGAAACGGGAAGGCTAGACTCGTCTATTTTTACCTGCATTCCCCCACCTTCTCCTCGCGCGCCGCGCGCTCTCCCCTCCGATCGCCGCCGATGCGTTTCGTGGAGACGATCGCGAACCCGGCGGCATTTTGCGCAGCTGAAAATACTACCCTTTTCGCGCCCTCCCTTCCAGTGAAGCAGGCGGCTTATATATGGACATATATGGACATATATGACGTTGTCCATATAATGAAAACCAGGCATTAGAGACTTCTCCTCTGCGAATCGAGGCGCTACCGCGCACCAGCAACGTCGCAGCATTAGGCTCCGTCGCTTTACCCGCTTATCCGAATCGATAAAGAGAGGCTTGGGGCGATATGGACATACGAGAATTCGAAAAGATCCTCAAATCAGGCGAGGGAACATCGATTGAATTCAAACGATGCGGTGGGCAAGCGAGTCCAGATACGTTCGAAACCATCTGCTCATTCGCTAACCATACTGGAGGGCAGATTTTTCTAGGGGTTGAAAACAACGGCAATGTCAGCGGGATATCCGAGGCGGCAACCCTGGACATACAGCGCAATATAGCTTCCGTCATCAACAACCCAAAGGTTTTCTCCCCTTCCGCTGTGGTCGAGTTTGATGCCTTTGACTACAAGGGAAAGCGTGTGATCAGGATTTGGACTCCAGCAGATGCTTTTGTCCATTCATTTAAAAACGTGATCTATGACCGCTTGGCGGATGCCGACATCGCCCTTAAACTCGATGCGCAAATAAGCTCGCTCTACTTGCGCAAACAGACAACCTACACCGAACAGAGAATCTTCCCCTACATCGATTCGTCAGACCTTGAGTTGGACTTGCTGGATGACGTTCGCGCCCAGGCGTCAATAAAGAGGCCGAACCATCCATGGACGCACATGAACAACGAAGAGCTCCTCAAAAGCGCCAGCTTGTATTCGAAAAACTACGCCACTGGCGAGGAGGGATTCAATTTGGCTGCGGTTCTCCTCTTGGGCAGGGAGGAGGTAATCGCATCCATCCTGCCCGCGTATAAAACTGATGCAGTGTTCCGCGCCTCAAACGCCGATCGCTACGATGACAGAGACATCGTCAAGTGCAACCTGCTGCGCGCCTATCGCCTTTTACGAGACTTCTGCGCGAAGCATATAAACGATATGTTCTATCTCGAAGACGGTCAGGCGATAAGCCCACGCGACATCATCATAAGAGAATTGATTTCCAATACTCTCATCCATCGCGAGTATTCTTCTTCTTTTCCTGCAAGGGTGACCATAACGCAGGAAGAGATCGTCACCGAAAACGGCAGCAAAGCTTTGTATGACGGACCCCTCGACCTGACCTCTTTCAACCCCATGCCCAAAAATCCCCTTATCGCCAATTTCTTCAACAACACAGGGAGAGCGGAAGAATTAGGTTCCGGCTCGAAAAATCTTTTGAAATATGCACGTCTTTATTCGGGGAAAGACCCCATTCTCATCGAGGGGAATGTGTTCCGAGCGCGCGTTTTCCTGACAAGAGAGAATCGCGAGGCTCAAATCGATCCCGCCCTCTCCGATTTGGTTGCCCGGCTCATTAACGAGAAGGGGTTCGTCACAACGGTCGATGTACGAGAAGACCTGAAGATTCCCCACAAAGCCGCGCAACGAGAGCTCTCGAAACTGGTAGCGAGCGGCGCCTTACGTCCTGTCGGCAATACCCGAGCACGCAAGTACGTCCCCGCGAATCCAGTCTGATATATGGACATATATGGACATATATGACGTTGTCCATATATGTCCTTCCGTATCTGGCTCTGTCAATCTGAAGATACGTGAATGCCGTCTCGTCGATATCGGCGAGACGGCACCGTGACGAAATCGAAGGTTTGCCGAAGGACAGGGGCCGACACAGGGTTCGCCGATAGATCGGCTCCTACGCCACGATCTCCGCTTCGTAGTCTTGGTCGGTGACGGCCTTCACCAGCACGTCGTCGGCGATGTCGGCGGAAAGCTTCGCAACCGCCGTCTTGGCGTCCAAATCGACAACGGCTTCCTCCACGCCCTCGACGGCTTCCAGCGCCTTCTTCACGCGGGCGACGCAGTGCTGGCACATCATGCCCTCCACATGCAGGGTCTTCTCCATGACGGTCTCCTTCCTTTCGGGATTTTCGGATTGTTCGGGACCTTCCCTATGTTCCTCGCCGGGGGCTCCGGCGTTGGATCCGCTCGTTGCGGGCGCGGGTGCGGCTCCCGCGCGCTCGGCGGGCGCGGGTGCGGGCGCAGCGGTTCCCTCCGTGGCGGCAGTGCCATCCGACAGCTCGGCCGTCACGGGCTCGAGCGGGTCGGGCTTCCACGTGCGCAGGCGCAGCGCGTTGCTGACCACGCACACCGAGCTGAGCGACATCGCCGCCGCCGCGATCATCGGGTTCAGGTTGAAGCCGATGCCGGAGAGCGCGCCCGCCGCAACGGGGATGCAGATGGCGTTGTAGAACAGCGCCCAGAACAGGTTCTGCTTGATGTTGCGCATGGCGGCGCGCGACAGGGCGATGGCGGCCGGCACGTCGGCGAGGTCACTGTGCATCAGCACGATGTCAGCGCTGTCGATGGCGATGTCGGTGCCCGCGCCGATGGCGATGCCCACGTCGGCGCGTGCGAGCGCCGGGGCGTCGTTGATGCCGTCGCCCACCATGGCAACGCGCCCGCTTTGCGCCAGGTCGCGGATGACCTTCTCCTTTCCGTCGGGCTTCACGCCGGCGATGACACGCCCCACGCCCACCTGCCGCTGGATGGCGGCGGCAGTGCGCTGGTTGTCGCCGGTGAGCATGACGGTGTCCACCCCCATGCGCCCCAGCTGCGCGATGGCGGCGGCGCTGGTGGGTTTCACCACGTCCGCCACGGCGATGACGCCCGCCGGCCTGCCGCCGCGCGCGAAGTACAGCACGGTCTTGCCATCGTCGGCGAGGTGTTCGGCGCTTCGGGTCGCCCACTCGGTGGGGATGCCGCGCTCCTCCATGAGGAGTGCGTTGCCGGCGAGGCATTCCTCGCCGTCGATCGTCCCCGCAAGGCCGCCGCCGGGGATTTGGGAGAACCCTGCGACTTCGACCGCCTGGATGCCGCGCTGCTCCGCGAACGCGACTACGGCCTGCGCCAGCGGGTGCTCGCTTTTGCGCTCCAAACTGTAGGCTAGTTGCAGCAGGGAGACTTCGCTGTCAGCCACGCGGGCAGCGCCAGCAGCAGTGCTGTCGGGGGTGGCGGCGGGGGCAACTTCGGCTTCGGCCGCGCCGCCGTCATCGGCGGTGGCGATCACATCGGTCACCTGCGGGCGACCCTCGGTGATGGTGCCCGTCTTGTCCAGCACGACGGTCTTCACCGCGCACGCCGTCTCAAGCGCCTCGGCAGATTTCACCAGAATGCCGCTGGTGGCGCCGCGGCCCGTGCCCACCATGATGGCGGTGGGCGTCGCCAGCCCCAGCGCGCAGGGGCAGCTGATCACCAGCACGCTGATGGCGTGGTTGGCCGCCTGCGCCAACGTGCCGCCGATGGCCAGCCACACGACGAACGTGACCAGCGCGATGGCGATGACTGCCGGCACGAAGATGCCCGAGATCTTGTCGGCCATCTTCTCGATGGGGGCTTTGGAGCTGGTTGCCTCGTCCACCAGACGGATGATGCCCGCCAGCGTGGTGTCGGCGCCCACGCGCTCGGCGCACATGGCGAACCAGCCGGTGCGGTTGATGGTGGCGCCGGTCACTGCGTCGCCCGGAGCTTTCTCCACAGGAACGCTCTCGCCGGTGATGACCGACTCGTCCACGGTACCCGCGCCTTCGACTACCGTGCCGTCTACGGGGATGCCCTCGCCTGCCTTCACCACGAGGATGTCGCCGGGGCGTACCTGATCTGCGGGGATTTCCTCCTCCGCCCCGTCGGCGCGGCGGCGGACGGCGGTTTTGGGAGAGAGGTCCATCAGCTTCGAGATGGCGTCGGTCGTTTTGCCTTTCGCGCGCGCCTCGAAGTACTTCCCCAGCGTGATGAGCGTGAGGATCATCGCCGCAGATTCGAAGTACAGGTCCATCGCAGCCGCATGGGCCGTTGAGGCGTCGCCCGCGCCCAGCGCCGCGGCGATGCGGTAGATGGCGGCGATGCCGTACACGGTGGACGCCGTGGAGCCCAGCGCGATGAGCGAGTCCATGTTGGGGCCGCCGTGCGCCAGCGTGGTGAAGCCCACGCGGAAGAACTTGAAGTTCACGAAGATGACGGGCAGCAGCAACAGGAACTGGGTGAACGCGAACACTAGCACGTTCCGATCGCCCAGGAACACGGCGGGCAGCGGCCAGCCGAACATGTGGCCCATGGACAGGTAGAACAGCGGGATGGTGAAGACGAACGATATGATCAGGCGCGTGCGCACCTGCTTCGCCTCCTTGGCGGCGGCGGTCTGGCGCGCGTTACCGATAGCGGGCGCGCCGGGCGCAGCGGGTTGAGCGGCGGTGCCGGAGACCGTGACGGAGTCGACGCGCGGGGCGGCGCCGTAGCCCGCCTTCTGCACGGCGGCGCAGATGGCGGCGATGGTTTCCGGTTTGCCGTCGTATTCGACTTCCATCGAGTTCTTCAGCAGGTTCACCGTCGCCTGCTGCACGCCTTCCACCTTGTTGGAGGCTTTCTCCACGCGTGCCGAGCATGCCGCGCAGGTCATGCCTGTCACGTCGAACGTCTGCTTCATAGCTGGTCTTCCTTCTTCCCCCTACCGCGCGAAGCGCTTGATCAGCTGCATCGCCTCGTCTATCACCTCGGTGTTGCCGCTTTGGATCTGCTCGACTACGCAGGTTTCCAGATGGTCCTGCAGCAGGAGCGCCGACACGTTGTGGACGGCGCTTTCCGCCGCAGCGAGCTGGATGAGGACGTCGCCGCAGTAGCGGTTGTCGTCGAGCATGTCCTTCACGCCGTTCAGCTGGCCGATCGCGCGGTTGAGGCGCTTCTTCAGATCGGCTTGGAACTCGGCGGAACGCGGGGTCTGCTTGTGATGGCACCCGTTCGGCGTCTCGCAATTCTTCGACATCTCGCACCTCTTTCGTATACCCCTGGTGGGTATGTTGCCATTGGGTGCGTTATATACCCCATGGGGGTATTTGTCAAGGCATGCGCGACGGTACGCGGCGGCCCTTTGTTTCGAACGGGCTACAATATCTATCTTTTTCCATTAAGGTTTACCATCATGCCCCGATTCGAAATACCCGTAGCGTATGCTACGCCGCATGAGTGAACGCATTGAAATAGAATTCGGCGCGCGAGTGCGCGCGCTTCGCGAGCAGGCCGGCCTTTCTACCCGGGAATTTGCCCTGATGGTGGGCCGCAGCAAGGCGTATATCATCCAGCTGGAGAACGGGCGGCGCAACGTGTCGCTGGACACGATCGAACGCATCGCGTCGGGCCTCGGCATGAGCGTTTCCGACCTGTTCGACGGCATCGAAACCCACGCGCACCTTAACGGCGAGGACTCCGGCTCGACGCACTAGGCAACGGGCAGCGGCGGATCGCGTCGCCGACACGCGCTTCGGGCTATATTTCCACTTCTTCCGTTTCGCAGAACAGATCGACGTATTCCCGAGCCGACAATTTGCGCACGTTCGCCTTGAGGAAAGCGCCCTCGTCGCGGGAAATGATGAAATCGGCTCCCACGCTTTCCGCGCAAGCCCGCACGATTCCATCCTCGAAATCGGGTTCCCCTGATTCGATAGCGGATCGACAGACGGCCTCGTCGACGGGCACCAGGTGAAACGCATCCATCGCCGCCTCGACATACTCCCTAGCAGCCTCCTCCCCCATGTATTTCGCCAAGACGTAGTATGCGTCTTTAAGGGAGGTGGCCGCGATGCAAGCCTCCAGCGAGCCATAGGCGACCTCATCGAGCAGCAAAGTCGCCGCCTCCCATCCCGGGCGTTCGCTCATGGCGGCATCGAGGAGGATATTAGTATCGAGGAGTGCTTTAGCTTTCATAGCGGCTCGCGATCAGATCTTTGATGGCGTCGTCGGACATGAGCCCTATCTCTTTATTCTTAGGAGCCTGGGAAAGACGCTTCATCTTCGCGATGGCGGCTTTGCGGCGCGATGCGGCATCGGAAGTGCCCGGACGTGGGAGCTCGGCACCTTGCTTGACCGCGTCGATCAGCACGGAGCTGCAATACTGCCCGTATGACAGGCCGAACTGCGCTTGGGTGACGGCGTTTATGTATGCGAGGTTTTTCTCGTCCGTTCGACCTGCGAATGTTTTCGTCGGCATGGCGTCCTCCTTGCCGCTCGGTTGTTTACAAGTTTACAGTTTTGGTTTCACCACTGTCAAGCCGCCAGCTTTGCGCGCTTGCTACAATCGAAATCGAGAGATAGATGGAAGCAGTCTTGCCTGCAGCCGATTGCAAGCCGGAAGGAGAACGGCCATGCCCGAAGCCACGTCTCGATCCAACAGCGTCAGCTATGACAGAGCGGCGCTCGCCCGGCACGCCGAGCAACTGCACGGGCGCAACTTCAACTGCGCGCAAGCCGTCGCCTGCACGCTGGCGACGCTCCATGGGGCAGACGAGGACGGGTGCTTCCGCTTGGCGGAGGGCCTGGGCGGCGGGCTGGGCGGCCACACCGAAACCTGCGGCGCGCTGCTCGGCGGCGCCATGGCCATCGGCCAAGCGAACAGCCGCGGATGCGCCGACCCCACCAGCAAAGAGGAAACCTACGAGCTGGTGAAGCCGCTGGTCGCGGCGTTCCGCGAGCGCTTCGGCACCACCGTGTGCTCCGAGATCCGCGCGCAGGATCCCAGCGATCAAAAGCCCCTCCCCATCTGCAAGGACTGCATCGCGGCCGCCGTCGAGCTCGCCGCGGACGTGCTTGAGGGGATGGAACGCGACTAGGGGCGTTGCCTAGGAACGAGACCAGCCGGTGTTCGGCGGCGCTTCCTGCGAGAAGAATCGTCCAAATGCACTGCTACAGTGCATTTTTTCACGTATACTGCACTGTCACAGTGCATTTTCTACGATATACTGCACTATGACAGTGCAGTATATCGCCAGGAGCGCAATATGGATCAACTCTACGAATATATGAGGCGGCAGCTCGCCTCGACTAGCGCGTCTTTCCACCGGTATCTTTTCAACGATATAGCCTGGGAAAACCACATGCTCGGGCTCGTTGGTCCTCGCGGCGTCGGCAAGACGACGCTTTTCCTGCAGCGCATCAAAGAAGAGCATTCGCTTGAGGACACCCTCTACTTCTCCGCCGACCACCTTTACTTTTCGGATCATACGCTTTACGAAACCGCCGAGTCTTTCGTGAAAAACGGCGGGAAGTTCCTTTTCATCGACGAAGTGCACAAGTACCCGAACTGGTCGCGCGAGCTGAAAATGATGTACGACTCCCTTCCCGATCTTCATGTGTATTTCACCGGATCCTCGGTCTTGGACATCGAGAAGGGCGAGGCAGACCTAAGCAGACGCGCGCCCAAATACCTGTTGCAAGGCCTCTCCTTCCGCGAATACCTCGCCATCCGCCACGGGATGGAGATTGAAGCCGTTTCGCTTCCGGAGATCCTCTCCCATGCAGCAGAAATCCCCGGGCTCGTGCATCCCCTTCCACTGTTCAGGGACTACCTGAGGCGCGGATACTATCCGTTCGGAATGGATGTGGACTTCCCCACCGAGCTCGAGCAAGTCATCGAGAGAACCCTCGAGGTTGACATCCCCCAATACGCAGGCATGACGGCGGCAACCGGCAGGAAGCTCAAACGCCTTATGGCGGTGGTGAGCACGTTGGCTCCGTTCAAGCCCAACATGGTTCAGCTTGCCGGCAAAATCGGCATCAGCCGAAACAACGTGGAGGACTATCTTCTCTATATGGAGAAGGCGGGGATGATAGCGCAGCTGCGAACCCAGGCGAGCGGCCTTGGCGCGCTGGGAAAAGCAGAGAAAGTGTATCTGGACAACACCAATATCCTCTACTGCCTTGGAGAGAAGGAGGCGGACATCGGCTCCGTCCGGGAAACATTCTTCCTGAACCAGATGCGGGTCAAGCATCTCGTGACAGCTCCTCCCACCTCCGATTTCCAGATCGATGATACGACATTCGAGGTCGGAGGAAAGAGCAAAGGCCGGTCGCAGATCAAAGACGCCGAGCGGGGCTACATCGTGAAAGATGACATCGAGTTCGGCCACGGAAACGTCATCCCGCTTTGGGCGTTCGGGCTTACGTATTAATGGAGCGGAGATCACCCTCTTTCCGGTGATCGAAGGATCGCGCTCTCCTTGTCGGAAAGTCGAATAAAACGACGGGGCCCGGGTTTTCCACCCGAGCCCCGTCGTTTGCCGGCACCGTCTGGAGGGAAAAGAGGTGCCGGCGATTACACTTCACACAAGAAGCCGCTTTAGCAGCAACGCCCTTAGTACACGAACGTCAGATAGTGGAAGCGAGTTTGGCCGTAAAGGACGCCCATGATGCAGGCCACGGTGCCCACCAGCAGCGCGCACAGCCAGATGTTGCCCGTCTTCTTATAGACGAACGTGGACCCAAGCACCGCCACGGTCATACCCACCGGCATGCCCCAGATGCGCTGTGTATCCAGAGCCATGTTCCAAATCAGGCCCGTGTCGGCGGCCGATCCCATGGACTGCAGCCACCACTTCACGGCGACGATAAGGATGACCACCGTCACGCCGATGACCAAGTTCACAGCCATCGCGATTAACAGGTCCTTCGTCTCGTTACCAGTCGTAGGCAGGCGGCGGATGATGTTCATATCGAAAGACAGGAACACGAATGCGACCAGGAACACCGCCAGATACGGCAGATACGAACCGATCTTATCGACAGGCAGATCCTTCACGCCAAAGAACCATGCGTAGAAGTCGGTGCCTGTGAGCGTCAGCTGCAACTGCATGTAGACAAAACCGACGGCGACTGCGATAGCCGCGACCAATGCGCTCTTGACGATCATGGCAGCGATCGCCTTCATGCGATCACCGCGCGAAGCTTTCTCGCTGTAGTTGTATGGGGTCAGTCCCAACGTGTCGGCAGTGATCCCCTTCTTCTTGCGTTCGGTGAGCATGAACACGATGAAGCCCAAGATGCACACGATGGTCAGGCCGATGATGATGCCGAAGCCCATGTTCGAGTAGCCCAAGTTGAACCCGGCACTGTACAGGTTATAGGCGATCCGGCCGCCCACGATTCCGAATGCGTCCGTCTTGATGACCAGATAGGGAACCAGAAGGCCGATGAGCGAGGCAATCGCCAATGCAGTACCGCGGAAACCGACATTACGGGCCAACGGGCGCTTGACCGCCGCAAAAGCGGGGACCTCCTCGATAAGCAGCAGAGCGGTGGCGAACACGAACGCCGCCCAAGCGAAGATGCCGAACAGGCCGGTGTAGTCCTTGATTGGCCACACTTGATCGTTCGCATCGATGTAATTCGGCACCGCGTCGCCGATGGCCTCTTGGCCATACTTCAGCAAATTGCCAACCGTGGTGGTGCTGACAAATGCCGCCTCGTGGATGCGCTCAGGCTCGGAAATAAAGATGAATCCGCTTCCGTCGGCGATCGACCCGTATTCGGTATTCAGCTGAACCTCGGTTGCGTCTTGATAATCGGCATAGTGGTGCAAGACGGGAAGCGCACGCTGCTGGGTGGTGTCCCAACGAGCTTCTTCCGTCTTGCCAAGCTCGACATCGCCGGTCAAGGTGACAATCACGCCATCGTATTCCGCCCAATGCTTATAGTTTTCAAATTCTTCGGTGATGTAACGGCCAGGAGACGCGCCCAAAATAGCTTTCGCATCGTATTTTCCACCCAAACCGCAGGCTGCATTATTCCCCATCGAATGGCCGGATGAAATGATATTCTCATCATCGACGAAGGGCAGTTGCAGCATATAACGATAGAAGAAATCGGCTTGGTCGGTCAGTGCACGTTGGTCCCCATCGCCTGCGAGAATAAAGTCTTCCTTGTTTAACGTACCGTCGAAATAGCCCTCGGAATCTCCAGCGCCATACAGGTCAGGCACTACGACCACGAACCCCCGGCGAGCAAACTCGACCGCCCACGACTCGTGGTTGCGAGCATTGCCCGCATTGCCATGGAACATGATGATCGCTGGCGCCGGGTTTTCATCGGTAGCATTGTCGGGCCTGTACACCAGTCCGCTGTATTTCGCGCCATCGTCGCCGGGGATGGTCACACGCGTAATATCGACCTTACCCCAGCTGCTGATGATGCCCCAATTCACCACAGAGGCGATCAGCAAAATCGCCAGCGTGATGCACCAGCCGAT
Organism: uncultured Coriobacteriaceae bacterium; assembly: GCA_900550385.1. GTDB lineage: Bacteria > Actinomycetota > Coriobacteriia > Coriobacteriales > Eggerthellaceae > Aphodovivens. Next base: position 15,889 of record URRZ01000016.1, on the reverse strand, counting down.
GCGCACGTTGCGGCGGCGCCGTTTCTTTTTTTCGGGATCATTGAAATCCTTGAGCAGCTTTTCGTCCATGAGGCGGTCTTTTTCCGCCTGAGCCGCCCTTCTTTCCTGTTTGTTCATCGAACACCCCCTATCCTTTTCCTTTACGGCAGAGCGCGCCATCTCCTCCTTCCTTTTGGCGCGCGACGGAACTATTCCATGGAAATTGTTCCGGTTGAGGGGGCTAGAGCGCATCCTCCAAACAATTTAACCTGGTCCATTTAGATAAATTGAAGGATATAAACCCCCTATCGGAGGCTATATCGGATAGAGTTCCCTTAAGGGATGATCAAGGGGGTGCAACCATGGGAGGATTCCGTATAACGACACAGGCTATTGCCGGAATCCCCGCGCTGTTCTACTGCTATTCGCTGCAAAAGCTCATCCCTGCATTGGATCCGTTGGGTTCGGTCTGCTTTTCGCCGTTCGTCACCACTAGCATTTCCAATATCATTTGCACGCTCGCCGCTATCGTCCTAGTCGTGCTCGCACGACGCGCCGAAGTCGGTCGCCTACGACGCGGGATGCTCATCGCAGGAACGCTTTCCCAAGTCGCGTACGCCGCTATCTGGATTGCCTTTTCCTTTACCCATCCCATCCTCGCACCTATCGCCACCTGCGCCGCGCTCCTGTTTAGAAGCGTGGGAATCGTGTTCGTCTCGGCCTTATGGATAGAACTATGCGCAACGCTCAACCCGGTGAGAGCCTCGTTTCTTAACGCGGTCTGCATTGCGATCTCGCTAGCTCTCTATTTCTTCACAATGGACTTGGGAGAATTCAGGATCGGCGTTCTCTCCGTCGTTTTGCCCATCGTCATCTGTCTATCCTGTTGGCGAGCGCAGCGGCAGCATCTCTCCACCATCGCTCCTTCCATCCCCCCGAAACGCCGTGTCCCTCTTCTGAGGCGCACGGCTGTGTTTGTTGCGGTATACAGCCTCACCAGCAACATCGTCACCTCCACCATCGAAACGGAGCATTCGCGCTTCGCTTCGCTGATCCCGGCATTGGTGATCATCGTTTTCATCTTGTTCCATGCTCGGCAATTCAATATCGCCGTCTTATATCGAATCGCTTTTCCCCTAATGGTGGGAGGCTTCTTGCTCGCCTCCATCGTCACAAGCTCCCTCATGGGCATTTCCGGAATCGTATTAGACGCAGGTTCCGCAGCGATGGGAATGCTGCTGTTCCTCGTAGTATGCTCGCTCTCTTTCAGCACTGGCGCTTCGGCATTGCGTCTGTTCGGGATGTTGAGCGCCGTGCAATTTGCCACAAGTTTTCTAGGGGCGGCCATCGGCGAATTCCTGCATATGAGGCTTTCCGCAACAAGCTACGCCGTGCTGTTCGCCCTAGTGGTTATCGCCGTCGTTCTGGTGAGCTGTTACTTCATGTCCGAAGACTCGATGCGATCGTTCTGGCAGCATCGCGACCCTCAAAACGACAATCAGGAATCTTCCGCTTGCCACGATTGCGACCGCGAACTAAAAATCAGCTCGCTGGGCGTTTCGTACTCTCTTACTGAGAGAGAAACCGAGATACTCCATCTTCTTTCGCAAGGGAAATCGAATTCCGATATGTCCAACGTGATGTTCATCTCCGAAAGCACAGTCAAAACCCACCTCCATCACATCTATCAGAAATTCGGAGTCCACACGCGCAGGGAGTTGGAGGATATGATCGCAGACGGAAGAAGCTAGGCTTTCTCTGCCCGCTTTCTATCTCGCAATTGTCACGCATACCGTGACGCGTTACAATTCGTCTATGATCAAATCCTTTGCAGACAAAGAGATCGAAGGCCTTTTCTGCGACGGGGAATCGAAACGGACTCCGCCCGCCATCATCCCCCGCGCGCTGCGTAAGCTGGATATGATCGATGCGGCGTATCGGCTGGAAGATCTCCGTGTCCCTCCGGGGAACAAACTCCACGCGCTAAAAGGCGACCACACAGGATTTCATGCCATCGCGATCAACAGCAAATGGCGCATTTGCTTCCGCTTCGAAGGGGAAGATGTGTTCGACGTTGAAATCTGCGACTATCACTGAGGAGCGCAAGATGAATGCAGACAAGATGATGCTCGTAGCACGCAAACCCACCCATCCCGGCGAGATGCTGCGCGAGGAGTTCCTTCCCGACTTCGGGCTTTCGGTCGCGCGTGCCGCTAGCTTGCTGCACGTTTCGCGGCAGTCGGTTAACGAACTCCTGCGCGAACGACGCGGCGTGAGCCCCGATATGGCGATCCGCCTTGCACGGCTGTTCGGCACGACCCCGCAGTATTGGCTGAACCTGCAGCGCAACGTCGACCTCTGGGACGCACTCGACTCGCATGGGGACGAGCTGGGGAAGGTGCAGCCGCTCGCAGCGGTGATGTAGGGGCAGAGCCCGAATGTGAAAAAGCGACCGTCCCTTTTTCACGGAATAAAAAAAAAAGCGACCCGGGAGAGGGTCGCTGGGAATGCTTTCGCTTGATGCGTAAAGCTACTTGACCTTGCCGATGCGGCAGATGGTGGTACCGCAGTCGGGGCACTTGCCCTTGGTGATGGGCTTGCCGTTCTTGGTCACGCCCTCCTTGGGATCGGTCATGACCTTCTTCTCCTTGCACTTCACGCAATATGCCTCAATCGCCATGATGCGTCGTTCCTCCTTCTTTCGATCGACGGCAGATTATCCTTTCTCCGGAGGGGAGAAAATGCAGCGCGCTAAATACTAGCATATACCGCTACGGTTGCAGGGGGAAATGCCTGATTAAACGCTTATTTGCACTTCGGGCACACGCAACGCCGTCGCAGGCGCGCTTCGGCGCGCCATGCGGCGGCTGATGCTGGCTAGATGCTCTTGAGCAACTCCATCACGAAATCGGCGCGGCGCTCCAGCAGCTCCTCGTCGATGCCGTGGGCGGAATCGTCGCGCTGGCCGAACGCCGCAGGCTTCCGTCCGTCCATGCCGACGAGGTGCATGGCCTGCAGCCCGTGCTTGATGGCGAACGACGAGGCGCTGCTCTTCCATAGCATGCTGGCGGACCCGACATGCTCGCCGGTCGCCTGCGAGGCCTTCTTGGTGTAGCGGCGCATGCGCGAGGACGTCTTGGCGACCTGGTAGCCGCCCTCCTCCTCGATCACGCACAGGTCGCCGGCTCCCAGCGCCTCGAGTTCGATGATGATAGACCCGCGCAGATCCTGCCCGTGCTCGTTGATGAATGCTTGCATGCCGCCATGCCCGGCGAGCTCGGCGCCCAGCGCCACGAACCACACCTCGGTGTCGATATCGGGGTTGCGGAACTGGTAGATCTTCTGCATCTCGGGGGCCTCGGGCTGCGGGATGGCCGGCACATCCGCATCCGGCGCGAGCTCCTCTTCCTCACCGGAATGCAGGTTGGGCCTGCCCATGCGCACGCGCGAGAACGCGCCGCCGTACCAGTTGCGGCCGCCGTCGCGGCGGGAAGGCTGGTACTCGTCGTCGAGGAAGTCGTCCTCGTCATCGGCGAATTCGTCTTCATAGGAATCGTCGGCGCCGCGGCGAGCCGCCGGCGCGGCGCCCTGCTCGTCGCGGAAGCTCTCCCAACCGCCGCGCGCGGCTCCCACCGAGCGCGCCTCGAAGGACTCGTCGACGTCCAGCCATTCCCGGGTCGACGTCTCCTCCGCCTTATCCTTGCGATGGAAGCGCCCGAACAGGCGCCCGACGCGCGACTTGGGCATGTCGACGTAGCTCGGGCCGGCGTATGCGCCGGTCTCGGTGTACGCGCCGTCGTAGTCGGAATCGTCGGCATCGTCGATGTAGACCTCGTCGGGGTCGACGTCCTCGAGCAGCTCGTCCCCCACCGGCGCCATGGCCGTGGTCGCCCCCAGCGGGGCGAACGACCCGGTCAGGCTGACCGCGGAGGAAGGCTCCTCGGCGCGCGGGAGCACGCCCGAAAGCGAGGGGAGCGAGGATCGCAGCTGATCGGCGGTGGGGTTGTGATGGGCCTCATCGGCAGGATGGGCAGGATCGATGGACGGCAGGGCCGACAGCCTCCCCTTCCCGCTTGCCGTGGGGGTGGCGACGCCGTCCGCGAGCGGAGCGCGCTGCTTCGAGCCCTCCAGGGAAATCGCGGGGATGTCACCCGCGCCGATGGAAGGCAGCTTGATGGAGCGCCGGTCGGAAGGCTGCCCCTCCGCCGCGGCGTTGAGCGTGTCGATGGCTGCCTTGTCCGTGCCCGCGGTGACCGCATCCACGAAAATGGGCGCGAAGTACTGCGTGTCACCCAGCTGGTCGTTCGCTGGAGCCGCCTCTCCCAGCTCGTCGGCAGAGACCTCGATGCGGTCGGCCGTGCGCTCGACCACGGGGGCGGGCTTGGGATGCTCGGTCAGGAAGGAGGGCAGCTTCACGCCCTCGCCTTCCTCGACGGCGGGAACGGAAAGGTCGTCCGGGAGGATCGTCTCGAATACTGCGGGACGCTGGGACGCAGCGGCTTCCGGAGCGGGCGTCGCCGCCGGCTGCTGCGCGGGAGCGACAGCAGGCTGCGGAGCGGGAGCTCCCTGCGATTGGGAAGCCGTCGGCGCCTGTTGCTCCGAACGGGGTTGGGCGGCGGGCGCCGCGGAAGACTGCTGGGCGGGAGCTTGCGCGTCGGAGGTTGCGGGGTGCGTCTGCATCCATGCGGATGCGGGGGCCTTCACCTCGACGATGCCGTCGCTTTGGGAGACCAGGCGGCTCTGCGCGTTCGAGATCACCGCGTTGTTCGCTTCCTCGAAGAATGCGCTGCTCTCGCTGACGGCGGCATCCAAAGCGTCCGCGTAGCGGGAACGCTGGACCGGCTTGTTGTCGTCGCTCTTCTTGGCCTTGCGCTGCGCCGACACGAACCAGGCGGGCAGGCCGCTGTCATCCTGTTCTTCCGAGGCGGTCTCCTCCGCCTGCGGCTGCGCCGGCTCGGCCTGCTGCGCGGCATCCTGCTGCTGGCCTTCCTGCGCGTCCTGGGCGGCTTGGCGCACTTCCTCGGCCGTGAACGTCTCCATCCCCTCGTGGATGTCCTCCTGCGTCTCCGGCGAGGCGGCTGCCGGCTTATGCCCGCCGGCCATCTCCTCCAGAACCTCCTCGGACATGAAATCGCTCACCGGCTTGCCGGACAGCGCGGCGACGGCGGCCTTGGCGGCGGCCAGCCTCTCGGCGGGGCTCGCGTTCTCGGCGGGCTGAGCGGAGGCCTTCGCTTCGTAGGTCACTTCCGCGCCGTCGGGGATCACGCCGGCTTCCTCCGCCGCGCGCTGCCCGTGGATGGTCGCCCCTTCGGAGAAGGAATCGACCGACGACATGTCGGTGCGGCCGCGGCCCACGCGCGTCGCGACGTCCATCAGCACGCCGACGCCCGATGCGTTGCAGTTCGCGCCGTCATTGTAGGAGGCGGTCTTGTGCAGGATCCACTGGATCAGGGGAAGCGCCGCTATGACCAAGGCGATGATCGTCAGCACCATCAGGATCATATCGACGGCGCCCGACACGTGCAGCAGCACCGTCGTGCCCAAAAGCAGCAGCACCGCCACGGCGACGAACGCGCCCAGCACCACCCATTTCAGGATGGGCAGGGCCGATACCACCGGGCCGACCAGCTCCGGCCGCGCCTTGCCGCTGTCGTAATGCGCCACCAGGATGATCTTGCGGCGGCGCGAGCCACCCGATTCGGGCGAGTACCCCGGCTCGTAGCGGACGACCACGTTCTGGCTGACGCCGCGCGAGAACAGGCGTGAGAGGACAGGCTTGTCGAACGCCTCCGCGGCGTAGAGCGCGGCGGAAAGGAGCGCTATGATCGCGGCGGGAAGGGCGACCACTGGAAGGGCGAGCGCCAGGATGCCGAACGCGAGCGTGATGGCGCTGCAGATGGCCCGCGGCACCTCCGGATTCGCGACCCCGGTGAAATCCTCGATGACCGCCGACAGCCCGGCGTCCTTCTGCATGCATTCCGTTATATACAGAGCCGCCTGCTGCTCTTCCTCGGTTCCGGCAGGGCGCGGACCTATCTCTTGCGAGAGGTAAGCAACGTGCTCCATGACGTCGGCCATAATGTTCGCCTTCCGCTCTTGTCAGGTGTTATGCGCTAATCTCGCATATTTCGTCAAGTATACGCTATTTGGAAGATGCTCCCAAATAATCGCGCAGAATTGCATCGGATGTCGACGCTTGCCCGCGCGCCGCCTCGTACGATTCGATGTTGTCCGCGATCTTCCTCTGGAACGCATCGAGGACCGGCTGCCCGGGGTTCTCGGGCAGCGCCTCCGCCAACGCCGCGGCTTCCTGGTCCGCCGCGTTGTACGCGTCGTTTTGCGCCTGCGCCTCACCGGTGTCGCGCGCCTCCAGCGCCGCGTCGGAGGCGATGGCGTAGCCCAGGGCCTCGATGCGCTTGTCGAGGTAGGCCAGCTGCGCCTCGACCTCGATGCCCTCCGTCGCCTGCGCGATGGAATCCATGGTCGAGCGCGCCGCCGTCAAGGCGTCCAAGGCCTCCTGCGACTTCTGCTTCGATTCCGCGATCGCGTCCTGCGAGCCCGCCGATATCAGCTCGGCGCTTTCGCGCGCCAGCTCGTCGGCTTCCAGCACCTGGGCCCACGCATCCTCGAACGCCTGGTAGTCGTCGGCCACGCCGTCGCCCGCCTCGAGGATCGCCCATCCCTGCTCGAGCATGGTGACGCGCGACGAGGAAGCGGACATCAGCGAGTCGGCCACCTCCTTCTCGCGGCTTTCCCTCAAGCCCTGCATGGCATCCGAAGCGGTTCGCTCGGCGGCCTCGAGCGCCGTTACGCCCTGCTCCACCTCGTCGCGCCGCTCCGCGTAGAATGCCGCCGCATCGTCGCCCAAGGGGTCCGTCAGCGCCTCGTCGAGGGTCGCCAGCAGCTCGTCGGTGGAGGCCAGCTGCTCGGCGGCCTGCTCCAGCTGCTGCGTGTTGCGTTGGTAGCGCATCGTGTCGTTGTACAGGTAGAGGACGCCGGAGGCGACCAGCGCCACGATTATCGCGGCGCAGATGGCGCCGATGACCAGGCGGTGCCTGCGGCGGCGACCCTTGCGCCAGGCAATCTCCTCCTCGGAGGTCCTGCCGCTGCTGCGCTGCGCGCGGGCGAACGGCTCGGGGGCGGGAGCCGCGGGAGCCGCAGGCGCGCCAACCTGCACCGAGGACGCAGCGGGGGAAGCGTGCAGAGCGCCGCCGTCGGCAGCGTCGGCGGGCTTCACGGTCTGGGGCGTGCCGGTCGCCGTCGGGGGGAGCGCGGCGCCGGACAGGGGAAGCGACTCCTCCTTCTTCGGCGTGGAGATGGACTTCTTCCTGCCGAACGCCGGCAGCGTGAACAGGCTGATGCGGCCGAACCGACGGGATTCCTCCGTCGGCCGCTCCTTGCCCTCGTCGAGCGCGTTCTTCGCGGCGTCCAAGACGCTGAAGGACAGCTCGTTGGAGGTGCCCCGGGTGTTGCGCTTGATATGCGCCGCGCGTGTGAGTTTGTCGGATCGCTTGGTCATCGGCCTAGGATACGTCCCTCGAAGGTCTTCCGCCCCGCATCATCGCATCAGGGCCAGAGCGTCGGCGATCTCGGCCGTCGAGCGGACTTTCACCGTCTTGCTGGGCAGCGAGTTGAGGAACGCCTTCCCGTAGCTTTTCGTGAGCAGGCGCCTGTCGGCCAGGATGAGGACGCCGGTGTCGTCGGCCTTGCGGATCAGGCGGCCCGCTGCCTGCTTCGTCTCGATGATGGCCTTCGGGAGCACGAAATGGCGCCATGCCTGGTCGTCGCGCGCCGCGCGCTCGCAGGAGAGCGGATCGGTCGGCTTCGAGAATGGCAGCTTGGGGATGATCACGCCCTTCAGCGTGGCGCCCGGAGCGTCGAAACCCTCCCAGAAGCTCTTCAGCGCGAAAAGCGACAGGTGCTCGTCCGCCAGGAAGTCGTCGCGCAGGCCCTTCACCGAAACGCCCCACTTCTGGCACACCAGACGCAGGTCGTTCTCCTTCATCACCGGGTTCACCGCGTCGAAGCATTTCTCCATCTCGCGGCGGTTCGTGAACAGCGTGAGCATCGAGCCCATCTGCGCGATATGGGTGCGCACCAGAAGCTGCTGCAGCGCGTCCAGGTAATGGGGGCTGTTCGGCTCGGGGATGTCGTCCACCACGTAGACGATCATGTTGTTGTCGAAGTCGTAGCTCGAATCGAGCTGCTTTACGATGCATTTCCCCTGTTCATAAGACGAAAGCCCCATCGCCTCCTGGAAGGGGGCGAAGCTGCCGTCAACCGAGATGGTAGCCGAGGTGAACACCGTCGAGCGCGTCCGCGCGTACAGCGTCTCGCCGAGGGCCTCCCCCACGTTCACCATCAGCGCCTGCAGCTTCTCCACCGCCTTGTCGCGCTTGCGGCACAGCGTCGCCGAGTAGGCGAACCCCTCGGGGGCCACTTCCAGTATGACCTCGCTTGCGGAGATAAGGTTCTTCAAGTCCATGGCGGTGGCGGCAAGCTCGCGTTGGACATCGGCTGCGCCTTCCACGTCCTCCAGGTAGCCGACCAGCTCCTGGCAGGCGGTCACCAGCTTCTCGGCGGCCTCCCTCAAGGCGGCGCCGTACCCCTTCAGGCGGGCGAACACGTCGCTTCGGCGGATATCGTCGTTCACCCAGAGGTCGACGTACTCGTATCCCTTGCCACGCTTGTTGCCGTCGAAATACAGCAGGTCCTTCATGTGGCCGCAGAACTCGTAGGCGGAGGAAGCGTAGGAGTCCCCGGCGGAACGACCTTTCGCCACCAGGGCATGGAACAGCGTCGCCTGCTCCTCCTCCAGGCGGGACGCCACCCGCCTCTCGGCGCGGGCGAACACCGTCTTGCCGGATTCCGTCGAATCGACCCTGCCCGCCAGCCTGAGGATGTCCTCCGCCGAGACGGTGATGGAGAACGCGCGGCGCGCCTCCTCCTCCGCGTTGTGCGCCTCGTCGATCACCCAGTAGCGCACGGGCGGCAGGAGCCCCCCGTCGGCCGCAAGGTCGCAGAACAGCAGGCTATGGTTCGTCACGACGATGTCGGCGGCCTCGGCCTTGCGGCGGGCGCCGTGGACGAAGCAGGTCGTGCCGAAATACGGGCATTTCCTGCGCAGGCAGTCGTGGCTGGTGGTGGTGATCGCGGCGCGCGGCAGCAGCCGGTAGTCTATCTTCAACGTGTCCATGTCGTCGTAGGCGGTCTGCTCGACATACGAGAGCAGCGCGGCCAAGGCGGGGGCCTGCGATTTCAGGGTTCCTTGGACCTCCCTTTCGCGCGGGCCCTCTTCCACCAGGCGGTCGATCTTCCTCAAGCAGGGATAATGAGAGAAGCCTTTGAGGGCGGCGAACTCCAAGCCGTCCTCGACGCCGTGCCGCTTTAACGCTTCGGACAGGGCCGGAAGCTCCTGGTACACCAGCTGGTCGAGCAGGGCGTTGGTCTTGGTGGCCACGCCGACCGCGATGTTGTTGCGAAGGGACGTCAAAGCCGCGGGGAGCAGGTACGCCATCGACTTGCCCACGCCGGTCCCGGCTTCGACCACGAGGTTCCTCCCCTGCTCGAACGCTTCGCGGATACTTTCGGCCATCTGGGCCTGCTCCGCGCGGGGCTCGAAATTCTCGTAAAGGGACCCGACGATCCCCTGCTCGTCGAATGCGGCGGCCACCTCTTCGCTGCTCGGGAAGGAAAGCTCCTTGCTCTCCGCTGCGCCGGGCGCGCCGGGGTCGACCTTCGGCTTGCGCTCGTCGGATCCCAACCGGCTCCAACGGGTCGAGCGGAGCGAGAAACGGCTGCGCTCCCTCGCCGCGGGGGCCTCGTCGGCTTCTCGAGGATCCTCGGCAGAAGATAGCCCGCTTTCCGCAGCATCGGCATCGGCGGCGGATTTGTCGGCGAAATGCTCGAAGACGACCCTCGTCTGCCACTGCTCGCGCGTCCCCATCGACGCGATGTAGTCGACCAGCTCCGCGGGCATCGCCTCGACCGCCGCGAGGAGGATTCTGAACGCCGCGCAGGTGGCCGCGACATCGGCATCCGCGCGATGCGTCGACAGCGGCGCGTCGAACGCCTTCACGATGTCGATGAGCCTATGGGATTTCAGGCGGGGAAGCGCGATGCGCGCCAAGTCCAGCGAGTCGATCCAGGTGTTTTCCAACAGGGGGTAGCCGCTGGGGTGCCTGGTCGTGAATGTCCTATCGAACTCGACGTTGTGCGCGACCACCTTCGACGTGCCGACGAACTCCACCAAGCTCGCCAGCGCCTCCTCCGGCAAGGGCGCATCCGCCACGTCCTCGTCATGGATGTCCGTCAGATGGGCCACATCATCGGGAATGGGCTTACCCGGATTGACGAAAGTGATGAACCAATCGGTTATCTCGCCCTTCTCCATGCGCGCCGCGGCGATCTGCGTCAGCTCGTCGTGGTTGAACGAGAACCCGGTCGTCTCGGTGTCCACCACCACGATATCCGTGTCCAGCTCGCCGAAATCCGCCTCGCGAGCACGCTTCGGCAGCTGGGCGTAACGCTGGATGACTTCCTCGGAGGTTCCATCGCTTATGAAATCGAGCAGGGAGCTCGATGCCTGTTCACTGTGCTTTTCCATGCCGTCCAGCCTACCATCTTCCAAGATGCCGTGCATGCTTTAGAATATTACTCCATCAGGATTACCTCTTTCGCACGGAGTAGGCTGCCATGGATTCCGACATCTCCATCGGGTATTTTGGATCGTATCTTCGCTATCGCACGCTATCGAAGAAGGATGCGTCCCCTTTGATCGGAGCCGACAACCTTGTCGGCGACCACTATTCCATAGAGTTCGACACGATGGACGGCTCGACCGTCGCCTGGATGGTTAACCGGTTCGGCGCCCGCGCGGGTTATTTCGAACCCGGTGATTCCCGACGCCTCCAGGTTTGCATGGCGCGCGGATGGAAGATCACCGCGCTTTTATCATTCGTCGCCTACACGAACAACCCTAAACCCGGGAAATACTGGGGAGAGGCCGCTGTGATCTGCTACGACCCCCACAGGGGAGGCCAGGCTTTCGAGAACTTCATCACCTCCATCGGCAAGATGATGGCGGATTCCCTGCGCCCTGATGTTTCGCTGAGCTCCGATGGCGTGCGCCGCGTGCTTGAAAGCGACGGCAGGTGGGTTCCTTCGTCCCGCGTTCCCATGCCGGAAAGCGACAGCAGCACGCTTATCCTCAAGAACGACGAAAAGCTCTCCGAGAAGATCATCGAGATGGGCAGGAGCAAGAACAAGGGCTGCTACGTGATCAGCTGGCTTTTCATCGCCGCGATCGTAGCAGCCCTCGTGTTCCTCGGCTATCTGTTCCTGTCGTCCCTCGGCTTCATCTAAGGGAGATCCTAGCCTCGCTTCTCCAACGCAAGCTCTATCAGCTTGATGCATAGGTCGCTGAACGACAGGCCGACCTTCGACGCCGCATCCGGCAGGAGGGAGGTTTCCGTCATGCCCGGAAGCGTGTTCGTTTCGAGCATCCAGAAGGTTCCGTCCTCCTCCAATAGGAAGTCGGTGCGGGATTCCCCGCTGCAACCGAGCGCCGCATGGGCTCCCTCGGCGCATCTTTGGATCTTCGCCGTCAACTCCTCGTCAAGCGGCGCCGGGCAGATGTGCTTCGATCCGCCGGGGGCGTATTTCGCCTCATAATCGTAGAATCCCTCTTTCGGGACGATCTCGATCACGGGAAGGGCCTTCGGATCCTCGTTACCCAAGACGCCGACCGTCAGCTCGCGGCCCTTGCAGTAGCGTTCGACCAAAACCTCGTCGTCAAACTCGAACGCCTTCTCTATCGCCGCGCCGATGGCGTCTTTGCCCTCCTCGATGAACAGGCCGATCGAGCTTCCTTCTTTCGCCGCCTTGATCACGCAATGATCGCCGAGTTCCTCGATGATCGCGTCGAGGTCGTAGCCCTCGCCTTTCCTCAAAGTCAACGACGGCAAAGTGGGGAGGTTGTTCAAGCGATAGATCTGCTTCGTCTTCGTCTTGCTCATGGCCAACGCGCTTGCATAGACCCCGGAGCCCGTGTAGGGAATCCCGACGATCTCGAGGAATCCCTGAAGCGTGCCGTCCTCCCCGTAGCGTCCGTGCGTGCACAGGAATGCGGCATCGTATCCGCCTTCCACGAGCTTCACCAGATCGGCTTTGTTCGCAGGATCCAGAACCTCGATGTTCACCCCTGCATTCTTCAAAGATTCGCTGACCGCTTTCCCCGAAGCCAGCGACACTTCGCGCTCGCCGCTCCTACCCCCGCAAAGAACAGCGACTTTGCAAGCGAACACATCCTTCTTCTCGCCCATCTTCCCTCCTTGAAGCATCCGTATGCCATGATCATGTAACGCGGCAACTGCAGCCTGACATATGGGCTGACTATTCGTGAAGTATATCAGACGCGGATGACGGGCACGCTATGGATAGATGTTTCACGTGAAACATCTTCGCGAAGCCCTCTCTTGCTATAATCCCGATCATGGATACCTTAGATGACAAATTACCCATCAAGAGCTACGACAGGGAAGGCCTTGCTTCCGTCGTATCTTCGTGCGGGCAACCGCCTTATCGCGTTAATCAGCTGATCCAATGGATGTATCAACGCGGCGTCTCCTCTTACGATCAGATGACCGATCTTCCCCGTTCCTTCAGGGAGACCCTTGCCGCTGATCATCCCCTCACCATGCCGACGGTCGTGGATAGACGGGTCTCGAAAGATGGGACGAGGAAATACCTTCTCTCCTTCGATGACGGTTCCCTTGTCGAAACCGTCGGCATCCCTTCCCGCGACAACCGCCTCACCGTTTGCTTCTCGACGCAGATCGGTTGTCCGATGGGGTGCGTCTTCTGCGCGACCGGGCATGAAGGGTTCACCCGCAATCTCAGCGTTGGTGAGATGATCGACCAGATCATCCTCGTGCAGAAGGATATGGGCAGAAGGGTCACGAACCTCGTCGCAATGGGGCAAGGCGAGCCTTTTTTGAACTACGATGCGACGATCGGCGCGCTCAGCATCATCAATTCCCCGAAGGGATTGAGTATCGGAGCTCGCAAGATCACCATCTCGACTTGCGGGATCATCAAGGGGATTGATGAATTCTCCAAGATCAATGAGCAGTACACGCTTGCCGTTTCGCTCCATTCCGCCCGCCAAACCATCAGGGACACGATCATGCCGAACGCATCTTCCAACCCCCTCGATCGTTTGAAAGGCGCCCTGCAGCGGTATATCGCCCAAACGAACCGAAGGATCACGTTCGAATACGCATTGATCCGCGACATCAACGATTCAGATGACGATCTTCAAGCTCTTATCTCCTATGCCCGTGGTCTCCTCTGCCACATCAACCTCATCCCGCTCAACGCGGTTGAAACCTCCCCTTTCAAACCGTCTCCCGAAACGAATCTGATGAAATGGCAGGCAACGCTCGAGGATGCGGGATTCGAAACCACTATCAGGCATTCGAAAGGTTCCGATATCTTCGGCGCTTGCGGGCAGCTGAAGAACTTCCGCGGCTGATCCTATGGCAAGCAAGGAGATGTTTCACGTGAAACATCTCCAACAAGACGAAACAAGAAGGGCTGCGAACCGATTCGCAGCCCTTCGATCATCTACTAGCTTTATGGGGCCTATTCGTTTGCGGAGATTATCTCGTTGAAAAGCCTCTGAAGCTCCTCTTCGTCCTTGAACTCGATCTCGATCTTATTCTTCCCCTGGACGGTCTTCACCTTGACGTTGGTGTGGAGCACATCGCGGAGGGTTTTCGCCACTTTCTTGAAAGAAGAAGGCGTAGGAGTGCGCGTGCCAGTGGAAGAAGAGTTCTTCTTCCCGGCAAGGAGGCGAGCGATAGCTTCGGTTTCGCGAACGGAAAGCTTCTCCTCCATGAGCTTGGCGGTCAGCTTCTGCCTGCCCTCGCTTGTGGGGATGGAGAGGATTGCTCGGGCATGGCCGGCAGTGATCTTCTCCTCGAACAGGAGCTGCTGAGCCTCTTCGGGCAGCTCCAAGAGCCTCAAGGCGTTCGCGATGGTGGAACGGCCCTTCGAAACCACCTGGGCGACCTCGGACTGCGTGAGGTTCATCCTCTCCATCAAACGGCGGTAACCGTAGGCTTCTTCGATGGGATTCAAGTCGGAACGCTGGATATTCTCGATGAGAGCGAGCTCGAGGGCCTTATCCTCATCGGCATCTTTGATCCTCACCGGGACGGTTTTCAGCTTCAGGTACTTGCAAGCCTGCCAACGACGCTCCCCTGCGATAATCTGATAAGCGTTTTCACCGACAGGACGCACGACGATAGGCTGCAGCAACCCGTCTTTCTCGATGGAAGCGGCAAGCTCTTCGATCTCCTCCTTCTTGAAATAGGTTCGAGGCTGATCGGGGTTGGGGGAGATCATATCCAAAGGCAGTTCGTCGGTTTCCTTCACCATGATCTGCGGTTCGACAGCTTCAGGAGAGGGCATTTTATCCTGCTCGGGCCTTTGAACAGTGTTTTCTTCGGCTTTTGCGCGATCGCCAGCATCTTCAGCGGTTTCCTGCTTCTTAGAAGAAGGGGTGTGGGACTTCTGCGCCGCCATTTCTCGGTTGATGACTTCCTGGAGCTCCGCAGACTCGACGACGACCCGTTCGCGCGCGGAAGAAGCGGGGTTTTCCTGTATCTGCTCTTTAACCGGGGCTTTCTCCTGTTCCGGCTCCTCGTAATAGCCTCCCAGAAGGGAATTCAAACCACGGCCCAAGCCGCTTTTCGTATTCTTAGCCACGAGAGATCACTTCCTTCGCGAGATCGATGTAGGAGACGGAACCTTTGCCGGCGGGGTCGTACTGCGTGATCGGCTGCCCGAAACTCGGAGCCTCGGAAAGCTTGACCGTTCGGGGGATCAGCGTGTCGAACACGGCCTTCCCGAAGAAGTTTCGGACCTCGGCGACGACTTGCTTGGAAAGGGTGGTCCTCCCGTCGTACATGGTGAGGAGCACACCGAAGATATCCAGCGTCGGATTAAGCCTGTTTTTGACACGTTTCATCGAATCGAGGAGTTTTGTCACACCTTCCAACGCATAGAACTCGCATTGGATGGGAATGAGCAGCTTATCGGCCGCAACGAGGGCGTTAACCGTCAGAAGGCCGAGGGAAGGGGGGCAATCGATGAAGATGTAGTCGTATCTGCCCCTCATCGCCCCAACGGCGTCCTTCAACCTGTTCTCACGGGCCATTTCGGAAACGAGCTCGACTTCGGCTCCCGCAAGGTTGATGGTTGCCGGGCAGAGGTCGAGCCCTTCGCATACATCGGGGATGATGACCTGCTCGAGCTTCACGTCGTTGAGCAGCACATCGTAGATGCAGTACTCGACCTGGCGCTTATCGATGCCCAAACCGCTCGAGGAGTTCCCCTGCGGGTCCAGATCGACCAACAGGACCTGCTTGCCCATCTCCCCTAAAGCCGCCGAAAGGTTCACGGCAGTGGTCGACTTGCCGACGCCGCCTTTCTGGTTGATGATCGCGATGATCTTCGTCTGGCCGACCACATGGGTGACGGGTTTCTTATCCTTATAGGATTTGATGGGGCGGATGACCACCTCATCCTCTTCGATGGGTTTCACTTCGCCATCGGGAACATCCCGCTCGACAACGGAGATAGAATCGATCTCGAAGCCCTCATCCACCATCTTCTCATCCGAAGGCTCCGACTGATCATCTTCCTGGGCAGCCGTATCCTCTTGCTTCGATTTATCTTCCTCTTGATCTGCAGCTATGCCTCGTTTGAGATTATCGAACCAACCCACAAGAACTCCCTTCGTTGAATATCCCATGTAGTATATCCTGTTTTCCGACAGTCAACCAGTGTAGGGATGAGGGCGTGCTCATCTAGCCGCCGCGGCAGGGTGGTACAATCACGCTGC
>URRZ01000015.1 GCA_900550385.1 uncultured Coriobacteriaceae bacterium | reverse complement strand
TTGGCAGCGTGATTGTACCACCCTGCCGCGGCGGCTAGATGAGCACGCCCTCATCCCTACACTGGTTGACTGTCGGAAACAGAAACCGTTGAAAGGAAAACCCGAACCCATGAAAAGCACTTCCCTGAAGATGAAGGCGCTGCTGCCCTGTCTGTCCCTTGTACTTGCATGCTCCCTTTGCGCTGGCTGCTCGTCATCGCAAAGCGCGGATAAGGCCCCGTCTGACGATTCCACCACCGAGCAAGCCGAGCAGGCCACCGAGGACGAAGCCGCCGCGCCCCTGGACGCCAGCCGGATCGCCGATGGCACCTACACCATCGAGGTCGAGTCGAGCTCGAGCATGTTCCGCATCGTCAACGCGGAGCTCAACGTCGCCGACGGCGCCATGACCTGCACCATGACCCTCAGCGGCACCGGCTACGGCAAGCTGTTCATGGGCACCTCCGAAGAGGCCTCGAATGCCACCGAAGACCAGTGCATCCCCTTCGTGGAGGACGCCGAAGGCAAGTACACCTACACGGTGCCCGTGGAGCAGCTGAACGCCGACACCGACTGCGCCGCCTGGAGCATCAAGAAGGAGAAGTGGTACGACCGCACGCTGGTGTTCACGACGAACGGCATTCCCGCCGACAGCATCAACGCGTAACCGGATAGGGATATCGCCATCGAAAGGATCCCCATGAAAAAACTGATCACCGTTTTCGCCCTCGGCCTCGCGCTGGCGCTGGGCGCCGTCCCCGCTTTCGCGGCGCAGGCTCCGGCCGACGGCTCCTACACCGCCGATGTCGAGCTGGGCGGCGGCACCGGAAGGTCGACCGTCGAATCGCCCGCAACGCTTGAAGTCGAAGGGGGGCAGATCACGGCGACCATCGTGTGGAGCAGTTCCAACTACGATTTGATGGTGGTGGATGGAACGGAATACCAACCCGTCTCCACCGACGAGGGGTCCACGTTCGAGATACCGGTCGCCGCGCTTGACGAGACGCTGCCCGTGAGCGCCGAGACCGTCGCCATGGGCTCGCCCCACATGATCGACTACACGCTTACGTTCGACTCCGCCTCGCTTGCCTCCACCGGAGGCGCGGGCGCGCCGGTAGCCCTCATCGTCGGCGGCGTCGCGGCGGCGGTCGTCGTCATCGTCGTCGTTGTCGTGCTGGTGCGCCGCGCGAAGCGGGGAGGCTCCAATGCGTAGCGCCGCGAAATCAGGATCCGCGCGCAAGGGCGGCATGCTCCTGCGCGCGGGCGCGACGTGCGCCTGCCTAACGCTTGCCCTTACCGCCTTCGGCTGCTCGAGTCAGCCAGCCGCCGACCAAAGCAGCTCGTCCCAAAGCGCCTCCGAAAGCCAAAACGGCACGGTGCTGGTCGACGATTTCCACAACGCCGATTTGGGCAACGGCTGGCAGGTGACCTCGTCGATGGAGCTGGACTACGCCCAGAACTTCACCGTCGACTACTTCGATGGCGGCTACAAGCTCATCTGCCTGTGCAACGGCGAGCGCTTCCTCATCGCCCCCGAGGGCGCCGAGGCGCCCGAGGGCATCGGTGAGGACATCCACCTCATCCAGCAGCCGGTGAACAACATCTACCTGGTGGCCTCCAACGCGATGTGCCTGTTCGACGCCCTGGGCGAGGTGGACACCATCGGCGTTTCCGGCATCAAACCCGAAAACCTCTCGGTCGAAAGCGTCCGCACGCGCGTGGAAGACGGCACCATAGCCTTCGGCGGCGGCTCCAGCGCACCCGACTACGAGCTCATCACGCAGAAAGGCTGCCCGTTGGCCATTGAGTCGACGATGATCAACCACAACCCCGACATCAAGCAGAAGCTCAATGACCTCGGCACGACCGTCCTCACCGAGCATTCCAGCTACGAGCCGGAGGCTCTCGGCCGCGTGGAGTGGGTGAAGCTCTACGGCGCCCTGTTCAACCAGGAAGACCTCGCCAAGAGCCTGTTCGACGAGCAGAAGAACACCGTCGAGAGCATCGCCTCGCAGGAAGCCACCGGAAAGACCGTGGCGTACTTCTACATCAACTCCAACGGGTCTGCCGTGGCGCGCAAATCAGGCGACTACGTGGCGCAGATGATACAGCTGGCCGGCGGCGACTATATCTTCGACGACCTCGGCGGCGACTCCGCCACCGCGACGGTCACCATGGAGATGGAGCAGTTCTACGCCACCGCGAAGGACGCCGACTACATCTTCTACAACGCCACCATCGACGGCGGCGTGGCGTCGCTTGACGACCTGGTGGTCAAAAACAACCTGCTCGAGGAGTTCAAGGCGGTGCAGAACGGCAACGTGTGGTGCACCGACCAGGACATGTACCAGCAGATGATCCACACCGGCACCATCATCGCCGACATGAACGCCATCCTGCGGGACGACGGCTCGACGCAGCCGACCTACTTCTACAAGCTGCAGTAACGGATTAGCGGAAGACGTAAGGGAGAGCGGATGGCTAAAGCGATACCCGTCGATTACGGGGAAACGGGGCGCGCGACGCGCACGGCGGTGGTTCTGGTCGTCCTCGCCATCGCGCTCGTGGTGTTCACGTTGCTGAACCTGTGCATCGGCAGCGTGGACGTCTCGATCGACGAGGTGGCGGCCGCGCTTGTCGGCGGCGACGCCTCTTCCATGGCATCCGACATCATCTGGCAGATCCGCCTCCCCCGCCTTCTGGCCTGCATCGTGCTGGGCGCCGCCCTGGCGCTTTCGGGTTTCCTGCTGCAGACGTTCTTCAACAACCCCATCGCCAGCCCCTTCGTGCTGGGCATCTCATCCGGCTCGAAGTTCGTCGTGGCGTTCACGATGGTGGTGGTTCTGGGCACCAGCGCCGTCATGGCGCCGTGGATGATGGTGGTATCGGCATTCGCGGGCGCCCTCATCACGATGGGTTTCGTCCTGCTGGTGTCGCGCCGCATCCGCTCGTCGTCGATGCTCATCGTGGCGGGCGTGATGATCGGCTACATCTGCTCGGCCGCCACGGACTTCCTCATCACCTTCGCCGACGAGCAGAACATCGTGAACCTGCGCAATTGGTCGCTGGGCAGCTTCTCGGGCGTGAGCTGGACGGACGTGGGCATCATGTGCGCCGTGTCGCTGGCTGCCAGCCTTGCGGTGTTCCTGCTGGCCAAGCCCATCTCGGCCTACCAGATGGGCGAGTCGTACGCGAAGAGCATGGGCGTGAACGTGCGCGCGTTCCGCATCGTGCTCATCCTGCTCTCGAGCCTGCTGGCCGGCTGCGTCACCGCGTTCGCCGGACCCATCTCGTTCGTAGGCATCGCCGTCCCGCATATCGTGAAATCGATGCTGAAATCCTCCAAGCCCATCCGCGTCATTCCCGCCTGCTTTCTGGGCGGCGCCATCTTCTGCCTGGGCTGCGACCTCATAGCGCGCACCGCCTTCGCCCCCACCGAGCTGAGCGTGTCCACCGTCACCGCCGTGTTCGGCGCGCCGGTGGTCATCGCAATCATGCTGAAGAAGAGAAGGAGGCGCTAGCATGGCCGACGCCGAGATTCGCGCAAACGACGCGGCGAGCCCCGAAGCGTACCTGGTCGCCGACAACCTGACCGTGGGTTACGAGGGAGAAGCCCTCATAGAGAACGTGATGATGCACGTGCGCCGCGGCGACGTCCTCTCGCTCATCGGGCCGAACGGCGCCGGCAAGTCGACCATCCTGAAGACGCTTTCCGCCTACCTGGAGCCTATCGCCGGCGTGGTGCGGCTCGGCGACGACCCCATCGACAAGCTCGCCGCGAAAACGCGCGCGCAGCGCATGTCGGTGGTGCTCACCAGCCACCCCAACACCGAGCTTCTCACCTGCCAGGACATCGTGGAGATGGGGCGCTACCCCTACACCGGCGGCTTCGGGAAGCTCTCGGATGCGGACAAGGCCGTGGTCGAGGAGACCATGGAGCTTTCCAACGTGTGGGACATACGCCATCGCGACTTCATGCAGATAAGCGACGGGCAGCGCCAGCGCGTCCTGCTGGCTCGCGCCATCTGCCAGGCGCCCGACGTGATAGTGCTGGACGAGCCCACGTCGTATCTGGACGTGCGCTACCAGGTGGAGCTTTTGGGCATCCTGCGCTCGCTGGCCAAACGCAAGCGCATCGCGGTGATCATGTCGCTGCACGAGCTGGACATGGCGCAGAAGATATCCGATTTCGTGATGTGCGTGAAGGGCGACCGCGTGTTCCGCTACGGCACGCCCAACGCGATATTCACCCAGGAGCTCATCGAGGAGCTCTACGAGCTGGACAAGGGCAGCTACAACCCCCTGTTCGGCAGCGTGGAGCTGCAAAGGCCCCAGGGCGCGCCCCGGGTGTTCGTCGTTGCGGGCAACGGGAGCGGCATCCAAGCGTTCCGGGCGCTTCAGCAGCGCAGCGTGCCGTTCGCCACCGGCGTGCTGCACGAAAATGACGTGGACTGCGCGCTCGCGCGCGATCTGGCAGGCGAAGTGGTGACGGAAGAGGCGTTCGAGCCCATCGGCGATGCCGCCCTCGCCAAGGCGAAGACGGCGCTTCTCGGCTGCGAGGCCGTGATCGCCGCGCTCGACAGCTTCGGCACGCTCAACGCGCGCAACGCCGAGCTTCTGGATGCCGCCCGCAGCGCCGGCATCCCCGTGGTGCGCAGCGCAGACGAGCTGCCCGTTTTCTAGCGGCGCCGGACGCGAACCCGCGCGCAAGGCGCCCGCACACCAGCCATGCGCTAACTACATGGGAACACTGAGGGATGTCCCATCGGGGCAGCAGAGAACAGGCGACCTTTCAGCCCCGGACGTCCAAACCGAGCAGAGCGAGCACCTCTTTGAGGGAAAGCCCCTGCTCGTCGGGATCGGGGCGGCAGATCAGCACGATGCGCGCCCCCGCCTTACGCGCCGCCGCGATCTTCTCGGGAAAGCCCCCCGCGCGCCCCGTGTCCTTGGTCACCATCCAGCGCGCACCGCAATGGCGCAGCAGCGCGACGTTCATGTCCTCGCCGAACGGCCCCTGCATGCA
Source organism: uncultured Coriobacteriaceae bacterium (assembly GCA_900550385.1). Lineage (GTDB taxonomy): Bacteria > Actinomycetota > Coriobacteriia > Coriobacteriales > Eggerthellaceae > Aphodovivens. Next base: position 26,513 of record URRZ01000015.1, on the reverse strand, counting down.
GATGACATGGGATTCGGGAAAACCCAGATCGCGGCAGCGCTCTACGGTGGCGGCGTCGGGCAGCACCCGCGGCCAGCACCGTTCAGCAAGGCCTTTTTCGGCGGCGTAGGCGCCAAGGTCCTTGCTGCCGGTGGCGAGCAGGACATCTCCCTCCTCCCTGGCGAGGAACGCCGCCGCCGACGCCGCATCGGGCACCGTCGCGGCGATCACCTCGTCGCCGGGCCACGCCCCCTCCGTTCCGGCGAGCGTGGAGGGCCGGACCAGGCGCACGTACGCGACGCCCGCGGCCTCGGCGGCCGCGCGCACGTTGGCGCTCGCCTCGAGGGCGTAGGGATGCGTCGCATCGACCGCGACTGCCGCCCCCGCCAGGGCGCGGCCCATGGCGCGCGCATCGAGCCTTCCCACGTTCACCTCGATACCGGGAAGGCCCTCCACCAGCTCGCCGCCGTACTCGGTGGCGACGAAAGCCCGCGCGCTGCGGCCGGCAGCGGAAAGGCGCTCGCACAGAAGCCGCCCCTCCACCGTACCGGCGAACACCGCCACCGGGCCCTCGGCAAAGCGCCCGAACGCACGACGCGCCTCGCTCATCGCGCGCCGTCCGCAGCAGCGTCGCCGCGCGTGAGCATATACAGCAGCGCGTTCACGATGGAGCAGGCGACGGTGGAGCCGCCCTTGCGCCCCTCCGCGACGATGCAGCGGGCATCGCTTTCCATCAGGCGGTGCTTGCTCTCGACCACGTTCACGAAACCGACCGGGGCGCCGATGATGAGCGCCGGATCGATGCGTCCCGCGTCCTTAAGCTCCAGCAGGTGGATCAGAGCCGTCGGGGCGTTGCCGATCGCAACGATCAGCGGGCCTTCCACCGTGCACGCCTTCTCCATGCATGCGACCGCACGCGTGGTCCCCTTCTCGCGTGCCGCGCGGGCAACGTCCTCATCCGCCATATAGCATGCTGCCGTGCATCCGAGCTTCGCCAGAGCGGGCTTGCTGATGCCGGACAGGGCCATGTTCGTGTCGGTGACGATGGTCGCCCCTCCGCGCAGCGCCTCGAGCGCCGCCTCCACCGCGCCGTCGGAGAACCTCAACGATTCCGCAAACGAAAAGTCGGCCGTGGCATGGATGACGCGCTTCACGATGGGATCGATCAGGGGAGGAAGCGACTTGCCGAGCTCTTGGGAGATGATCTCGAAGCTCCTCCTCTCGATATCGTGCGGCGCGACCGTCAACTCGCTTCCCGCTAGGCAGTTCTCCTTCATCGTCCAACCCCTTCCTCCACGATGCGCGTCAGCATCGCGGTGTCGAAGGACGCCTCGATGGCATCCGCAAGCTTATCGTACTCCGCTTCCTTATGGCGCGCCGCATCAGGCGCCGAAGCCTCCATCGAAGGCAGGCCCCTGCGGGCAAGCAGCTCCTGCGCGAGCGCTTCGACCACCGGCGCCGCATCGAGCACCCCGTGCAGGTAGGTCCCCATCACGTTGCCGCGGACCGCACCGTCTCCATGCTCCGATCCGGAAACCCTGAGATCGAGGGGTGTCGGTCCCGCGACGCTCGTCGCGCCCATGTGGATCTCGTAGCCTTCGGTTTCAAGGCCGTCCAAGCACGCGAACGGCCCCCCGTCGATATGGAAGCGCCCGCTGGCGCGCGTGCGCGTCTTCGCCTCCTCGAACACCGTCGAAGCGGGAAGAAGCCCCAGCCCCTCCATCTCGCCGCCACCTTCGACGCCGGCGGGGTCTTTCAATCGCTCGCCGAGCATCTGATATCCGCCGCATATGCCCATGACCGGCGTTCCGCCGGCTGCCAGCGCCTGCACGCATGCGGCCAGCCCGCTTTGGCGCAACCAGGACAGATCGCCCAGGGTGCTCTTGGTTCCGGGGAGGATCACCAGATCGGGCCTGCCGAGCCCGCAAGCGGTTTCGACGTAGCGCACGCTTATCGCAGGATGGCGCGCGATCTCGTTGAAGTCGGTGAAGTTGGAAAGCCTCGGAAGGCGGATGACGGCGATATCGAGCGGAGCATCCCCCCTCGTCGCGCTCAAACGCGACGCCAGGCTGTCCTCGTCATCGACGTCCACGCTGAGATAGGGCATCACGCCGACCACGGGCACGCCGCACAGATCCTCCAGCATCCCCAGTCCGGGACGCAGAATGGAAGCGTCTCCGCGGAACTTGTTGACGACCAGCCCTCGCACGCGTCGGCGGTCATCGGGCTCGAGCAGCTGCATGGTGCCGTAAAGCTGGGCGAACACCCCTCCCAAATCGATATCGCCGACAAGCAGGACCGGAGCATCCGCGATGCGCGCCATGCCCATGTTCACCAAGTCGTCCCGCCCGAGGTTGATCTCCGCCGGACTGCCCGCCCCCTCGATGACGATGAGGTCGTTTTCCGACGCCAGGGAGTCAAAGGCCCGCTTCACATCGGAGACGAGGCTTTTGCGGTAGCGGGCGTAGTCGACCGCCTTCATGGAGCCGCGCACCTCTCCGTTCACGATCACCTGGCTGCCTTCATCCCCCTCCGGTTTGAGGAGGATGGGGTTCATGCGAGCATCGGGCGCGATGCCGCATGCCTCCGCCTGCATCACCTGGGCGCGCCCCATCTCAAGGCCGTCCTCGGTGATGAAGCTGTTCAAGGCCATGTTCTGGCTCTTGAACGGCGCAACGCGCAGGCCCCTGCGCGTGAAGTAGCGGCAGATTCCCGCCACCGTCAGGCTTTTTCCCGCATTGGACATGGTGCCCTGCACCATAAGCGCCTTGGCTTTCCCCATGCTCATCGCGCCTCCCCTCTTCCTTCGTCCGCCAGCGCCTCGCGCACCGCTTCGACCAGGCGGCGATTCTCCTCCGGCAATCTGACCGCAAACCTCACGCAGCCGTCGGGCAGTCCGTCATAGGTGCCGCAATCGCGCACCATGACGCCCCTTCTGGCAAGGCGGGCGGGCAGATCGGAAACCGGCGCGCGGGCGGTGAGGTAATTCGCCTGAGAGGGGATGACCTCCAGCCCCATCGACGCAAGCTCCTCCGCCATAATCGGCCGCTCCCGCGCCACCAGCTCACGCGCCCGCTCGACGTGCTCCTCGTCCCCCAAAGCCGCGCATCCCGCCTCCTGCGCGATGACCGAGACGGACCAGGGAACCCCCGCCGCCCAAGCGCGGGCGACGAGATCGGCGTCGGAGCACAGGGCGTATCCCAGTCGCAACCCCGCCATCCCGTGCGTCTTGGTGAGCGCGTCGATCACCGCAAGCCGCGGATGATCGGGGACGAGGCCGCGGATGCTCGCCTCCTCGGGCTTGGCGAGAAACCCGTTGAAGCACTCGTCCACCACCAGCACGCATCCCGACTCCTCGCAACGCGACAGCACGCGCCGCAGCAAGGACGGATCGTCAAGCTGGCCGGTGGGATTGTTCGGCTCGCACAGGAAGACGACATCGACGCCGTCCAGCCGCTCGAGGATGCCCTCGTCCAGCAGATAGTCGCGCGAGGGGTCCAAAGCGTACGCCTCCACGGAGCAGCCCACGCGCGCGCATGCCCGCTCGTATTCGGAAAACGTCGGGGCGCACACGAGCGCTCTCGTAGGAGACAACGCCCTCATCAGGCGAAACATCACATCTGTCGCGCCGTTTCCCACCAGCACCCCGCTCGAATCGACTCCGTTGCGCCGAGCGAGCGCCGCCACGAGGCCTCGGCAATGGGGGTCGGGATAGCGGTCGGCATGGTCCAACGCCCCTATCGCCGCCTTCCGCGCGGCGGGCGACAAGCCGTACGGGTTCGTGTTGACGGAAAAGTCGAGCGGGCGGCATCCGTAGCACCGCTCGAAGGCCTCGATATCCCCTCCATGGGGAGGCAGTCCGTCGCATCGTCTCATCGCATCCATCCTTACCACGCCATCGCTCCTGCCGCTACGACGAGCGCGATGCGCGCGCCGCCCAAAACGACCAGGGAAAGCGCGCTTGCCAGCACCATGAGCCGATTGGCCCGGCGCACATCCTCTCTCTCGATCGGCCTGGTCGCATCGCCCATCGTGGGCTTTTCGACCAGCTTTCCGAAATACACCGCGCTGCCCGCCAGCTCGACGCCCAGCGCCCCCGCCATCGCCGATTCGGTTTGGGCGGAATTGGGGCTTGCGTGATTGAACCGATCGCGGCGCCAAATGCGCCACGCCCCTTTGGCGGAAAGCCCCGCGGCGGGTGCGGCGGCGATCATGCACAGAGCCGCAAGCCGTGCGGGAACGAAGCCGAGCACGTCGTCGACGCGCGCCGCGGCACGGCCGAAATCGAGGTAGCGCTCGTTTTTGTATCCGACCATCGAGTCCATGGTGTTCACGGCTTTGTACAGCATGCCCAGCGGCGCTCCGCCGACAATCAGGTACACCAGCGGACCGACAACGCCATCCGCCGTGTTCTCGGCGACGGTCTCCACCGCCGCCTTCAGCACGCCCCGCTCGTCAAGCGCCTCGGTATCGCGCCCGACGATCATACCGACCGCGCGGCGCGCTGCAGGCAGGCCCTCCCGTGTCAGCTCCCTCACCACGCGCATGCTCTGGCGACGCAGCTCGCAGGCGGCAAGCGCCTGGTAGCACAGCCACGCTTCCACGGCGAAACCCAAAAGGGGATGGACGAGGCCCGCGACGGCGATCAAGCACCACGTCGCCCCGAACGATCCCGCGCACAGAACGGCGACCAGGACCACGCCGGCACGCCGAGCGCCCGATGGCGTATCGGGAAACGCGGCGCGCAGCCGCGGCTCAAGCCACGCTATCGCATTGCCCATCGCGACGATCGGATGGGGTATGCGGCGAGGATCCCCCAGAAGCGCATCGAGGAGAAAACCCGCGACGACGGCAGCTACCGTGAGCATGGCGCCGTCCCTTCGACCAAACGCCGGGCATCCGTCAACCTATCGCCGTCCCACTCGCACACCCACCTGCCGCCCGGCGGAACCGACGCCTCGAAATACCCTATCGCCGGCTCCGCCAATTCGGAGAGTATCGCCATGATGGTGCCGCCATGGACGACGAACACCGTGCGCTCGGCGCCGAACCGCTCCTCTCTCTTCACGTGGTCGACGAACGCGCGGACGCACCGCGCCGCGAACTCGGAACGGCTCTCCCCTCCGGGGCATGCGCCCACGCAACCGCCGTCGACCCATGCGCGATAGGAGGCGTCTTCCGCAAGCTCGTCGGCGTTCTTCCCCTCAAAGGAGCCGAACTCCATCTCGCGAAGATCGCGGAGGGGGACGATTCCCGCTTCGGGAAAGAGGATCTGCGCGGTTTGGACGGTCCGCTTGAGCGTGCTTGAGTACACGCGCGCAACCGACGCATCGGCGCAGGCGGCGCGCAAACGCGACCTGCCCTCTGCGGAGAGGCCCTCGTCAGTGGATCCTCCCACGTACCGCCGCTGCTCGTTGCCCGGCGTCATGCCGTGCCGAACAAGGTCGATCCTCATAGCGACCCCTTGATGACCTGCGGGATCCCGCACACCATGCGAACCACCGTATCGGCATGGACGGCAAGATCGCAGCAAAGCCGGCCCACGCGCTCGCGCCATGCGCGGTCCTCGGGATCGAGAGGGACGATCCCGCATCCCACCTCGTCGCACACCACGACGCGCTTGTCCTTCAAAAGCGCGAGAAGATCCTCTTTCGAGCGCTCGCGCGCCATATCCTGCGCATCCACGGCAACCGGCGCGGAATCCTCCGCGCAGGCCGAGCAATCCTGCGGTGCATATCCCAGCGCGTCCTCGACGAATGCGCGTTTGCCCGAGCAGGCCCCTCCCACCACCAGAATCACGCGATCGCACCTCCTACCGCCAGCACCGCGATGCAGGCGAACTCCGTCCATTGCAAAAACCATCCCGCCACATCGCCCGTGACACCGCCGAATCGCGAAAGGGCGATGTGGCGGTAGTAGGCGACCATCAGCAGCGCGGCTGCCACCGCCGCGCCTCCCGCGATTCCTCCCGCCACGGCAAGGCCCGCCGCAGCGGCAAGCGAGAACAGGGCGGCGAAGACGCCGACCGCCGTGCGCGAGGCGCCGTCCGAAAAGCTGCGCGCCATGCCCTGCTTGCGCGCCTGCGGCCAAAACGTGATCGCCCATCCCGAGAGCGCGCGGCTCAAAGCGAAGATGCACGGAAGGCACCACAGCGACACCACATCGAAGCGCCAGCTGGCAAAAACGGCGAAGAGCAGGATCACATGCACGCACAGCGCGATGGCGCCGAACGCGCCCAGATGGGAGTCCTTCATGATCTCGAGCATGCGCTCACGCGGCGCATGGCTCGCAAGCGCGTCGGAGGTGTCGGCAAGGCCGTCGAGATGGATGCCGCCGTTCACCAGCAACGGAAGCGCAAGGAACCCCGCCGCGCACAGGAGCGCGGGGATGCCCAACGCCAGGCACAGCGCGCCCCAGGCGACGCAGAGGAGTCCCTGCGCGACGCCGACCAGCGGGAACGCGCATAATGCATAGCGCATGGAGTCCTCGCGCCACGCGACCGATGGCACGGGGATGCGCGAATACATGCCAAAGGCGACGGCAATGGAAAGCAGCCACTTCATTCCAATCCCCCTTTCACCGCCACCGGTATTCCGCAAACGACCTCGACGACCCGGGCGCATCGCCGCGCGAGCACGCAGTTGGCAGCACCCAGGACCGCCCGGTAGGCAAGGGTCTCCTTGTCGTAGGCGCCGTCATCGGCGAAGACGTCGTTGGAGACGAGCACCATCTCGCCCGCTGCCTCCAACCACGAAGCGATGCCCGCCAGGCAGCGTTTCAGGCACGAAGCGCACCTTCCGTCCATCGTCGAGGCGGCGCGCAGCCACTCCCGCCATGCGGCATCGCCCAAAACGGCCCTCAGGCGGGCATCGTCCATTTCGGCGCGCTTGCGATCGGAGACCTCGCCCTCCTCCGCGAACAGCTCGTTGGCAACGAGCGTGCCCACGCATTCGAGCAGCACCGCCGCGCCTTGCGCCTGCAAGAGCATGCCCTCATCGGTGCCGAAGAGCAGCTGAGGCAGCTCGAGGGTCTCGAACCCCTTGCCCTCGCGCAGCTTTTGATGGCGCTCTATGCGCCTGCGCGCGTCCTCGCCCCCCGAGGGCATCGTCGCCAGATACAGCGAGCCGGCACGGAGCGTCCGGGCGGAGCCGACGCACAGCTGCTCCGCATAGGCGCTTTTGCCGCTGCCCGCCGCGCCAAGGACCAAAACCCCGGGCGCCATCGCATGGTCTTTCGGATCCGTCATCGCTTCCGTCTCTCCATCGGCACCGGCAGCTACGACAGGTGCTCGTACGCTTCGATCCCCGCCGTGGAGAAGGTCCGCGAATCCCCGTACACCGCCAAGCCGAGGTCGATCAGCGGAAGCAGCGCCACGGCCCCCGTACCCTCGCCCAGATGAAGGCGGGCATGGATCGGCGCTTCCAGATCAAGCGCGAGGAGGACCTCCTTCGCCGCCGGCTCCGCGGACAGGTGGCTGGCGATCAGATACCCCCTGACCTCCGGAGCCAAGCGCACCGCACACAAAGCCGCCACGCAGGAGATGAAGCCGTCCAGGATGGCGGGGCGCTTCGACGCCGCTGCGCCAAGATAGAACCCGCACATAGCGGCGATGTCGAATCCGCCGACCTTGGCGATCACGTCGAGCGCATCATCCGCGTCGGGGCGGTTGACCTTCAGCGCGCGGCGGACGACCGAGACCTTGCGTGCAAGGCCCTCCGAGGACAGGCCCGCGCCGCGACCCGTCAGGCGCTCGGGATCGCCTCCCAGCAACGCGCAGGCGACCGCCGCGCTCGTCGTCGTGTTGGCGATCCCCATCTCGCCCGCCAGCAGCACATCCACGCCCGCCTCAGCAGCCGTCCGGGCGACGCATGCGCCGACGAGGATCGCCTGGGCTGCCTGCTCGCGCGACATCGCCGGGCCCTGGGAGATATCGGCTGTCCCCCGCGCGGTTTTCGACGTGATCAGACCGGCCGCATCGACATCCTCCAGCATGCCGACATCGACGGGCGCCACCGCGCAACGGGCCGCGTGCGCCATGACGCACACGCTGGTGCTGCGCTCGCAAAGCCCACGTGCGACCGAAGCGGTGACCTCCGGGCCGCTTTGCGAGACCCCTTGCGCCACCACGCCGTTGTCCGCGCAGAACACCGCCACCATCCTGCGCTCGGCGCGCACGCGGCAGCTTCCTTGTGCGGCGGCGATGCGGCACACCGCGTCCTCGATCATCCCCAGGCCGTCAAGCGGCTTGGCCAGGGCGTCCCAGCACTCCCGCGTCTCACGCGCCGCCTTCTCGTCCGCAGGGGCGATGCCCGCAAGCAGCTCGCTCACGCGGTCGAGCGCGCCATCACGAGGTAGCTGCGCCACGGCCGCCTGCAACTCGTCCACAAGCGCATGCTCTTGCTGCGTCTCCCTCGATCGCTCTTCCATAGCCGACAATCTTTCCTCCCTCTTACGGCCCCTTTGCGAGCCGATCCTCGTCCCTTATCCGCCATCGGGCATAGCCGGATGGCGGCTCATCCTTCCGCGCCGTCGATCCCCACCGTGCGCTTGGCCCGTCGGCGCGCCATCGCCTCGACGAACCTGCGCGCGAACGAGGGGTTCGCCGGGTAGTACACGTGGGGGAATCCCGCCATCAGCGAATCCGTGGCGACGATGCAGGGCCACGAAGCCGAACTGGAGGGCTTGCGCGCCACGAACGCGTCCCCTTGCGCATCGGAATGCCAATAATGAAACTCGTGCGCCCGGATGGACTCGCCCGCCTCGCAGCACACGCACTCCGCCCGGGCCGTCACCGTCACGTAGCCGAACTGACGCAGTTTGCCCAGGTTGCCTGCGGTCCCCGGCAGCGCTCCGGCCATGGGCCGCAGCGCGCCTTCGGCATCCGCCAACTGATGCTGAAGATACAAAAAGCCCCCGCATTCGGCGACCGTCGGCATGCCGTCCTCCACCGCCCTGCGGACCTCCTCGCGCATCGATGCGTTCTCCGACAGCTCGCGCGCATGGAGCTCGGGATAGCCTCCGCCCAAATACAGCCCGTCGATGTCGGGCGGAAGCCCCTCGTCGGACAGGGGGCTGAAATCGACGAGCTCGACGCCAAGATCCTCCAACATGCGCAGGTTCTCCGCGTAGTAGAAGTTGAACGCGGCGTCTCGCGCGATTCCCAGGCGCACGCCCTCGCAGACAGGCTCCACCCGATAGGGCACAGCATCCAGCCCGGGGGCGGATCGCGCGATGCCGATCAACGCGTCGATGTCCACCGTCCGCTCCAAAGCGGCGGTCACATCGCGAAGCCAACGGCGGAGGTCGGCGACCTCGTCGGCGCCCACCAACCCCAGATGGCGGCTCTGCAGCGTGAACAGGTCGTCCCGCGGGACATAGCCGACAACCGGCACCCCCGTCTTCTGCTCGATGACCGAGCGAAGCCGATCATGCACCCCTTTGGAGCAGCGATTGAGGATCACGCCGGCGATCCGGGCATCATCGGCGAAGGAGGCGAACCCCGCGATGGTCGCCGCAAGCGAAAGCGAGGCGCCGCGCGCGTCCACGACCAGGACCGCAGGCGTCCGCGTCGCGCGCGCCACGTCGTAGCCGCTTCCGCGCAGCTCGATACCGGCGACCCCGTCGTAATACCCCATGGCGCTTTCCACCACGGCCATGTCGCACCCCTCGGCGCCGCGCGCCATCAGCGACCGGACGGTGCCGTCATCGGAGAAGAACGTGTCCAGATTGCCGCTGCGCACGCCGACCACGCGACGGTGGAATTGAGGATCGATGTAATCGGGGCCGCATTTGAACGCGGCGGGCGTCAGCCCCCGGTCCGTCAACGCCTGCAGGATTCCGCAGGTGATCGTCGTTTTTCCCGTGCCGCTCGAAGGAGCGCATATCAGCAGGCGGGGGATATCAAGCATGGAGCCCATCCCCCATCGCGCCTTGCGCCGACACGATATGCACCGGGTTGAGCGCGCGCATCAAGTGGTATCGTCCGGCGCTTGCCGCGCGGCTGATCGAAACGCACACCGCCTCGAAGCCCTCGAAGCGCCCGTCCGACAGCAGCTCGGTCGCTTGGGCGAGCGTCTCCAGAGTCACGCACGGCACGCAGACGCGCACACGGGGATTGGCTTCAAGCAAGGCGTCGAGGATCTCGGGCAGCCGACCGCCGCTTCCCCCCACGAACGCCGCGTCGGGCGCAGGCAGCCCCTTGAAAACATCCGGAGCCGCCCCGGCGACCACCGAAACGTTGCCCAGCCCGAACGTGCGCACGTTGCGCTCGACCAGCGCCGCGTCCTCGGGATGCCGCTCGATCGCGATCACCGATCCGAACGGCGCGGACAGGGCCATCTCCACCGTCACCGAACCCGTGCCGGCGCCGATGTCGTAGAGCGTGTCGGAAGCCCCCACGCGCAGCTTGGAGAGGGCGACCGCGCGCACCTCCTGCTTGGTCATGGGAGCCTCGCCCCGCTCGAACATGTCGTCGGGAATGCCTCCTGTGCGCCACGGCCAGCGCGCCTCGCGCCGCGGAGGATCGACCAGCATCACCGACAGCGGATCGAACGCCCTTTCGGCAAGCTCGGCCGCCGAGGCGCAGGTGATGCGCTCGTCCTCGTAGGACAGACGCTCGCCCACCGCGACCGGGGCATCGCCGAAGCCGGCTTCGGTCAAGCGCGCGCACAGCGACGCGACGGTGTTGTCGCCGCCGGTCACCAGGAACAACGGATCACCCCGCAGCACCAGCGCCTCGATGTCGCACGCCACGCCATGGGCGCTCTCGAAGCGCCACTGCTGCCAAGGCCGTCCCAGCCGCGCCGCGAAAAGCTGCGCCGACGAGACGCCCGGGATCTCGTCGATCTGAAACGACGGGTCGGCGGAAAGCGCCTCGCGCAGCGCCCGCGCCCCGCTGAACAGCCCGACATCACCACTCATCACCACGCAAACAAGCTTCCATTCCGGATGGGAGCGCATGAGGGACACGATCTCGGAGGTGCGGACCAATGCGTGGACGGACGCCCCCTTCTTCAAAGGCAGCGAGTCGGATACCTCCTCGATCAGACGCCTCGCGCCGATGACGGCATCCGCCTCGGCGATGGCATCCAACGCACGAGTCGTCGACAGCGAGAGATCGCCGGGACCCAATCCTACGATGATCACGCGCATCAGGCACGCTCCGTCCGATAGCCGCGCGGCGTCACAAGACGCCCGTCGATCACGCGCGTGGTGCTGTTGCCCACGAAGACGGTGGTGAACATGTCCGCTTCGAACGTCACGAGCTCGCCCAGCGTCAAGATGCCCGACTGCTGCCCGTCCCGTCCGATGTTGCGCACCCAGCCGCAGGGCACCTCGGCGGGAAGCTCCTCCAGCAAGATGCGCGCCGCGCGGGCAAGGTGGTCGGGACGCTTGTTGCTGCGCGGATTGTACAGGCACAGGCAGAAATCGGCCTGAGCCACCGCGCGCAGGCGCTTTTCGATCGCCTCCCACGGCGTCAGCAGATCGCTGAGCGACACCACGGCGAAATCGTGCGAGAGCGGAGCGCCCAGGACCGCCGCGCCGCTTTGCGCGGCGCTCACGCCCGCGACCACCTCGACATCCACGCGCCCATCTCCCTCGGCGAGCTCAAGGATGGGGCTTGCCATCCCGTACACCCCCGCATCGCCGCCGCACACCATAGCGACGGTTTCGCCTTCTGCGGCGCGCTCGATCGCCATGCGGCAACGGTCGATCTCCTTCATCATGGGAGTTGAAAGCGCCTCCTTGTCGGGAAACAGCGGGGCGACCAGCTTCACGTACGTGGTGTACCCCACGATCGCATCGCTCGCTTCAAGCGCAGCGCGCGCCTCTTCGGTCATGCCCTTCTTGCCGCCGGGGCCGATGCCCACCACATACAGTTTGCCCATCATTCCTCATTCCAGTTGATCGGAGAATCATCCAACGCCACCGCCACCGTGACGCCTTCGAACACGGTCTTGGGCAGCAGCACCGTCTCGCCGCAAGCCGCGGCAGCGCGTTCGCATACATTGTCGACGCCGGTCGTCCGCTCGACGAACGCGGAACTTGCGAAAACCCCCTCGACGGCGCGGAGCTCATCCACCGAGAAGAAGCGCGAATGCCATCCACGGCGTCGCGCAAGCGAAAGCAGGCCCGCCTCGTCTTGCTTGAGATCGATGCTGCGAACCTCGCGGACCGCTTGCGGATAAACGCCCGCACGGGATAGCGCCTCGTCGATCGCCCGTGCCAAGTCGCCCTCATCGGTGCCGCGACGGCAACCGACGCCCACCACGATCCTTCGGGGAACGACGCGCAACGCGCCTTCCGCGCACGATCGGGAAAACGGCGAGAGCACGATATCGAAGCGCGTCGCCTCCCCGCCGTCTTGCGCGGATTCCGCGGCGTCGACCGAAGGCGGCATGGCGAGTTCGATCGCATCCACCCCTTCGGGCACCTGCCCCGCAAGCGGCAGATCGCAAGCAAGAGCCACCCTGCCGCCCGCCAGCAAGCGGGACGACACGCCTTTGATGCGGGAAGGATCCAGGACCGCCATGCCCCGGGCGGCAGCCCAGTCGTCGACCGCCCACACCCCGCGCACGTCGGTCGCCGTGGTGAGCACCGCCTGCGCACCGACGCCTTCCGCCAAAAGCCGCGCAAGACGGTTCGCTCCTCCCAGATGGCCGGACAGGAGGGGGATCACCCAACGGGCCGCCTCGTCGACGACCACCACGGCGGGGTCGACGGCCTTGCTGCTCGCATGCGGTGCGATCGCGCGCACGGCGATCCCCGCCGCACCCACGAACACCAAAGCGTCGGCTTCCGAAAAACCCTCGCTCGTCCAAGCGGCAAGCGACACCTTATCGGGGCCGAACCCGCGTGACACCTCCGCCTGGGCATCCTGGGGCAGGCATGCGCCGAGGCGATGCGCCTGACGCAGACCAGCCTCGGTGAAAGCGATCAACCTTACCTTCACGGGTGCACCACCATGGTCGCAAAATAGCTGCCCTCATCCTCGGCGTCATCCAAAGAGCGGCATACGATCTGGCCGGGAAGGCCGCAATTGCGGACGAGGGAAGCCTTCTCGTAGCTGCCCGCCTGCCGCAGCAGCTGTTTGAGCGCGGGCAGGTCGCTTCCCGCCTTCATGACGATCTTGGTGCCCTCGAGCGCCAACGCCCCGGACAGATCGCCCCAACCGGCGGGAACGATATGCAGCGGCGCATCCATGCGCGGCGTGAGGTCGCAATCGAGCACCGCGGCGGCGGCGCAGAAGCTGGGGACGCCGGGAACGCGGCATGTGGGATATCCCGCCTCCTCGACCAGCTCCTTCATGCGGCTGTACGTGGCGTAGATGCTCACATCGCCCAGGTTGAGCATGGCGACGTCCCGCCCCTGCCGCAGCTGCTCGACGATGAGCCCGGCAGCCTTCCTGTGACCCTCCGCGACAACATGGGAATCGCGGCTCATGACGAAATCGAGGTAGACGATCGTCTTCCCCTCAAGATCCACGGCGCCGCGCACGATGTCGAGCGCCACCGTCGCCCCCCGCGAGGTTCGAGGCACGGCGATCGCCTCGCATTGCTCGATGATGCGAACCGCCTTCAGCGTGAGCAGCTCCGGATCGCCCGGACCGACCCCCACGCCGTACAGCGTTGCCCTACCGTCCATCCAAAACCTCCCACTCATCGAGGATGCGCTGCGCTCCGTCGGTGCGCAGCAGCTCGGTCCGCTCGCCGTCGAACACGACGGCCCCCACTTCAAGCCCTTCGGGCGCATGGCGATCGAGGTGGCGCTGGATCTCCTGCGACAACGATGCCATGACGGCTTCTTTGAGCCCGGCTCGTTCCAGAATCGCCAGGCAGGCGTCGGTCGTCGCGGCGTCCATCAATTCGCGGGCGCATGCCTGATCGGCGCCCGCGATCGCCGCGTGCGCGCACAGCGTCTCGCGACGGCAGTCGGCGACGCGGGAATGGGTGTTCGTCACACCGGCGGCGACCTTGACCATCTTTCCGATATGGCCCACCAGCAAAAGCTGCCGAGCGCCCGCGCGCGCGGCGAACAGCAGCGCATCCCCGATGAAGTTGGCGCATTGGGCGCGCGGAACGCCTTTCAGCGCGGCAACCGTATCGGCGAATCCGTCGCCGTAGTTTCCCGGCACCACCACAAGCCTGCCGTTTCCGATGATGGCGGCCTGGCGAACCTCCACCTCGATGGATGCGCGAAGGGCGTCCAGGCTGCGGGGTTCGACGATGCCCGACGTGCCGAGGATGGAGATGCCGCCCTCGATGCCCAGATGCGGATTGAAGGTCTTCGCGCCGACGCGTTCGCCCTCAGGCACCGACACCGTCACGATCAGGCCTTTTTCGCACTGCGCATCATGCGCCACCTTGCGCACCTGCTCGACGATCATCGCTCGGGGAACGCTGTTGATCGCGGCAGCGCCGACCGGCTGATCAAGCCCCGGCTTCGTGACGACGCCCACTCCCCGACCGCCCTCGACCGCAACGCCGTCGGCTTTCCGATAGCCGACACGGGCGCAGACGAGCAGTCCGTCCGTGGCGTCCTCGTCATCGCCGCCGTCCTTGCGCACGCCGCAGATCGCAGCGCCGTCCTCAAGCGAAAGCGCCTCGACGGGCACGCGGACGACGATGCCGGCAGGAGTCGTGAGGGAGGCCTCGGAGGGCTCTTCGCCCAAAAGAAGCGCGCGCGCCGCCGCCTGCGCGGCAAGCGCGGCGGATGTGCCCGTGGTGTAGCCGCGACGCAGGCGCTTCATCCCCGATTGCACGTATCTGAAACGCTCGTCAACGCCGAATGCCTCGCTTTGTCCTTGCGGAAAGCTCATGCCGTCGCGTCGCCCTCCGCCTCGACGGACGGGGCGCTCGCCTCGCGGAACAGCGTCGAGAAGCCGGGGTGGTACAGCATGCTGCGGTCGTACGCCTCGCCCAAAACGCCGCCCACGTACACCAATGCGGTGAGCTTGATGCCGTTTTCGGCTCCCGCTTGGGCCAACGTGCCCACGGTGCAGCGTATGACGCGCTCGTCGGGCCAGGTGGCCTTGTAGACGATGGCGGCGGGCGTATCGGCGTCGTAGCCGCCTTCCATAAGCTGCGCTTGAAGCTTGTCGAGCATGCCGGCGCTCAGGAAGATGACCATCGTGGCGCCATGGGATGCGAGCATCGGCATCTTCTCGCCTTCCGGCATGGGGGTGCGCCCCTCCAGACGGGTGATGATCACGCTTTGGCTCACGCCGGGCAGCGTGAGCTCGGCGTTGAGCGCGGCAGCGCCGCCGCAAAAGCTCGAGACGCCGGGAACGACCTCGAAAAGGACGTCGTTTTTCGCCAGCAGGTCCATCTGCTCGCGGATCGCGCCGTATATCGAAGGGTCTCCCGTGTGGAGGCGCACGACATCCTTGCCCTCCGCATCGGCGGCGAGCATGACGTCCATCACCTCTTCGAGGGTCATCTTGGCGCTGTCGTGGATCTCGCACCCGGGCTTGCAAAGCTCGAGCAGAGCCGGATTGACCAAGCTACCCGCCCAAACTACGACATCGGCATCGCGAAGCAGGCGATCGCCCCGCACCGTTATCAAATCGACAGCGCCGCTGCCTGCTCCGACGATATGGATCATCGCATGTCTTCCTTTCCTTCGATCAGTCCGTTTGCGCCGCACGGAAGCAAACGGCAATGCTCGGGCCTCGCTATCGGCTTCGGAAGCCCCTCCGAGGCGCCGAAGCGTAAGCCGAGGCGCGGACAAGGGGAGAAGGATCCGGACATGCGGAGATCTTTCTTCCAGGGCCATAGCTTTCGATGGGAGGTGTTCCGACTTGTTCGCAGGCGCGTTCCGGTCGCGCGTGTGCCCGCGAAGTTACGATTACTGGCATAGCCGGGGCCTCTCACCCCGATTCCCCTGGTTCGGTCGACGCTTCGCCGCCGAACCGCGCTTTCGCGCCTCCATCGTGGCCAGTTTTGAATCGCCAGAATTATACACCATGCGCCGGAGCATTTTGACTGCCCGATGCCCGAAGGACGCTCCCTTTTGCGGTTGCGACAATTCCCCGGACCCGCCATTGGGCAAAATGCGAAACGCCGCGCATCTGCCAGCTGCTTTGCCCCTCGCGCTGCGTGCGCGCGGCCGTGCGGAAGCGCAGCCGATCGCTATCGAGGCGATCGACAGCGCACGCCGCAGTCGGCGCAGCTTCGGGAATCACGCTCCATGGTTCGCCCCTCCTCCGTCATCGATCCGCAAGCTCGGCTGCGATCGCCAGCGCCACGCGCAGGCCGTCGATCGCGGCGCTGGTGATGCCGCCGGCATAGCCGGCGCCCTCGCCGCACGGATACAGCCCGCTGGGCACATCGGGCGTCTGCGGCAGATGCGCTTGGAAATCCTCCTCGCGCACGATGCGCACGGGGCTCGAGCTGCGCGCCTCCACGCCGGTCATCACCGCCGCCGGATCGGCGAAACCGCGCAGGCGCCGGTCAAGAAGCGGCAGCGCTGCCGCGATCGCGTCCGCGACGAACGGCGGCAGGCATTCGCGCAGGTCGCACCAAGCGACGCCGCGCGCGTAGGTGGGATTCACGGCGCGTTTGCCCGCAGCGGGCCCCATCGAGGGCTCGCCCGCCAAGAAGTCCCCCACCGTCTGGGCGGGCGCCTGATAGGGCGCTCCCCCTGCGGCGAGCGCGGCCTCATACGCCGCACGCTCGACCCGGCGCTGCAGCTCGACGCCCGCAAGCGGGTGCTCGCTGCCGAAATCGCCCGGCCCCACGCCCACCAAGACCGCGCTGTTGGCGTTGCGGCCGTCGCGCGCGAAGCGGCTCATGCCGTTGACGCACACGCCCTGCTCCTCGCTCGCGGCGCACACCACCTGGCCGCCGGGACACATGCAGAACGTGTACACGCCGCGCCCGTCGGGCAAATGCACGGCAAGCTTGTAGTCGGCCGCCCCGAGCGCGGGATGCCCTGCGGCCTTGCCGTATTGCGCGCGGTCGATCGAGCGTTGGAGATGCTCGATGCGCACGCCCATCGAGAAGGGCTTCTGCTCCATGCGCAGCCCCTCGTCGAAGAGCAGCTCGAACGTGTCGCGCGCCGAGTGGCCGCAGGCGAGCACGATGCGGCGGGCGGGGATCTCCTCGAGCTTCCCGGACCGCGCACCGGATCCGGCGTCCCGTCCCCTGATCAG
Organism: uncultured Coriobacteriaceae bacterium; assembly: GCA_900550385.1. GTDB lineage: Bacteria > Actinomycetota > Coriobacteriia > Coriobacteriales > Eggerthellaceae > Aphodovivens. The sequence continues at coordinate 9,382 of URRZ01000015.1, read as the reverse complement.
ACCGTCCCCGCACGTGTCGCGCACGAGCGCCGCGGCGACCGCGCCGCCCTCGAAGCGGATGCCGTCGAGCTGCGCGTGGAAGCGCACCTCGCCCCCCGCCTCCTCGATCTGATGGCGCAGGGTGCGCACCACCTCCACCAGCAGGTCGGTTCCGATATGGGGCTTCGCCTTCCACAGGATCTCCTCGGGAGCCCCGGCGTCGACGAACCAGCGCAGCACATGGGGCAGAAGCGGGCTTTTCACGTTGGTGGTGAGCTTGCCGTCCGAGAACGTGCCGGCGCCGCCCTCGCCGAACTGGATGTTCGTGCGCGTATCCAGCGGCCCGCCGGCGTCGAACGCCGCCACGGCAGCCTGGCGCTCGTCGACGTCGCCGCCGCGCTCCAGCACCAGCGGCCGCAGCCCCGCGCGCGCCAGGCACAACGCCGCGAACAAACCCGCGGGGCCCGACCCCACGACGATAGGGCGCGGCTCTGCGTCGCGCGGCGCGTGCGGGATAGCGGGGATTTCGAGCGGGACGTACGGTTTGTGCTCCTTGACGTTCTTCAAGCCGAGGAGATCCGCCTCCCGCCGCGCGTCTTCGAGCGCCACGCCCAACGTCGCGATGAAATGCACGTCGCCCGAAGCCTTCTTGCGCGCATCGACGCTGCGCTTGAGCAGCCTCACCTCGGCGATGGAGGCGGGCTTCACGCCCAAAGCGCGCGCAGCGGCACGCTCCACCAGGTCGAACCGTCCGGGAAGGCCGGCATCGAGCGGCAGCCGCACATTCGAAACCTCAAGCATGGCATTCCCCCGTTTCCGCAGCATCAGCCCATCCGCTGTTTGTCCTTCGTTATCATATCCCACCTCCGCTCGATTGCATGACTAAAAATACGAACATTTGTATGGTATACTGCCGCTTACAGCGGAATCCCATTGCGGTTGGCTAAACTTATGTTTATAATTTAGGAGGCGCTGCCCATGGTGAGTCGAAGACAGGTGGTGAAGTTCTTCACTTCGCACGGATTCGTCAACAAGGGCGGCACGCGGCATGACCGCTACGAGCACCCTGACGGGCGCTGGACGGTGATCGAACGCCACAAGGAGATAAACGACAGGCTTTTCGAGCTGATGAAAAAGCAGGCCGGGCTGAAATAGACATGCCGATCCTATCGAGCCGCAAGAGAAAAGGACGCGAATATGCTTCACGTGTATGAATTCGAAGTTTTCGAAGACGACGGGATGCTGCTCGCCGTCCCCTACGATATGGACGGAGGCACCCAGGGCCGCGATATGCGGGAGGTGGCCGAGATGGCCGCGGATTGGCTGCAGCTTGAAATGGAGCATCGCGCCATGCGGAACCTCCCCTTTCCCGAGGCGACGTTTGGAAACACCCCGCGCAGCGGAGGGGAGAACATGGTGGTCGCGGTGAGCGCCGGCATAGAAACTGTGCCGCGCATGACCATGGCGGAAGCAGCTCGACGGCTCGGCGTGACGCGCGGGCGGGTGAGCCAGATGGTCTCCTCGGGTCAGCTGGAAACGCTCGAGCTCGATGGCAGGACATGGGTGACCGGCTATTCGGTCGATGCCCGCATCGCCGAGCAGCCCAAAGCCGGCAGGCCCAAGAAGGAACGCGCCCGCGCTTAGGCGGCGTTATCCAGCGACATCACTCATGCTCTGCGCCGCGGTCGGCGATGCGGCGCGCCGCCGCCGCACCCGCCAAAAGACCGCTCGCCCACGCCCAATGCAGGTTGTATCCTCCGCAGGGCGCGTCGACGTCAAGCGCCTCGCCCGCGGCGAACAGGCCCGCATCGAACCGCGATTCCATCGTGAGCGGATCGAACGCGTCGACCGCAAGGCCGCCGCGCAGCACCTGGCACTGCCGCTCGTCGCCGATGCCCTCGACGGTCAGGGGAAATTCCGCAAGGGCCCGTTCCAAGGCGGGCAGGTCCTCCCCATCGAGCGGAGCACGGGGATCCAAGCCCGCCTCCTCCAGCACCGCGCGCGCGATCTGGGGCAGAAGGAGTCCCCGCAACAGCGTCTCGTAGGTGAGCGGTTCGCGCGATCCGCGAGCGATCCCCTTCGGCGCGGCCAGACGCCGCGCGCGTTCGACGAGGCGACGTCTGAGATGCGCCCGCTCCACTTGGGGAACGAAGTCGATGAACAGCGCATCGCCCGGCTCGGCGAAGCGCGACAAGTTGAAGATGCAGATGCCCGACACGCCGTACGAGCGGAACAGCATCTCGCCGCGCTCCTCCGCCTTCGTCGCCCCGAACGGAGCGTCGTCGGCAAGGCGCACGCGCACCCGCACGCGGATGTTGTCCAGCTGACGCGGCGCCTCCTCGCGCACGCGCAAGGGGCCGAGCACCGGACGCGGCGGCTCCACCGCATAGCGTTCGGGCAGCAGCGACGCCGCATGGGCGCCGGCGCGGTCGCCCCCGTCCGATCCGCAGAGCGCATGCTTGCCGCCCACCGCCATGATCACGGCAGCGGCGTGCTCGATAGACCCGTCGGCAAAGCGGAGGTGGAACAGCCCGCCCTCCTCGGCAGGAGGCTCGACCGCGACGACGCGTCGGCCGCACGCCTCGACCGCGCCCGCATCCGACGCCGCGGCGCGCAGCACGTCGACCACCGTCGAGGCCTTGCCTGTCGCAGGATACAGGCGACCCTCGGCTTCCTCCCGCCAAACCAGCCCGATGTCCCCGAAGAAGCGCAGGACGGGGTCCTCGTCGGGATCGCAGGCGAGCCCCCGCTCCTTCAGACGCGCGGCGCCATCGTCGGCCAACGCGCGAAGCGCGCCCGCGACGAAATCGGGATTGCGGTACAGGGAAGCGTCGACGCTGCTGTTGGAGAAGTTGCAGCGCCCGTTGCCGGTCGCCAGGATGGAACGGCCGACACGCTCGTCCGCCTCGAAGACGACGACGCCCGCCGCCTCATGCAGCCCGCGCTCCCCCAGCTCGCGCGCGGCGGCGACCGCCGCCGCCAATCCCGCGGCTCCCCCGCCGATGATCGCGATGCGCGCATGGGCATCGCCCGTCAAAGGAGCGGGGACGTTCGCGGAAGCGTCAGAAGCGGAACCCGCGCGGGCACGACCGGCAGTCCCGCCTGCGCGCCTCCCCTTCTTGCGCGAAGCGTCGCGAGCGCCCGCCCCGCCCGTGCCGGATGTGCCCCCGCTGCGCGCCTTCTCATCCTCGCGCAGCATGTCGCGCAGTGATCCGTAGCCGCCGCGCGCGCCCGCCGCCTTGTTGTTTCGTCGTTTTCCCATGCGCCCATCATACCCCATCCCCCTGAAAGCAAAACAGCCCCCGAAAGATCCTGAAAAGGATCCCTCGGGGGCTTGCAAACCGCGAAGAGTAAGGAGGGTTTCTTCGCGAATCTGCACCGCGGGATTCAGGCGACGGCGCTTCCCAACCGGCGCTCGCATAGCCGCAGGACGGCTATCCTCGCGCGTTCACCCGGCGGAAAGGGATGCCGATCGCGCCGAAGCCGATCGGAGCGCGAAGGCTACTCGGCCTTCTTCTCCTTATAGGTCTTGAAGGCCAAAAGCAGCAGGACGGACACAACCGCGAACACGGCGGACACGATGAAGTACAGCTCGGTGTTGACCGCCACGCCCGTCTCGGACAGGCCGCCGAACATCGGCGCGATCACCTGGTTGACCAGGCGGAACGACACCAGGGACGACAGGCCGATGCCACACATGACAAAGCCGTAGTTGGCTCCGTTGTTGGCAAGGCCGAAGTTCTCCGCCGTCCATGCCGGATAGATCGCGCCCGGAGCGCCCGAGAACGCCGCGAGGCAGAACACCAGCACCATGAAGGCGATGCCCGGCGCGAAGATCAGCGCGATGGAGACGACCAGCACCAGCGCCGCCAGACCGAGCGCGGTCTTATGACGGCTGTTGATAGCGTTCACCACGAACGGGACGAAGAAACGCCCGACCGCCAAACCCAAGCCGCATGCCATGACGATGCCGTTTGCCAGATCGACCTCGAGCCCGCGCGCCATGCCCAGCTGGCGCAGGATGGGGTTGATGGAGAAAAAGCCCGCGGTGATGAACCAGTAGGTCAAGAAGATGATCCAGATCTGGCGGGTCTTGATGGCCTTGCTGAACGGCACCTGCACCTGCGCGATGTTGGACTTGCTCTCGGCGGGCACATAGCCCTCGGGCAGCCAGCCCGGCTCGGGGTTCTTGATGAAGACGGATGCGATCAGGCAGACCACGGCGAACACGACGCCCAGGATCTGGAAGGTGGTGCGAACGCCCATACCGTCCATCAGCATCTGCGCCAGGGGCGTGAACACGACCGATGCCAGGCCGAAGCAGCACACGATGATGCCCATGCAGACGTTGATCTTGTCGGGGAACCACTTCTGGATGCAGGGGATCGCGGAATTGTAGGTGCAGCCCACCGCGAAGCCGCCGATCACACCGAAGGTCAGCCACGTGGGGAGCGGCCCCATGTCGATGGTGAACGAAGTGAGGAACACGCCCAGGCCGAAGCAGATCGAGCCGACGATGATGACGATCTTGGGACCGAACTTGTCCTGCAGCTTGCCGCCGCAGAGCGCACCGAACGAGAACAGCGTGATCATCACCGACGAGGTGAACGCGAAGTCGGACACGTCGGTGGGAGACATGCCCGGCAGCGCGGCGGAGACGCCGGCGTTGAACACGCTCCACATGTAGATGATGCCCGTGCAGATCATGATGAGCGAAGCCGCCACCAGCCTGACGTAACGGGAAACTCCTTGTTGGTTCATAAACCCTCCCATGACGTAGCCGCCCGCTTTGCAAACGTCGTCAATCAACCGCCCTTTTTCGGTTTGACCGGCGTTTTTGCAGACGGCAACCTAAGCGCAACGCATGCGCTTCAATTACGCTTCTCTCGATTTATGAGGCTCGCGAGTCCAGTCCATGAGAGCATGATGAGATTGTAGACGCGGCGAAAATGAGGGTCATTCTGCGCCGAGCACAGCATGTCCGATTCTTTTTGTGCGGTGCGCACATACGGGCATCGAGGGGGCGGCGCGCCTGCCAGGCTTCGATCCGATCGGCGGCTGCCGCTACTTCGACTCGACGGTCGGGATCTCGTCGTCGGAATGCTCCTCCAGGTTGCCTTCCCATACGTAGCGCCGGGTCTCGCGCGCGATGAGACCGGACAGGAGCAGCACCACGATGATGTTGGGGATGGCCATCAGCGCATTGGTGATGTCGGAGATGGTCCACGCGATGTTGCCCACGCCGATGGCGCCAAGGAAAGCCATCAGCACGTAAAGCACCTGGTAGGGACGCACGGCATGCTTGCCGAACAGGTAGGTGACGCAGCGGCTGCCGTAGTACGACCAGCCCAGGATGGTGGAGTAGGCGAACGTGATCATGCCGACGGTCAGCACGGGCATGCCCACCATGGGGATGGCCGAGAACGCCGCCGTGGTGAGCTCGACCCCTTCGTCGAGCGAGCCCGTCGTGAGGATGTCGGGATGCGCCATCATCGTGGACACCAGAACCACGCCGGTGATGGCGCAGATGACCACCGTGCTCCAGAACGTGCCCGTCATAGCCACCAGCGCCTGGCGCGCGGGATTGCGCGTGGCGGCGGCTGCGGCGACGATGGAGGCGGATCCCAGGCCCGACTCGTTGGAGAACAGGCCGCGCGCGCAGCCGAACTGCAGCGCCACCATCAGCCCGCTGCCGATGGCGCCGCCGAACACCGCCTCGCCCGTGAAGGCGCAACGCACGATGGTCTCCAGCGCGGGAAGCAGGTACTGGCCGTTCATGGCCAGGATCACGATGCAGCCCACCAGGTACAGCGCCGCCATGATGGGGACCAGCTTCTCGCACACGCGCGCGATGAGCTGCACGCTGCCGAAGATCACCAGGGCGGTGAGCACCACCACGATGGCGCCCAAGACCCACACGGGGATGTCGGGAAGGCTGGTGTGGATGATGTTTACCATGGCGTTGGACTGCACCGCGGATCCGGTGCCCAGAGCCGCGACGGCGGCGAACAGCGCGAACGCGCCCGCGCCCAGCATCGCCCACCACGGCACCGAGCCGTCCTTGCGCTCGTAGGCGCGCCGCCACGCGTACATGGCGCCGCCCAGCATGTTGCCGTTGTGGTCCTTCACGCGGAACTTCACGGCGGCGAACGTCTCGGCGTACTTCGTGGCGATGCCGAACACGCCGGTGAGCCACATCCAGAACACCGCGCCCGGGCCGCCCGCCAGGATGGCGGTGCCCACGCCCACGATGTTGCCCGTGCCGATGGTCGCCGAAAGCGCGGTCGCCAGCGCCCCGAACTGGCTGATGTCGCCCGGGGCGTCGGGATCCTTCGTGACGGAGAGCTTGATGGCGCATCCCAGCTTGCGCTGGATGAACCCGGTGCGGATCGTGAGGTACAGATGCGATCCCAGCAGAAGCACGATCATCGGCACGCCCCACACGGCGGCGTCGATGTCGTTGATGATCTGGACAATGTCCATAACGCGTTTTCCTTTGTTTCCCTTGGCTGTCGGCCGCCCGCGATGCGATCCGGCGGCACCATGCGGCATCCGAAAAACGGAGCCGGTAACGAATACGTAACGGTTGATTATAAGGGTTTCGCCGCGCGATCACGGGAAATACCGACCGAGCGGGCGCAAGCGGCCTTCGAGCAGCAGGGAAGCCCCAAGATCGACGAAAACGGGGCTGCGAAGGCCACCGAACAAAACGCAGTGCGCCAATCGCATCCTCCGGTTAATCTACCGGAACGAAAACGTCACCTTAACCCTGAGATTGGCGCTCGTTCTGCTCGACCACGGCGATCAGCTCCTGTTGGGAGTGCAGGCCGAGTTTGCTGTAGATATGCTTTATATGGGTTTTGGCTGTTCCGGGGGAAATGTTCAGCTTCTCGGCTATCAGCTTGCTGGTGTATCCCTTTGCCAAAAGCACGAAGACGCTTTTCTCCCTTGCCGTCATGCCCGCCATGGCGGCCAAGGTCTCGCAGCTAGACGCATGCGCATCTTCCGAAACGGCATTCGCGCGCAGCGTTATGCTTCCCCATCCGCTTTTCATGTTGTTCTTACCATAGAACGCGATGGCAAGCAGCATCGTGGCGAATAGGAGAATCGAGATCACAAGCCAACGCCCCTCGGATAGACCCGGAACGAACGCCCCCTCCACCGCATGCGAGCTGACTAGGCCCAAAGCGCGCCCCAAATACGATCCGAATGCGCCGATTACCGGAAGCCAATAGTAATTGAACGTGGAATAGCGCACCAGATAGCTATATAGCGGCCAAAGAGCGGCATAGAAGAAATCGTATCCGAAGTAGAACAGCGCATGCCCGAACGAACCCGGAAGGGAGCCGCCATAGAACAGCATGGACACGCCATAGATCATCAGGGGAAAGCTGATCAGGTAGATGAGCTTGTTGAAATCCATCCGCGACGACGAGACAACCAGGATGACGATCGCCGCAACGGCGATCGAAACCGCCAAGGTCATCGCCGCCGATCTGGCGTCGGGGCCCATGCCGGCAGCAAGCCCCGCCAGCAGGCCGACTGCCAAAAGCGTCGCAAGCAGGGTCCTTGGAATGAGGGCGCGAGCTTCAACATCCAAATCGACCCGCAACTCCCCATGCCCCTCGATCCACCTGAAACAGGCGAACATGGCGAAAGGGGTCAATACTATGAACGCAATGAGAGCTTCGCCCGGAAGCCTCTCGAGGGCAGCACGCAGAAGGGTCCCGCAAGCCAGCACCATCCCGTAAAGGAAGACTGTCTTCGCAGGTCCGATGGCAGCCAGACGCTTGACGACCGCCGGAAGGAAGCAAAGGTGTCCGAAGGCGAACAGGCCCATGGCGAGGCAGCCCAGCATCGCCGATGAGTCTCCGTCGACAACGTCGCGTACCGCCCACAGCACCGGAACCATCGCGATCAGGCAGCAGCTTATCGCCAAGCCCCTTTTCTCCCTCACATAGAACCTGTTCCACCGATACAGGAGAACGAACGCAAGAAACGATGCCGTGGTCACCGCGACGGGAAGCAGGTCCGAAACCAGCTCGTCGGCCAATGCCGCACCGAGGCTAAGACGCATCACCTCTCGGTTGTTGAACACATTGAAACGCTCGACATGGAATAGAAGGAAGGCGAGGAACAAAGGAGCCATCCCCTTCCCCTTTGGCATCGCCGCCCTGACGGCGCTCAATCTTTTCACCGCAACCCCCTCGAGAGAAAACGCCGCACGTCAGCCTCGACGCAGGGCGAAGGATAGCATCGGCATCAGAGTCGCGCCTCCACGAAAACAGGGTATTTCCCCTCATTGACGCTTCTACCCCTATTTGGGGTAGAAGCCCGTTTATCCCTCTGGGGTACATTACCCGGCCGCTCCTCGTTTGAAAGAATCTGCGCAAGGGTTAACCCGCATCCGCAAGAGAGGGGGATCGCATGACAGACAATGTTAAGGAGATCAAGGGGATCAGCCGCCGCAACTTCCTCAAAATGGGAGCCGCGGCAGGCGCGACGCTCGGCATGGCTTCGCTGTTCGGGCTCGGTGCCGCAGAGGAAGCCCATGCGGCAACCTACTACGACTCCATCGACGACATGCTCGAGATCGACCCGGAGAAGTTCGAACGCTTCGAATCGAAAAACGTCGCTTTCATGAGGGCGAAGCTGATACCTAGCGGCCAGCTGCCTCAAGACGAGAACGACAACCAGGACCTCCTCGACCAATGGAGCGGGAAGAACAAGGAGACGCCTTTCGCCGTAGGCGATCCCGGCTTCACGACGATCGACTACGCTTTCGAGCATGGCGGGATGGCCACCTACGACATGCTGGGCGCAAGCGTCACCGGAGGTGGGCGGTCTTACGACAGCTGCGTCAACTTCGAAAACGAGAAAGGCGAACTGGTGCCGGTCAGCATGTACGCGCAAACCGGCGAGAGCTTCCCCAACGCGCCGGATTTCTTCGATGTGGCTGAGGAGCAATACCAGTTCGAAAGCCTCGCCCAAGCATCCTACGCCGTGAAGAAAGCGGCGAAGAAGTTCGGCGCCAGCCTCGTGGGCATCGCCCCTTACGACGAGCGCTTCGTCTATAAAACGGAAGTCTACATGCCCATGGATATGCAGGGCAACGTGATCAAAGACAAGGTTGACATCGCCCGCCCCGTCGACTTCGGGTTCGAGCCCAAATCCGTCATCGTGCTGGCGTTCGAGATGGACTACGAGTGCTTCAAGGCAAGCGGAACGGTCATCGAATCGGGCACGACATCGGTCGCCTATTCCCAGATGGCCGAGGTGAGTTTGAGGCTTTCGGTGTTCCTGCGCAATCTGGGATACCACACGTTCCACTGCGGCAACAACGCCTCCCCCAGCGTCGCCGAGGCGATCCGCGCCGGCCTGGGCGAGGGCAGCCGCATGAGCA
>URRZ01000014.1 GCA_900550385.1 uncultured Coriobacteriaceae bacterium | reverse complement strand
CCAGATCGTTGTTTTCGCCCGCTGAGCTGGGCCTATGCCGGAATCTCTCCCACAGAAACCACCGAAGAGCCAAAAAACACCCTTTCGCATACCCCCTGATGGAGCCGGAGGCAGCCCGTTCCCCTCCCGCAGCGGGCGGAGGACGGCCCTTTGGGGAATCCGCATTGGGAACGCGTTGGATCCGCGACGGATCGGCGCGAGAACCACGGGAACTGCACGACGAAACCGTGAGGAGAAAACAGGGCAACCCGAACCTCCGCCGTATTGGACGGCGGCGCTACGCTTGCGACGGCAGGCAGGCGCGGCAGGCGGACACGGCGGCGGGGGCGCTGCCTCCATCGACGCGCTTGGCTGTCAATGGCAAAGAGAACATGCGCGGCCGCTGCGATAACAGGGGTGGGGACGATGGGCTTGACCGTGGACGAGAGACTAGATGCGCTATTTTCGGAAGCCGAAGACGAGCGAAGATGCCTCGCACGGCCGGAATCCGCAGCGAACCATCGAGCCATCTTGCGTCGGATACCCTCGGAGATCTCCTCCCCCATGCCGGGCCTTTACGCCCGAAACGACCATTGGAACGCCCTCGACAGAACCCAGCGAGCCCTGCACGTCGCCCGCGCACTCGCCAAGCTCCACCCCAGCTGGGTATTCTGCGGCCCGACCGCCGCCGCGGCGTGGAACTTGGAAACGCCGCATACCCTGCTCGGACAAACCTACATTGCAGGAACCCACCGGTCCGCGGCGAGCACGCCGCATGTGAAGCGCCTTTTCACCATCGTTGAAACCGTATCGCTGGCGGAAGGCATCCCGGCTTGCGATTCGGAAACCGCCGCCATCGACTGCTGCCGCATCGCAACGTTTCCCGAAGGCCTTGCCGTGATGGACTCCCTCCTGCGCAGCTTCGGTGAGGATCCGCGACGATTGGCGGAGCTCATCGACGCCCGCTTCGCCAAGCGCCGCGGCGTTGCCCGAGCGAGAATAGCGTTGCGGTTCGCTGACGGCAACAGCGAAAACGGAGGCGAGTCCTTCGCACGGGGCGTGATGATAGAAGAGGGGTTTCTCCCGCCCCGTCTGCAGGTGGAGATCCCCGATCCGGTGGAACCGGGGAGGATGTATCGAGTCGATTACCTTTGGGAAACCGATGGCGGCGTCATAGTGGGAGAGCTCGATGGCCGCGACAAGTTGGCGGACCCCGCCCTTCGGAAGGGGAAGAGCATGGCGGATGTTCTTCGAGACGAGCGGACGCGCGAATCGCGGCTGACCGTCACCGGCGCCAAAGTGATGCGCTTCTCCTTCAAAGACGTCCTCGACAGAAAGCGCTTCGTTCGCACGCTCGAAGCGTTCGGAGTTCCTCGTTGCCGATAGGGGCCGCAAGCAAGCGCAGGGCACCGCATGCGCTCGACGAGCATCATTCGGCGATCTGCGACATTTGAAGCGGCTTTTCGCCCCCTGTTTTGTCGCAAAACGCCTACAAAGCGGATCCAGAGCCCCTTCGATGTCGCAAACCGCCGAATTGTGACACTATTTCGCCTCCGCCTTGTCGCACATCGCCGAATTGCGACATGCGCTCCGTGGGAAGGGAGCAGTGCGCCCAGTACTGCAAGGCACGCCCTCTGCGAAGCGCGACCCCGTCCGCCCTTTCAAGGCGTATCCCCCCGCACTCCCACGCGAAGCGGCGCCCGCAAGGTGCTTCCCACGCTTCCCGCTCGGTGCGGCGCGCCCATCGGCGGCATGATGGATTCCCGGAAGAGATTCGCGGCGGCGGCGTTTTTTCGCACTAGAATGCCCTGCGCACCCGCAAACGTTTCCGCAACGCACATCGGCACACGGAGGAGGACCATGGCAGAAAACGCGCCCGACGCCGCTCCGTGGCTTAGGCGCCCCCAACCCCGCCTGCATTTGCCGGGACTGGTGGCGCTGCTTCTGGTGGCATCGCTGATCACCCCGCTGTCGCTGGACATGTACACGCCGGCGATCCCCCGCATGGCGGGCTACTTCGGCACCGACGAGGCCACCGTCAGCCTGACGCTGTGGGGCTACTACCTGCTGTTCGCCGCGGGCATGCTGGTGTTCGGCCCCTTGAGCGACAAGTTCGGCCGCCGCCCGATCCTGCTCGCCGGGTTCGCGTTCTACGTGGCCGGCGGCATCGCCTGTGCGCTCTCCCCCACCATCTACGCGCTCATCGGCGCGCGCCTTCTGCAGGCGGTAGGAGCCGGCGCGGTCAGCGCGGTGTGCATGGCGGTGGTGAAGGACTCGTTCCGCGCCGACCGCCGCGAGAAGATCCTGTCGATCATGCAGGTGCTCTTCGTCATAGGCCCCGCCGCCGCCCCGAGCATCGGCACCGCCGTGCTGCAGGTCGCCGACTGGCGCGCCACGTTCTGGGTGCTCTCCGCCGTGGGGGCGGTCTGCCTGGCGTTGACGCTGCTGTTCCGCGAATCGCTGCGGGAGGACGAGCGCGAGGACGGCGGGCTGGCGTCGACCCTCGGCCAGCTGGGCTCCGTCGCCAAGGACCGCGGGTTCACGGCCTTCCTCGTCATCACCAGCCTGTTCGAAGTCGCATTCATGGGCTACATCGCCGTGGGATCCTACATCTACATCGACTTCTTCGGCGTGGGCGAAGCGGGCTACAGCCTGTTCTTCGGGATCGCGGCGCTGCTCACGGCGACCGGCCCGTTCATCTGGCTGGCGTTCTCGCATGTGACGAGCGCGCGCCGGTTCACCACGGTTCTGCTGGTCCTGGGCATCGCCTTGGGCGCGGGCATCGTCCTCGCGGGCGAAAGCGGCCCGGTCGCCTTCTGCGCGCTGTTCAGCCTGTTCGCCATCGCCGAAGCGGCCGGACGGCCCTACATGATGAACATCCTGCTGGAGCAGACCAAGCGCAACGCCGGAGCCGCATCCGCCCTCATGAACTGCGTGCGCACGGGCGTGGGGTGCATCGGCATGGTGCTGGCGGCCCTGCCGTGGAGCAGCTACGTGCTCGGCGTCGGCGTGCTGATGGCCGGCGGCATGGTCGCCTCGCTCGTCGGCTGGATCGCCCTGCTGCGCTCGCGCGTCCCGCTCGCGGGCATCAAGGAAGACGATCCCGCCCCGCTCTGGTAGCGCGCCCCGCCGCATCCGGGCACCGCGCCGATCCACCCGAACCGCCATCGCCTCGGCAGGACGGACACGGCGATGGCAGGACGAACGCAGATGCAATGACGACGAAGCGGGCATGCCCATCAGCGGCATGGTACACTTGCCCGAAACGGAAGCGAGGCGAGGGCGGCGGCAACGCCGCGCACGCCGACGGCGATGCGGGGCCGTTTCGAAGCGCCATCCGACCCGCCGCGAAGGAGCCCCAATGAACCTCAACAAAGTCCAGTTCGAGCGATCGTTCGGCATCTCGTCGCAGCTGCCGCCCTCGACCCTGCCCGAGATCGCCTTCGCCGGCCGCTCCAACGTGGGCAAGTCCTCGCTGATCAACAAGATCTTCAACCGCAAGGGCCTGGCGAAGGTGTCGCAGACCCCCGGCAAGACCGCCACCATCAACTTCTTCGCCATCGACGAGGCGCGTTTCGTCGACCTGCCCGGCTACGGCTACGCCAAGGTGGCGAAATCCGAGAAGCAGCGCTGGTCGGAGCTCATCGAGGGCTATTTCAACCAGGATCGCGACTTCGCGCTGGTGTGCTCGCTCATCGACATCCGCCACGCCGCCAGCAACCTCGACGAGACGATGGTCGGCTTCCTCATCGAGCGCGGCCTGCCGTTCGCCGTGATCCTCACCAAGGCCGACAAGCTCAGCAACCAGCAGCAGCAGCGCCAGAAAGCCGCTCTCGTGAAGCAGCTAGAACTTCCCAAGGGAACCCCCGTCGTGGTCACTTCGTCGGCAAAGGGCAAGGGCATCGACGAGGTGCGCCGCCTCATCGAAGACGCCATGGCTCGCTAGGGACGCCGCGCCCCGGCATGCCGGCGAAGCAAACGTTTGGGCAACAGGCCGACGATGCCCTCGATCGTCCGAGCGCCGTCGGTATAATCTAGGATGGCAAACCGATGGGGCGCACGACGCGCCCCATTCCTTCGAGCAGGAGACCCATGACCGCCCATCCCACGCCCATCAACGCCTTCGAGGGGCCCGCTGCCTCCGAGAAGCAGCGCGTGCCCCTCATCGCGAAGGTGTACGGCGTGCTGTGCATCGTCAGCAGCGTGGTGGTGCTCCCGCTTGGCGCGCTGGTCATCGTCGGGCTGGCCCTCGCCTTCGTCAACGAGCGCGTCGACTTCAGCTTGGACACCTCGGTCGCCAACGTCATCATCTTCGCCACGCAGTTCGCCCTGTACCTTGCGGTGTTCGTGCTGCTGCTGGTGCTGGGCATCCGCCTTCTGATGAACAAGCGCCGGGGCGCGGCGCAGACCGCCGAAGCCGCGGCGTTCGTCGTCACGGGCGTCATCGCGTGCGACATCATGCTCAACGGCATCAGCGGCATCAACGTCTCGCTGCTCGTGGTCTTGGGCGTGTCGATCGCGCTGGCATCGTGGCTGGACCCCTCGCTTGCCCAAGAGCGCGAGCTGCAGCGCAAGCTGCGCGACATGGAAACCCGCGAGCAGGCGGAAGAGGGCACGCTCGGCCTCGACGAGACCGGCAAGGGCTACATCACCCTGAACTTCTTCAACCTGTTCTGGATATTCGTGGTCGCCAGCATCATCGGGCTCGTCATCGAGACGATCTACCACTTCGCCGTGGTCGACCCCGGCCATTACCAGGACCGGGCCGGCCTGCTGTTCGGCCCGTTCTCCCCCATCTACGGCGTGGGCGCGCTGCTGATGACCATGGCGCTCAACCGCTTCCACAAGGCGCCGCTTGCCGTGGTGTTTCTGGTGAGCGCCGTCATCGGCGGGCTGTTCGAGTTCCTTGCCAGCTGGTTCTTCCAGTTCGCATTCGGCCTGCTGGCCTGGGACTACACCGGCGCCACCCTGTTCGGGCTGTGCCCCGACCCCATCGCGATCATCTTCCAAGGGCGCACCAGCACCCTGTTCATGTGCATGTGGGGGGTCCTGGGGATGGCATGGATCAAGATCTTCCTGCCTTGGATGCTGAAGCTGGTGAACCTGATCCCGTGGAACTGGCGCTACACCGTCACCTCCATCTGCGCGGCGCTGATGATAGCCGACTGCATGATGACGCTGCTGTCGTTCGACTGCTGGTACGAGCGCATGGCGGGCAACCAGCCCACCTCGGCCATGGAGGTGTTCATGGCCGACCACTTCGACAACGCCTACATGGAGAACCGCTTCCAGAGCATGTCGATCAACCCCGAGGACGCCACCCGCCACGGAAGGTAGGGGCCGCTGGCGAAGCGGGACAGCCGCACTCCGTCATGCATCCAAAGGGGAGCTGAGACCTACTCCCCCGAGAACCCCTCGTCCTCGATGAGCGCGTCGCCGTCGGCGGCGGCGGTCGCCAGGGCGTCGCAACGCTCGTTCTCGGGGTGGCCGGCGTGCCCCTTCACCCACACGAACGTCGCATCGTGCGGCTCCTTGGCGCGCAGCAGGCGCTTCCACAGGTCGGGGTTCTTCACCGGCTCCTTCTTGGCGTTCTTCCAACCGCGCTTGAGCCAGCCGTCCACCCAATGCTGGTTGAACGCGTTCACCACGTACTGCGAATCGGAGTGGATCGTCACCTCGCACGGGCTTTTCAGCGCCTCCAGCGCGGCGATGACGCCCAGAAGCTCCATGCGGTTGTTGGTGGTCAGCCGATACCCCTGCGACAGCTCCTTCTCGTGCACCCGCCCGTTGCGGTCGACGAAGCGCAGGACGGAACCGTAGCCGCCCGGCCCCGGGTTGCCCCGCGACGATCCGTCGGTGTAGATATCGACGTGCAGCAAAATACAAGCTCCATTTCGTTCGCAGCGTCGGCGAGAGGTGCTGGGGCGCCTCGAATTCGCGGTCTCGCGAAGGCGGGGTGCGCCAGGACCTTGCAACGTCGGCCGGTTCCGGCGGCTGGCAAGCCGCCGGAATCCTAGTACTGGGATTCGTGCCTCTTGAAGAAGTCGAAGCGCGGGGGCAGCTCGCGGACGGGATGCGCGGCGGCGTTGATCTCACCCGCGGAGCACAGCTCGTCCATGTCCTCGAAGTCGTAGTTCCAGCTGAAGAAGTCCTCGGGCAGGAAGTCCATCTGGTCGCAGATAAGCTCGCAGCCGGCCGGCACCACCGGATGCATCAGCAGCGTCGCCACGCGCAGCAGGTAGAACGAGTCCAGCAGCACCTGGCGGCGCGCCTCGGCGTCGTCGTTGTTGGTGGCCTCGCGGATGCCGTCGGCCCAGCGCTTGTTCGCCCAGCGGATGAACTCGTCCATCTGCGACATGATGGAATGCAGCTCCACCCGATGCATGGTGAAGTCGTAGGTGCGCATGGTGTCGTGGACCTTGTCGATGCACGCCTGAGTGGGCTTGCCCAACGGCATGCAGCCGTCGAAGTTCTTCTGCGCCTCGTAGAAGCAGCTGCGCGCCAAGCGGTTGAACACGTTGGTGAGCAGCGCGCCTTCCTTCAGCACCGGATCGGCGACGCGCGGGTCGGCCTTCTCCTTCTCGGTGGCCAGGAACGGCTTGGGCTTGAAGCCGACCGACTTCTGGTCCAGCCCCAGCGCCAGGAAGTGCGCGCGCAGCTGCTCGACCGTGTAGTGGTCCAGCAGCTCGTCGGCGGTGGGCGGCTTCACGGCGCCCGACGACGAGGCCTTCTTGTTGCCGAACAGGATGTGGTGGTTGGCGATCAGGCGCGTCTGGCGCAGCGGCTCGTCAGTGGGCTGGCCCGTCAGCAGATCGCGCGGGCGCAGCGCCTCCCACATGGCGGTTTGGGCGATGCCGTAGAAGTACAGGTTGTCCTGCCCGATGAACTGGTAGACCTGCGCATCCGGCGAGCACCACCAGTCGCGCCAGCTGCCGCGCGGCAGCCCCAGCGCGTCGTTGGCCGCCATCGTGAACGAGATGGGGGCCCACAGGCTCTCCGGCCAGCACCACACCGTCAACCCTTCGACGCCGTCGATAACGGGCGCCTCGACGCCCCACTCGATGTTGCCCGTGATGCGGAAGGGCACCAGCGCCTTGGACGTGCGGAAGTGGACGCCCGCCTCCGCCAGCACCGCGCGCGCGGCGTCGCGATCGTCGACCGTCTTGAACTCGACCTCGAAGCTGGCCTTGCCCTTCTCGGCCTCGCGGAGGACGTGCTCGGGCAGCTTGGCGGCGACGGCATCGAACGCCTCCCGCGCGTCGGTCTTGATGTACATGATCGGCGCTCCCAGGAACTCCTCGATGACCTGCGGGACGATGGGGCGCATCTCGTCGTCGGCGCGCAGCTGCGCCACGTATTCCCGCAGGAAGCGCGCGTACGCCGGCAGGTCGAAGTACCAGTTCTCCACCGGGCGCATCTCCGGCACGGTGCCGGTGAGCGTCGACTTCGGCGCGATGAGCTCCTCGGGCGAATAGCTGTGCCCCTGATCGCACTCGTCGGCGTAGCCGTGCTCGGACTTGCAGCCCTGCACGGGGCAGCGGCCCACCACCTGGCGGCCGTTCAGGAACGTGCCCGCCTGGGCGTCGTAGAACTGCAGCGTGGATCGGCGCTGCAGCGCCCCTGCGCGGTGCAGCGACTCGATGAACAGGCCGCTCAAGCGCTGGTGCACCTCGCCCGCATGGCCGATGCCCGAGCCCTCGTAGATGGACAGGCTGATGCCGTAGGCGTCGAGCGTGGCCTTCTGCGCGTCGTGGTTGCGCTTCACGTAGTCGGCGATGGAGCCGTCGAACTCCCCCGCCTCGACGAGTTTGCGGTAGCCCTCGTTGATGGGGGATCCGAAGCAGTCGGTGCCCGAGACGAACCGCACGTTGTCGGATCCGATGCGATCGCGCAAAAAGCGCGCGAAGCAGTCGGCGGGGACGAACACGCCGGCGATGTGCCCGAAGTGCAGCGCCTTGTTGCCGTAGGGCATGCCCGCCGTCACCACGGCACGGCGCGGCCAGTCCACCTCGCGCGTGCTCTCACGGCGCTCGAAGGCCGCGCGCCAGCGCGCGGCGCGCTCCTCGGCGGCCTCGGCTTCCCCGGCCGTCCCGACGGCGCCTTCGCCGCGGGCGGCTTGCAGATCGGTCTCGTTAGCGTTCAAGGGACCCCTCCCCTTCCTCGTTCAAAGCGTTCTCCAGCGCGTCCGTCAGCTCCTTCGCGGACACGTCGCTTTCCGACAGCAGGTCCAGCAGCATGGTCAGGTCGTCGCCGCCCTGGTCCAGCGAGACCACGGTGTAGTTGGAGATGCCCGCCAGCTCCGCCGCCTTCGCGACGGCGTCCTCCTTGGTGCCGATCTCGTCCGCCAGCCCGTTCTCGACCGCGTCCATGCCGGTGAAGGTGAGGCCCGTCGCCAGCGCGCGCACCTCGTCGACGTCCATGCCGCGCCCCTCCGCCACGTTCTGGATGAACGTGTCGTTGATCTGGTCGACCATGTCCTGGTAGTAGGCGCGTTCCTCGTCGGTAAGCGGACGCGTGCCGTAGCTGGAATCCTTGCTTTCGGAGCTGGTGATGTTCTCGATGTTGATGCCCAGCTTGTCCATCAGCTCGGAGGTGTCGGTTATCTGGATGGCGGTGCCGATGGCGCCTATCGCCGTGGTGCGCGCCGTGAAGATGTAGTCGGCCTGCGAGGAGATCTCATAGGCGGCGCTGGCGTTCATGGAGGCGCTTGACACCACCACCGGCTTGCCGAACTGCTTGAGATACTCGGTCATCTCCTCGCCGGCGGTCGCGACCCCGCCGCCGGAATCGACGCGCAGCACGACCGCCTGTATGTAGGGGTTGGCCTCGGCCTCGTCGAGCAGCGCCTTCAGCCCTTCGGGGCTGCAGGAGGTGCCGTCGTACTGGATGTCGCCCCCGATGGTGATGACGGCGACGGCGTCTTGGGTGAGGGCGTCGGCCTCGCTGACGCTGTCCGAGCCAAGGCCCATCGAAGCCGTCATCATCGACGAGCACGAGTGCATTCCCATGGCGAACAGGAGGAACACCAGCACCACGGCGACCAGCGCGACGATCCACGCGCGGCTCTTCTTCTGCGGCGCGGGCTCGGCGGCGACGGGCGCCCAGCCGAAACCCTGGGCGGGGCCGTAGCCGTAGGGCTGGCCGTAGCCGAACCCTTGGTTCGGGGCGTAGCCGCCCTGCCATCCCGCTTGGGGGTCCTGCCAAGCGGGAGCCTGGAAACCGGGTTGGCTCTGGCCGGCCGCCTGCCAAGCGGCGCCGCCGGCGGGCTGCTGCTGGCCGGCGGACTTCCGGCCCTGATCCTGGGCGCCTTGCGGCTGCCACTCGTTGTTCTGTTGCGACATGGGCCCTCCCGGGATCCGGGGGCGGGAAGGACCCGCCCCTTCGTTCAGCCTATGGAACCTGCGGGCTTACAGCTCCGCCACGGAATCCATCTTCGCATGCTGCGCCTTCTTCGCCGTCCGAAGCAGGAACTCGATGTTGGTGTCGGTCTGCTTCAGCGACTTGATAAGCATATCCATTGCGCGCTCGGTGTTGTTCATGTTCGCCAAAATACGACGAACAGCCCATATCAGCGGCGCTTGCTGCGGATCGAGCAGCAGGTCCTCCTTGCGCGTGCCCGACGCCACCGGATCGATGGCCGGGAAGATGCGCCGGTCGGCCAGGTTGCGGTCGAGCTTGAGCTCCATGTTGCCCGTGCCCTTGAACTCCTCGAAGATGACCTCGTCCATCTTGGATCCGGTGTCGATGAGCGCCGACGCCAGGATGGTGAGGCTGCCGCCGTTCTCGATGTTGCGGGCGGCGCCCAGGAAGCGCTTGGGCGGGTAGAGCGCCGTGGAATCGACGCCGCCGGACAGGATGCGGCCGCTGGCGGGCTGCGCCAGGTTGTAGGCGCGCGCCAGGCGCGTGATGCTGTCGAGCAGGATCACGACGTCCTTGCCGCATTCCACCAGGCGCTTCGCACGCTCGATGACCAGCTCGGACACCGCGATGTGGTTCTCGGTGGGCATGTCGAACGTGGAGGAGATGACCTCGCCCTTGATGGAGCGCTGCATGTCGGTGACTTCCTCGGGGCGCTCGTCCACCAGAAGGCACATCAGGTGCACTTCGGGGTTGTTCGCCGAGATCGCCGCGGCAACGTCCTTCAGGATGGTGGTCTTGCCCGCCTTCGGGGGGCTGACGATCAGGCCGCGCTGGCCCTTGCCGATGGGCGACACCAGGTCGATCACGCGCGCCGTGATGGTGCTTTTGCCATGCTCCATGACCAGGCACTCGTCGGGGTAGATGGGCGTGAGGTCGGCGAACTTGACGCGCGTCCCCAGCTCCTCTACCGGCACGTCGTTGACGCTGATGATCTTCTGGATGGCGGCGTATTTCTCGTTCTCGCGGGCGGGGCGCGTCTGTCCGCGCACCATGTCGCCCTTGCGCAGCCCGTTGCGGCGGATGAGGGAAAGCCCCACGTAGCAGTCGCGCTCGCTGGGTAGGTAGCCCTCGGTGCGCAGGAAGCCGTAGCCGTCGGCTAGGATGTCCAGCACGCCCGAGACCTCGATGAAGCCCTCTGCCTTCACGCTGGCATCGTAGACCGCTTGGATCAGCTCGGCCTTCTTCATGCCGGCGGCGTCGAGCCCCAGCTCGGCGGCCTTCGCGCGCAGCTCGGCCACCTTGAGCTTGGAAAGCTCGTCCATCGAGACGCTGGGCTGGACCTCGCGCTGGCCCGCGTTGCGGCGCTGGCGCTGATGGCGATGGTTCTGGTCGTTGCCGCGCGGGGCGTAGCCGCGCTGCTTCTGGTTGTCGCGGTGCGAGGAACCCTGATGGCCCCCGGCCTGCCCGGAGCCGTTCGAGCCCTGGCGCGTCGCCGACGAGCGCGCGCCGGGGCGCGTCGCGGCGTCGTCCGCGGGCGCGGCGGCATCGGAGGCAGCCTTGCGCGGACGGCCGCGCCTGCGGGGCGCAGCCTGCTCGTCGGCCGGCGCCTCCTCCGCCGTCGCGGCGGCTTTGCGCGGACGGCCGCGGCGTCGCGGGGCGTCCGGATCCTCGGGCTTGTCGGACGCCGGGGCGCCCGCCTCGTCCTTCGCGGCCTTGGCGGCCTTCTTCGCGCGCTTGGGCTTCGCGGGCTCCTCGGCGGGAGCCTCGCCCGCCTCCTTCTGCCCAGTGTCTTCCTTAGCCTTGTCGGCCTTCGCGCGCACGGTGCGGCGGCGGCGCGGAGCCGGGGCGGCAGCTTCGGGCTCCGCCGTCGGACGGTCCGCCGCCGCGGTTTCGGTCAGATCTTGCTCTGTCATGCGTTACGAACTTTCTCCCAGTCCTTCAGGAACGTATCGAGGCCGCGGTCGGTCAGCGGATGCTGAACGCACTTCTTCAGCGTGCCGAACGGGACCGTGGCGATGTCGGCGCCCATGAGGGCGGCTTGCGTCACATGGTTGGCGCTGCGGATGGACGCGGCGATGATCTCCACGCGCTCGCCGTTGACGGTGTTCTTGGTGAAATCGTAGTTGCCGATGGCGGTCACGATGTTGGCCACCTGTTCCAGGCCGTCCTCGGAGATGTCGTCGAAGCGGCCCACGAACGGGCTGATGTAGCGCGCGCCGGCGCGGGCGGCCAGCAGCGCCTGCGGCACGCTGAAGCACAGCGTCATGTTCACGCGGATGCCCTCGTCGGCAAGCGTGCGGGTGGCGGCCAGGCCCTCCACCATCGTCGGGATCTTCACCACGACGTTGGGCGCGATGGCGGCCAGCTCGCGGCCGTCGCGCACGATCTCGTCGCGCGTCATGGCGACGCTCTCGGCCGACACGGGGCACTCGGGGCCCACGATGTCGCAGATGCGCTTGATGTGGTTGTGGAAGTCGTCCAGCTTCCCGCCGATGCGGGCGTACAGCGAGGGGTTGGTGGTCACGCCCGCCAGCGCGCCCCAGCTCGCAGCTTCTTTGATCTCGTCGAGATCGGCGGTGTCAAGAAAGAATTTCACCCGAGTCCTCCTTATGATTGGGGTGACGCTATGGACATGCGCGCATGCGCGCACGGAATCCCGAAGCCCATGGATGGAGTAAATTCAGATCCTGTACCTGATTTTCTTCTCGAAGACCCCGCCGGCAAGAAGCGCCGACGGAAACGAACTGCGCATATGGTAGCGCAACGTCACTCCTCGGGCAAGCGCGCGCCTCGAGGGCGCGGCATGCGGCCCGCCGAATGCAAGCCGCATGCCGTCGCTACCCGGAGCATGGCGGGCGCGGACGGCCCCGCCGGCGGGCGCCCGTCTCCCGAGCCCCAGCCGAACCGCAACCGCGGCGGGCGCCCCCGCCGGCGGAACCGGCAGGGTCAGCGGGCGCCGCCACCGCCGCCGCCACCGCCGCCTCCGCCGCCGCCCGAGGCGCCGCCACCGCCGCCACCGCCGCTGGATGCCGGGGCGAACGCCGAGCTGAACGAGCCGGAGAAGGCCGCGAACGCGGAATCGGCGCCGTAGTTCGTGCCGCCGAAGCCGTCCTCGGCGAACCAGACGCCCCAGTTGGCGGTGCGCCAGTTGCCGCCTCCGGTGGAGCCGGCGCCGATGGAGGCGTTGTACACCTCCGGCAGCCTGATGCGCAGCGATTCCACCACCTTGTCGGAGATGCCGAACAGCGTGGCGTACACCATGAACATGCCCCAGGTCTTCACATCCTCGGGCAGGCGCTCCTCGAGCAGCGTGAAGTCCTCCAGCCACTTCTTCAGCGCCTTGGACCTGGCATGCAGCTCCGCGCCCCTATGGGAGCGCCGCGGCATGAAGCGCAGCACCGTGAAGGTGGCGATGAGCGCGAGGGCGAAGCCCACGTAGAAGATCGGATCGAGCTGCGAGAGCACCAGGCCCGCCAAGCCGATGAGCCACGCGAAGACCATCAGCCCGCCTTTGAGCGTCTTGCCCGGCTTCTCGATGAGCTGCGCCATGTCGCCTTGCAGCTTCACCGTCCTCTTCCAGCCGTCGAAGCAGGCCCGCGCGTACTCCGGGTCGCGCTTGCCGAACAGCTTCACCGATTCGAGCCAGATGGAATCGGCCCCGCCGCCCACGCGCCCGAACAGCAGGTCCAGCGCCGCCATGTCGATGGGGTCGCGCAGCGTGTCGGCCAACGGCAGCTTCGCCAGGTAGTAGTCCTGCACGTTCACGTAGCCGCCTTGGGCGATGCGCGCATCCACCTCCTGCTGGCCGAACAGCGTCGCCGCGATGGACCTGAACGCGCCCGGCAGCTCCATCGCCGGCTTGGCGAAGCTTCCCCGGCCCAGGTAGATCGCGCCGATCTCGGTGAGGTGCATCAGCTCGGCGGAGAAGTCGCTGGTCGACACCTCCCCCCAGCTTTCGTTGTATTTCGCCAGCAGCGGGTGAAGCGAGGGGTCGGGGGCGTCGCGCCAGTACTCGTCGCGGAACTTCGGCCGGTATTCGCGCCCGAAGCGCAGGAACAGCACCGCCGATATGACGACGAACAGCGCGCACGCCGCGAAGAACGCCCCGTAGACCATCCGCGCGAGGAACCTAGACTGGTTGGCGTCGGCAGCCCACGACTCCTCCTCGTCCAGGATGTAGGGCAGCCGCTCGTAGCTCCAGCTTTCCACCGGGGCGTCCGCGGCGATCCACTCGACGGGGAACGTCGCGCGCACCTCGCCGAACGAGCCGGGCTCGATGCGCGGGAAATCCACCGTCACGACGCCGTCGCCGCCGATCTCGACGGTGCCGTCCAAGGGGCCGTGCGCCCACGCCCTCACGTTGTCGCCCGCCACGACGGAAGCGCCCGCCGCAGGCAGCTGCAGCTCCAGGTGCACGCCGCGGGAGGCGTTCTCCCATTCGGGTCCGACGAACTGCCAGTACAGCTCGACGACATCCTCGTAGCGGGTCGCCATCGGCTCGACGCGGTAGTGCAGCGTCACGGCGATGCGCTCGGAATGCACGTCGAAGAACACGTACACGCCGTCGTACGTCTCGTCCACGGAGTAGCTCGTGGTGCCGGGCCCGCCCTCGTTGCGCCAAGACGAGCGGAACTCGACCGGATCGAGCGCGACCTCCTGGCCGCCCTGCTCGAGCGTCACCGACTCCACCGTCATCTCGGAGTCGTAGCCGAACGAGTCGAACTCCCACCACACGCAGGTGAAGTCGCCTTTGAAATCGAATGTGCGCCGCTCGACCACGTCGAGCGCGCCCTGGTCGTCGAGCGTCGCCTGGATGTCGACCTCGGGCATGGTGTAGCTTTTCGCCTGGGCGATGCCGGGGATCGCGGCGATGGCGGCTGCCAGGATAACCGCGAGAAGCGCGAGGATGGGCACGGGGAGGCGGCGCGGAGGCCGCTCGACGGGGGATGCGCACGATGCGGGCATGGGATGCACCTCGATTCAGGATCGGGGATTCGTCGGTTCCATGATACGCCAATCGGAGGCGCATCGCCTGGCGCACGTTGCTGCGGTTGGAAAGCGGGTCGCAGATGGCCCGCCCTCGCCGCCGGCGGAACGAAGGAGCGGCCGCCAACGCGCCTGCGCCGGCGCCGCATCGTCGACGCTGGCGCCCGCAGGTCCGACGACGCCAGCCCGTCGCCCGTCCCTTTCGCCCGCCAACGCCGCTTCGGGCATGGCCGGGCGGAAGCGCCTGCTACAGTAGCCCGCATGGACCGAGACTCCCCGAAAACCGCCAAGCGCCGCGCGCGAGAGAAAACGACGATCTCGCAGATGATCGCCATGCACTGCGCCGGAGCGCACGCCGCCGCGGATCGCACGGAGACGGCGTTCTGCGGCGATGCGGTGTGCCCCGCCTGCGCCGAGCTGGACGCCTACGCCGTGCTGCGCACCGAGCGCTGCCGCAAGATGGACGTGAAGACGTCCTGCGAGGAATGCGGCAACCACTGCTACGCACCCGAGATGCGCGAGCGCATCCGCGAGGCGATGCGCTACAGCGGCCCCCGCATGATCACCAAGCACCCCATCGCGGCGGTGCGGCACCTGCTGGGGAAGTAGCCTTTGGAGCAGGGTCGGTTCCGCTCCCCACCCCGTCGGCGGCAAAGGAAAGGGCTGCGGCGGTCCTCATCGCTGCAGCCCTTTGCGTCCGGTGCGTCCGGCGCGCACCCTACGGCTCCGCCTTCGGACGAAAGCCCGCCGCTAATGCAGGTCCACCTGCGAATCCGTCTCGCGGCCCATCTCCTGCCAGTGCTCCATGCGACGCGCGAGCTCGGCCTTGCTTTCCGGATCGTCGCGGAACGCGATGAGCGTCCAGTCCATCTGCTCGAGCGAGAGGAACAGCTCGTCGATCTTGGGATACGGCACCGCGATCATCCGCAGCCCCGCCGGGTAGGCGCCGCGGCGCTTGAGACCGTGGTAGAAGCCGGTGGTGATGTGGTTGACCTTGCCGCTGATGATGGGGTACGCGTACATCCACGCGCAGCTGATCACCGGCGAGGACTTCGACTCCCACAGGTCGCCCGAGATGTAGCTCGTGGCGCGCATGATGATGTCGGCCTGCGGCAGGTCGGCGACGAACATCAGCAGGTCGGGGTCGAAGTTGGCATCGATGGCCGGGCAGAACTCCACGTAGCGCACCGTCCCGCGGATGATGCGCGGCAGCTTCTGGTAGAGCTGCTGGTTGGCGATGGGCGCCTTGTACACGCCGAAGTCGTAGCCCGCTTGGCCGGAGCCGGTCACCGGCGGGATGTCGATCATGCCCATGGCCAGCTTGCCGTAGCAGTCGTCGTCCTCCGCCGTGATGTGGAAATGCGCACCGGTGGCCTGCGCGTGGCGCACGTACTGGCAAAACGCCAGTTTGTCGCCCTCGTAGCGCGGGCACGCCGGCTTCTCCAAGTGCAGCTTGATGGCGATGCACGGATACTCCAGATCGAGCTTGCGCAGAAGCTCGTTTCGCTTCTCTGATTTCATGCGAATGCCCCTACCCTCGATCGTCGGCGGTTTCAGCCGACATTTCGCGATGGGTTAATGTTGCGCTCGAAAAGAGCTCTTGTCAACAGGCGTTCCGAGCGGAAGGGCAGCTGGGAGAAATCCCGAAATGGAGCTAGGCGCCGCGCGATGCATCGAGAAGGGATTCGGCTCAGCCAGACGTGCTTTCGAAGGACGGCGCGAACGTCGCTACTCCCCCAGCTTCCGATAGAAGCAGCTGGTCGCGCCGGTATGGCAGGCGGGACCAGCCGGATGCACCAGGGCAAGCAACGTGTCGGCGTCGCAGTCGTAGCGGATCTCCACCACTTTCTGGGTGTTGCCGCTGGTGGCGCCTTTATGCCAGAGCTCCTGGCGGCTGCGGCTCCAAAACACCGTCTCGCCGCGCTCGAGCGTGAGCGCCAACGATTCGGCGCTCATCCACGCCATCATCAACACCTCGCGCGTGTCCGCGTCCTGCACGATGCACGGGATGAGCCCCGCCTCGTTGTATTTCAGCTCCGGAAGATCCATGACGCCCCTCCTATCGAATCCCGCTCATCCGATTCTATCAGCACGAGAGCCGCAGCGGATACGGCGGAAGCCGTGCGAAGGGACCGACACCTCTTTGCGGGAAAGCCGACCCGTGCACCCGCCCCATCCAGACCCCCTTCCGCGAACGCCCCTTTCGGCATGTTCTCATCCACTTCGGCATGGTTGTGGCTGAAAAAGGGGCGATGGGTATCGTCAGACCCCCGAAAATGGATGAAAACCATGCGATAGGTACGGTTTTCGCGGCGAGAATCGTGCCCGTCGACGCCTTTTCATCCAACTTCGCGCGCAACGCATCTTCGCCTGGATGAAAAGACGCCGAAATGCACGGTTGAGCGCACGGACGCCATGCCATCGGCGGGCTCGAGACGGCGGCTGCGCCTTCCGGCTCGCACGATGCATCCGCACGCAGGCGCTACGCCGACGGCGCCTCGGCATCGGAGACGAGTTTGAGGCCGACGATGCAGCCGATCAGGGCGGCTATCAGCACGATCTTGATGATAGAGGCCGATTCGGCGCCCGTCGCCATGGCGTACACGACCGTGCATGCGGCGCCGATGCCCGTCCACACCGCATACGCCGTGCCGATGGGCAGCGTTTTCGTGGCGAACGCAAGCCCCGCCATGCTGGCGATCATCGCGAGCAGGAACACGATCGTGGGGATGGGATGCGTGAAGCCGTCGGATTTGCTGAGCGCCGTCGCCCAGACGGCCTCCATCGTGCCGGAAAGGACGAGTATGACCCATGCCATGGAAAAGCTCCCTTCGATCGACGAGGCCGCGCCCTTCGCCCGGCCACCCAATGTGAAAAAGGAACCGTCGCTTTTTCACATGCGCGCCGTCTTTGCGAACCTGGTACGGCTGCCCTCGTCAGGGAGCTGCGCGGACGGGAACGCCCACAGGAACTCGCGGATAGCTTAGCACATGAGGCGATCAATCCGAGAAATCGACGAGCGCATAGTCATCGATATCCCGACGAGTATGGATGAAACGCCAGATCGTAAGCGTTTCTTCATCGTGGGTGTAGAACAGGCGGTACTGGTCGACCAAAAACGTCCGATACCCGCGCCCTTCGAGAAACGGATCCGTGAAGGGTTTGCCCATGTCGGGAAACCGACACAGCAGTTCTACCTGGTCTTTCACGCGAATATAGAGGTTTCTCGCCGCGGCGGGGTTTTCAAGAACCTGCCCTAGATACGCAACCGCCGATTCAATATCATACGTTGCGCGCGGACGCCACAATGGCTTGAGCGGAAGCCTCTCGCCCTGCCCCTCATCCGTTGTTCGCCGCGCCATCACACGCCCCACTGGTCGAACATGCGCTGCATCGTCGCATCGAGCCGACTCTGAGAAATGGCGTCGGGACGATAGCGCGCCTCGATCTCGGCCTCGCGCAGTTTCATGACGTAACGGTCGTGCTGACGCTGCTCCTCGTACGCTTCGCAATCGATGACCACGAGGGCGGCTTTACCGTTCTTCGTCATGAAAATCGGCTCGCGCGTTTCATGGGCGAGCTCGCATACGCCGTTGAGGTCGGTGCGCAGGTCGCTGATGGGACGGATTTTCGGGACGGGAACAGCATTGGGCAGCGGCACGACTTGCTCCTTTCAGCGATAATATGACTTATTTATAACATATTTATTAGAAATAAGTCAAGAATAACGTCGATAAGGGGGAAGTGCCCTCGAAAAACGCATCCCGGTGCGCACAGCACACGCCCCGCTACAGCTGTGCCGGGATATTGTTGCGAATCAGATCCTGGCGCTCGTCGATCGGTTCCCGCTTACAGCCGCACGGGGATGCCGCAGCTGGCCATGTGTTCTTTGACTTGGCGGATCGTGAACTCGCCGAAATGGAAGACGCTCGCGGCGAGCACCGCGTCGGCCTCGCCTTCGAGGATGCCCTGCGCGAAGTGCTCCAGCTTGCCCACGCCGCCCGATGCGATCACGGGGATGTCCACGGCGCGCGCAACCGCGCGGGTGAGCGCACAGTCGAAACCCTCGCGGCTGCCATCGCGGTCCATGCTGGTGAGCAGGATCTCTCCTGCGCCGCGGCGCGCCGCCTCCCGTGCCCATTCGACGGCGTCGATGCCCGTGGCCTTGCGCCCGCCGTGCACGTACACCTCCCACTTGTCGCCGACGCCCGCCACGCGCTTCGCGTCGATGGCGCAGAGGACCGCCTGTGTGCCGAAGGCGTAGGCCGCATCGGAGATGAGCTGCGGGTTCGCGACCGCCGCGGAGTTGACCGACACCTTGTCGGCGCCGGCGGCGATCATGCGGCGGATGTCGGCGACGCTGCGGAAGCCGCCGCCCACGCAGTAGGGCAGATGCAGCTGCTCGCTCGCGTGGCTGGCCAGCTCGACGGTCGTGGCGCGATCATCGCTGGTGGCGGTGATGTCCAGGAAGATCACCTCGTCGGCTCGCTCGGCGTCGTAGCGCTGGGCGAGCTCGATGGGATCGCCCGCATCGCGCAGTTTCACGAAGTTCACGCCCTTGACGACGCGCCCGTCCTTCACGTCCATGCACGGGATCACGCGCTTCGCTAGCATGACGCCTCCTTGCAGGCGCGCACGCCGTCGGCGACGGTCAGCGTGCCCTCGTAGATGGCGCGGCCGGTGATGACGCCCTCGATGCTTGCCGCCACCGGCGCGAGCGCCCGGATGTCGGCGACGCTCGCCACGCCGCCGCTGGCGATGACCGGATGCCCGAACGCCTCGGCCATGCGCGCATAGGCGGTCGGATCGAGGCCGGTCTGCATGCCGTCGCGCGCGATATCGGTGTACACCAGGTGCACGAAACCCGCCTGCGCCATGGCGGCGGCAAGGTCGGTGGCCGCGACGCCGGACCCCTCGACCCAACCCGACACCGCCACCTCGCCGTCCTTCGCGTCGATACCCGCGGTCAGCCGATCGCCGCCCACCAGCTCCACGGCGGCGCGCGCCAGGTCGGGATCGTTCACCAGAGCCGTGCCCAAGACCATGCGCGCCGCACCGGCGTCCGCCAGCCGCGACAGCGTCTCGAGCATGCGGATGCCGCCGCCGATCTCCACCTTCAGCGGCGTCTCCCGCACGATGCGCTCGACGATGCCGATGTTCTCCGGCTCGCCCGAGCGCGCGCCGTCGAGATCGACCACGTGCACCCACTCCGCGCCCGCTTCCGCGAACGCATGCGCCTGCGCGACGGGATCATTGTTGTACACCGTGACCTGGGAATAGTCGCCCTTTGCCAACCGGACGGCCTTGCCGCCCAGGATGTCGATGGCCGGAAGCAGGTACATCGCTATCTCCCTTCCACGATGCGCACGAAGTTGCGCAGCACCGCCGCACCCGCATCGGAGCTCTTCTCGGGATGGAACTGCACGCCGAAGCACGCCTCGCCGTACTGGACCGCGCTGGGGAATGTCACGCTGTGCGTCGTCTCCCCCACCGCGAACGGCCCGCCCGGCGCGATATAGCTATGCGTGAAGTAGAAGTACTCCCCCGCCGGAACCCCGTCGAACAACGGACAGCTGAATGCTTTTTCCAGATCAGACCGAGCAGCGGATGCGGAGGCGGGAGGTTCCGCGCGCAGTTCCGCACGAGCCGAACCGTCCAGCGGACGGTTCGTGCGAGCCCAGGACTGTTTGAGCACGGACCCTCCCGCCTCCGCATCCGCGGACAGCCCCGAGCCCGTCGGCGGCACCACCGTATTCCACCCCACATGCGGCACCTTATACGAAGCCCCATCGGGCGCGGCCTTCGGCATCCTCACCACCACGCCCGGCAGCACCGCGAGCCCGCGCGCGTTGTGCGACGACTCCTCGTCATCCTCGCCGGGCGCCCCTTCGACGCCCTCCTCGAACAGCAGGTGCATCCCCAAGCAGATGCCCAGAAACGGCACACCCGCGGCGATGCGCTCGCGGATGGCGTCCATCTGCCCCAGCTCGATCATCGTGGCGGATGCGTCCGCGAAGGCGCCGACGCCCGGCAGCACGATGCCGTCGGCGCGCGCGATCGCCGCCGCATCGTCGGTGATGAGCGCCTCGCCGCCCGCGGCCTCGATGCCGCGCTCGACGCTCATCAGGTTCCCTTTGTGGTAATCGACTACCGCAATCATCTTACAGGGCGCCCTTGGTGGAGGGGAGCTCGTCGCCTAGGCGCGGGTCGGGCTCGACCGCCTCGCGCAGCGCGCGCGCCACGGCCTTGAAGCACGCCTCGACGATGTGATGCGCGTTCTCGCCTGCCAGCAGGCGCACATGCAGCGTCACGCCGGCGTTCGAGGCGAACGCGATGAAGAACTCCTTGGCAAGCGACGCATCGAACGAGCCCAGCATCACCGGGGGCACCGGCACGTCCCAGTGCAGCTGCCCGCGGCCCGACAGGTCGCACGCCGCCAGCACCAGCGTCTCGTCCATGGGAAGCGCGATCGATCCGAACCGGCGGATGCCGCGCTTGTCGCCGAGCGCCTGGGCGAACACGCGCCCCAGCACGATGCCCGCGTCCTCGACGCTGTGATGGCCGTCCACCTCTAGGTCGCCCTTCACCTCGACGCTCAGGTCGAACAGCCCGTGGCGCCCGAACGCCTCCAGCATGTGGTCGAAGAACCCGATACCCGTTGACACGTCCGTGCTGCCGGCGCCGTCAAGGTCGACGGCGATGGCGATATCGGTCTCCTTCGTGGCGCGCGCGAGCCGCGCCGTCCTATTCGCTCCCATCTTTGACCTCCCATCCAAGGCGTCCGGCGACGCCCCGTCGATACCGGCACCGACAATCCGCCGCGATCCCGGGTGCGCTCCTTCGCGCAACCTCGACGCGGCGCTCACATCCGAGCGATCGCCACTTCTTTGAGCGCTGCCAGAAACGCGTCGTTCTCCTCGCGCGTCCCGACGGTGACGCGCAGGCAGTCCTCCAAATACGCCGAGCGCGAGAAATCGCGCACCAGCACGCCGCGCTCGTACAGATTCTCCCACACCGCACCCGCGTCCTTGATACGGAACATGATGTAGTTCGCATCCGACGGGTACGCCGTCACGCCGGGGACGCGGCTGAGCCCGTCCAGCACCCGCGCGCGCTCGTCGATGATGGCCTGGATGCCCGGCTCGAACTTCGCCCGGTTGGCATACACCACGCGCGCGATGGCCTGCGACACCGCGTCCACCGAATAAGGCTGGCGCACCTTGATGAACTCGCGGATCACCTCCGCATCGCCCAGCAGGTAGCCCAAACGCGCGCCCGCCAGCGAGAACGCCTTGGAGAACGTGCGCAGGATGACCAGGTTCCTATGCTTGCCCAGAAGCGGGCGCGCGGTGCGGCGGGAGAACTCGAAATACGCCTCGTCGACCATCACCAGCGCGTCGGTCGACTCGAGCAGGCGCACGACGAAGGACGGGTCGGCAAGCTGGCCGGTGGGGTTGTTGGGGCTGGTGACGATCAGGTAGTCGATGTCGCCCCGCGCCACGCGCGAAAGCACGGCCTCCTCGTCGACGGAGTAGTCGGCGCGCCGCGGCACGTCCACCACCTCCGTGCCCGTCAGGCGCGCATTGGCGGCGTACACGGAAAACGTCGGCGGCAGGTTGAGGAACCTCCGCCCCGGGCCGCCCCACGCCAGCGCGATGTTGAACAGCAGCTCGTCGCCGCCGTTGCCGATAAGCACCTGATCGCGGTCGAGCCCGTTGGCATCGGCGATCATGCCGCGCAGCTCGTTCGCCAGCGGGTCGGGGTAGCGGTTCAGCGGAACGCGACGCACTTCGCGCATGATCTCGCGGCGCAGCTCCTCCTCCACATCCGTCGGGTTCTCGTTGGCCGACAGCAGCGTGTCCGCCGGCAGGTACTTCGGATCGTAGGGCACAAGGCCCGCAAGCTGGGGCGCCGAGGCGCGCACGCTATTCATCCGCATCGCCCCCGCTCCCGACGGCCTCGACGGAGGCGTCGAGGATCTCGCCCGCCGCCGCGCCGAGCCCGCCCTGCTCCAAGATCTCCTTGCGCATCTCGACGCTGCGCGCATGCGCCCACAGGCCCTCGTGGCGCGCGATGGCCATCACGATGTCGGCATCGCGGCCGAGCGCGGTGGGCGTGTACTGGATGACGCTGGACTTCTTGATGAAATCGTCGACGGAAAGCGGCGAGGCGTAGCGCGCCGTGCCGCCCGTGGGCAGCGTGTGGTTGGGGCCGGCGGCGTAATCGCCCACGGCCTCGGGCGTCCATTCGCCCAAGAAGATCGCGCCGGCGTTGCGCACGCGGCCGAGGGAATCCATCGCATGGTGGATGTGCAGCTCAAGATGCTCGGGCGCGATGATGTTGACGGCGGTGAAGGCCTGGTCGAGCGTGTCGCAGACGACGACGAGGCCCTGGTCGGCAAGGGACGCCGCGGTGATCTCGGCGCGCGTGGAGGACTTCATGTGCTCGGCGACCATGCGCTCGACCTCGTCGGCGTATCCCTCCGAGAACGTCACCAGATAGCATGCCGCCAGCGGGTCGTGCTCGGCCTGCGCCATGAGGTCGATCGCCACGAGGGCGGGATCGGCCGTATCGTCGGCCACCACGCACACCTCCGACGGGCCCGCGATCATGTCGATGCCCACATCGCCCGACACGATCTTCTTCGCGGCGGCGACGTAGGCGTTGCCCGGGCCGGTGATCTTGGAGACCGGCTCGATGCTCTCGGTGCCGTACGCCAGCGCGGCCACCGCCTGGGCGCCGCCCACCGTGTAGACCTCGGTGACACCGGAAAGGCGGCACGCCTCGAGGATCGCCGGATCGACCGTGCCGTCCTTGGCCGGCGGGGTGACGCAGGCGATGCGCTCGACGCCCGCGACCGCGGCGGGCAGCGCGTTCATCAGCACGGTGGAGGGGTACAGCGCGCGGCCGCCGGGAACGTAGATGCCCACCGACTCGAGCGGCGACACCTTGGCTCCCGTCAGCGCCCCGTCAGCGCGGACGGCGAACCAGCTTTGCTGGAGCTGGCGCTCGTGGAACTCGCGGATCTGCGCGGCGGCCTGCTCCAGCGCCTCCGCCGTCGCGGGGTCGACCTGGGAGCGCGCCCCGTCGATGGCGCTTTGCGGGACGCGGAACGAATCGACCTCGACGCCGTCGAAGCGCTGGGTGAACTCGCGCAAGGCGGCATCGCCCCGCTCGCGCACCTGCTCGATGATGTCGGTCGCGGCGGCGAGCGCCTGCGGGTTGAACGCGCTCGGGCGCTTCAGCTGGGCGTTGGTGAACTGCTCGCCGGGAGCAAGGATTACTCGACGCATGCTATTCATCCTCCTTGATAGCGCCCGCGCATGAGGAAAGCGCGCGGGCGAGTTCTGCGATGCGGGAATCGGTCCTGAACGAGCACGAGTTCGCGAAGAAGCGCGCCGTGGAGGGCAGGACGTCCTCGACCACCACCAGATTGTTCTCGCGCAGGGTCGTGCCCGTCGCCGTGATGTCGACGATGCGCTCGGCCATGCCCGTCAATGGTGCCAGCTCAATGTTACCGTGCAGTTTCACGATTTCGACCTGCATGCCGCGCTTGGCGTAGTGAGCGGCGGCGATGCGGGGGTATTTCGTCGCGACGCGGATGGACCCCAGGCGGCGGTAGCGCTCCTCCACCGCGGCCCGCGCGCCGGCGGGCTCCGCCACCACGAAGCGGCAGCCGCCGAACTTCAGATCGACCAGCTCCATCACCTCGGCGTCAGCCTCGAGCAGCGAGTCCTTCCCGCAGATGCCGCAATCGGCGGCCCCCAGCTCGACGAACACCGGCGCGTCGGTGGGCCTCACGATCACGTAGTCGACGCCGGGGTTGCTGATGATCAGCTGCCGCCCCGGATCGTCGAGCCCCGTCACATCCAATCCCGCCGCCGCCAGCACCTCGATCGTCCCCGGATTGAGCGCCCCCTTGGGCACCGCGATGCGCAGGGGACGGCTTTCGCGCGCGTCGGCGCCGAGTCCCAGCCCGCCCCGGGATCCTGCGGCCATGACCTGCTCCAGGAAGAACGCGAAACCCGCCGCGGGGCGGTCCTCGCCGTACACCCCCACCATGTTGTCGTAGCGGCCGCCGCTGCCCAAAGGCGAGCCCAAACCCGGCGCATACGCCTCGAACACGATGCCCGTGTAATAGTCGAACGAGCTCATCACCGAGAAATCGATGCGCACGCGCCCGCCCACGCCGGCGGCGTCGAGCAGGTCGCACATGCCAGCCAGATCGTCCAAGCCGTCCTCGCAGCCGAGCGGCGCGACCAAGGCGTGCGCCTCATCGATCGCCTCGCGCCCGCCGCGGATGCGCGGCAGCTTGCGCAGCGCGTCCGCGAACACCGGCGGCACCGGGCAGCCCTCGCCCGTCAGCAAGTCGAGCTCCACGAAGTTGGAGGCGTGGAACGCGTCGAGCACCGCGCCCGCCCACGCTTCCGTCGCGCCGCTGGCGGCGAGCAGCGCGCGCAGCACGCCCACCGTCGCCACCGAGATCGTGAAATCGCCCGCGCCGGCGGTCTCGAGCGCCTCGCAGAACAGCCGGAGCACCTCCGCATCGCCCTCGGCGCCCGACGGCCCGATGCACTCGACGCCGATCTGGGTGACCTCGCGCGCGGCGGCGCGCATCTGCCCTTCCGCCTCGCGGAACACGCGCTGCTGGTAGCGGAAGCGGAACGGCCCGGGCTGGCCCGCCAAGCGCGTGGCGCACATGCGCGCGACCTGCAACGTGACATCGGGGCGCATCGCCAGCAGATCGCCCTGCGAGTCGAAGAACTTGAACGGAACGCCGGTCATATGGCCGCCGGCGCGCATCACGTCCATCACCTCGAGCGTGGGTGTCTCGATGGGGACGTACCCGCGCGACGAGAGCAGGTCGCGCACCGCGACGCTGATGCGCTCGCGCTCCGCCGCCTCCTGCGCCAACACGTCGCGGAACCCCGCCGGCGTCACCATGTCCATTCGCTTCGCTTCCTTTCCGCCATATCGGCCTCGTCCGCGCCTCGGCACGCGCCTTGCGCAGGCGGCCCTTATCTCATGCCTTGCGTACTTTAGCACAGTAGAGTGCTAAAGTGCTTGATTTCACCGAAGTTTTACCACATTATGCCCGCGCCATCGTTGCATGTTCGTTTCGCATCGGCGACCGAGAAACGCAAAGCAGGCGGCCCCGGCTCCGAAGCCCGCGCTGCCGATCGGCGCCGCGGACGATGCGGCCGCAGCGCCCGCCCCGTCCCGAAGCTTGCCGGGTCCGTTGCCGAAAGGGCGCCGATTCCCCGGAAAACGGCAAGCCGCCCGAGACGCGTTCACCGCTACAATAGGCGCGGAGGAAAGGAGGCGGGTCGCATGGCCATCACCATTCGGATCGTCGTTCACGAGCTGGAGCAGCGCTTCGGACGCGTGCGCTTGGGAAGCGCCGTGCCCAAGCGGCAATGCTCCGACGTCCGCATCCTCTCCGACGGCCCGCTCGACGAGCGCATGCTCTACATAGCCGATGCCGCGCGCTTGGAATCGCTTTCGCTCACCCCCGCCGAGCGCTCGCTGGTGCTGGCGGTCGGCGCCGACGCCTCGGAGACGCAAGCGGGGCTCGCGCTTTCCACCGAATGCGCGCCGGTGGAAGTCTTCTCGTACCTGCAGGACGTGTTCACGCGCTACCGCACCTGGCTGGAGCGGATGGACCGATCGATCATCCGTAACGACGGGCTGCAGAAGCTGTTCGACCTCAGCGAGGGGTTCCTGCTGAACAACGTCATCGTGGTGGACCCCGCGCTCAAGCTGCTCGCCTACACCAAGGGCATCCCCTGCGACGACCCCATCACCGTCGAGCTCATCAAGCACGGCTACCACACCGAGGGCAACATCAAGAAGTTCCAGCTCAACCAGCGCTTCAAGCCTTGGGCGGAGCAGAACGGCTTCATCATCAACGATTCCAAGACCATCTGCCGCTACACCACGGCGGTCTTCTCGTTCAAAGCGGCGGAATCGTTCTCGCTCATCGTCGTGATGATGTGCAACAACGCCGCGCCCGAGCCGTGGCTGCTCGACACTTTCATACTGTTCTTGATCCGCGTCGCCTTCTACTCGATGCGCGACTACCGGGACGGCACCCCCTCGGGAAGCGCCTTCAACGCGTTCATCCACGACATCCTGGACGAATCGCTGGTGAACGAGGATGAGATCGAGGAGCGCCGCCGCTACCTGGGGCTGCCGGCGGAAGGGCCCTACTGCCTGTTCGTCATCGACATCGGCGAGGAGCAGCATCTGGCGGCGCGCATCGTCACCGACGTGGCGCGCAACATCGCGCCCGCCAAGGCCATGGTCCACGGATCCGACATCGTGGTGCTGTGCTTCAGCTGCGCAAGCGAGCTGGGCGCCAAGCGCTGCGACGGCATATGCCCGCCCGCCACGCGGGGCATCCTCGAACGCCTGGACGAAACGCTCGCCGAGTACGGCCTGCATGCCGGGAAGAGCTCGGCCTTCGACAAGCTCACGCTGCTTCCCACGGCGCTCGAGCAGGCCAAACGCGCCCTGCAGACGGGGATCTCGTTCACCGGGGCGCACGGGGGCACCGAGGAGCATCCGGACAGGCGCGTGTTCGATTTCGACGACTTCTTCTTCGAGTACCTGGTCATGAACGCCTCGAAGGGGCGCCGCGAGCTGCTCACGTCCCTGCGCAGCTGCCGCCAGCTGGCGGTGCTGCAGGCATACGATGCGAAGCACAACACCGACAACTACCGCTTCCTGCGCTACTACCTGCGCTTCGAGCGCCGCACCACGCTCGTCGCCGAGAAGCTGCACATGCACCGCAACAACGTGAAGTACCGCGCCGACCGCCTCAACGAGCTATTCGGCATCGACACCGACGACGAACGCGAGCGCTTCGAGCTGGGGATCGCCTACCGCATCCTGGACGCCTTGGAGCGCTGAGGGCGCCGGCCCTACCCCGCGAGCCCGTTATGCCGGGCGATGCACCTGGTGACTTCGTCGTAGACGCCCGGGAACGTGCTCGCCGGGGCGCCCTGCGTCAGGCACGGGATGAAATGCAGCCTGCTGCCCACGCGCGCCAGGGCGTCGTCGACCACCGACTGCACCAGCTCGGGCGTCCAGCCCGGAACGTCGGCGGCCGTCGACTCGATGCCGCCCATGAACGATATCCGCCCGCCGTAGCGCCTGACCAGCTCGGGCAGGTCGTTGGATTCCAGCAGGCAGCCCTGCCAGATGTCGATGCCCAGCTCGATCATGTAGGGCACCAGCGTCGCGGCGTAGGTGTCGGAATGGTGCACGATCAGCCGGATGCCGCGGCTGCGGTAGTAGCCGTACACCTGCTTGTAGGAATCCAGGAAGAACTCGGCGAACATGTCAGGGCTCATGAACGTGGAGGTGGCCGTCCCCCAGTCGTCGGCATGGAGGATGCCCTCGGGCCTCAGGTAGTCGCACACGGCCTCGGCCTGCTCGAGCTCCACCTCGGTGATGAGCTTGACGAGCTCGCGGACCTCGTCGGGGCTCTCGTAGAAGGCCATCAGCGTGTCCGCCATGCCGCACAGGTTGTGCAAGCGCTCGAAGATCCCGGGGGTTATCAGTGCCAGCGCGATCTGCTGGGTGCGGTCGATCGCCTCCATCTTCTCCTGCAGGGGCTCCCATTGGGCGGGGCTTCGCCACACGCCCTTCGGGATGGCGGAAAGCTGGTCCTTCCACTCGTCGATGTCCCTCACCACCAGGTGCTCGCCCTCGAGCGGCATGCGGCCGGGCTGGCCGGACACCTGGTAGCGCACGCCCCATTCATCGACCATCTGGCCGTTTCCGTCGAGCGTGCGGTCGCATACGGGATTGCCCCTCACCGAGGCGAGCGCCTCCCACTGGTTCACGTAGCGGTCGGGATTGCCGCCGCGGATGCATTCGAGCAGATTCTGACGCTTGGTGAGCATGGGATCCCCTTCCCTCAGTGCAGCAGCACGCACCCCGTGTAGGCTATGGTGAGGGGGCCGTGGTTGTAGGGCACCCCCGCCGCGTTGCACGCGTCGGTCACCAGAAGGCCCGCCGCCTCCATCGACACCAGGCGCGCCTGCGGGAACCGGCACGGTTCGGGGTAGGCGCACGTCCGGCAGCGCGTGCACGTTCCTGCAGAGTACACCGCGCAGGCATCCGGGTACACCCCGGCAGCGACGAGCGCGTCGACCAGCACAATCGTGCGCTGCTTATGCAGCTTTTCTGCATCCATCATGGCCTCGCCGTCGAACTCGTCCTCCAGCCGGCCGACCGTCTGGAAGACGAACCCCCGCGTGCACGATCCGATCTCCGCGCGGAAACGGTCCAGATCGCCGCAGGCGGGCGGGCACGCCCAGTTCCTCCCGTATCGGCGGCAGCGCCCCGACGCGCACATGTCGCGCACCTCCTCGCGCACCTCCAGGTCGGCGGCGGCAACCTCGCCGATGCTGTCGAATCCCGCCTGCTCCACCAAGCGCCCAAGATCGGCCAGGGAAAGGTTCTCGCTCATGGCATGCCTCCTTAGAACTCCATGGCGTCTATGTACGCCCCGGAGAAATCCCCGTCGAGGGAAAGCTCGATGTAGCGGGCGTTCTCCGCCGCGAACGCCATGCGGCCGCGCGCTTGCCCGGAGAGCAGGGCGGCGCACGCCCCCGCCCCCGCGCAGTTGCCCACCATCCTCACGCGCGGCAGGAGCCCTTGGGGGATCAGCCCGATGGCGGCAGCGGATTCCGCGCGCATATGGGTGCCGAACGCGCCGCCTATGACGAACTCGTCGACATCGTCGACGGATATCCCGGCGCGGCCCAGCAGGGTCGCGATGCCCGCCGCCACCGCCGCCTTCGCCAGCTGCAGGGCGCGGATGTCCCTCTGCTCGAGGGCGACCGACCCGTCGGGCACCAGCAGCGCCGCCGGCTTGCCGTCGCGAAGCCCCACCAGATGCGCACGGTCGGCGGGAAGCTCGTCGGGCGGCAGCAGGCGCCCCGTCTCGTCCACGATCCCCGCCTCCAGGCAGGCCGCCAGCGCGTCGATGAGGCCGGACCCGCAGATGCCCGCGGGAGGGGCGCCGTCGATCGCGGTGACGGCGAACGCCCCGCCCTCGAACCGACACGAATCGATGGCACCCGCCTTCGCCTGCATGCCCTGCGAGATGTTCGCGCCCTCGAAGGCGGGGCCGGTCGCCGTGGCGCAGCAGAGGAGCTCGCCGTCGGCGACCAGCGCCATCTCGCCGTTGGTTCCCAGATCGGCGAACAGCACGTTGCGACCGCGCGGGGCAGCAGCCGAGGCGGCGCGGTCGTCGGATGCGCCGGCGCGCCCGCCGACGAGCTCGTCCAAGCCGCAGGCGACGATGCCCGCCGTTATGTCTCCGCCCACATAGCCCGACACGCAAGGGCACAGGTAGGCCCTGTCCGAAAGCGAGGGGATGGGCGCGTCCTCGCCGAACAGCGAGAGGGGCTCGAACGGGTAGGCGCCGATGCTTTCCGGCGACAGCCCGCACAGGATATGCTGCATCACGGTGTTGCCCGCCACCGCCCAGCGCGAGATGCGGGAGGCGTCGGCATGCGCCGCGCGGCACAGCTCGCCCGCCAGATCGGACAGGCAGGCTGCCGCGGCGGCCTGAAGCTGCGCGAGCTCCCCTTGCGAGCAGGCATGGATGCGGCTGATAACGTCGGCGCCGAAGGACGCCTGGGGGTTCGCCCTCCCGGCGCGCGCCAGCATCCTGCCGGTGGACAGGTCGTGCAGGTAGGCGGCGACAGTGGTGGTGCCCAGGTCGACCGCCACGCCCAGCTGCCCCGGCTCCGCCGCATCGAGCGAGAAGCGCGCAGGGAGCGGGACCAGCGAGGCGTCGTCTTCGATCTGCAGGGGATCCCCCGCATGCGGGATGCGCACCGCAAGCCCCTCCTCCGCCGGGGTCTGGCAGGCAAGGACGCGCTCCCAGACTCCCTGCCCCCTGCGGATCTCGACCGCGCATTTCCCGCAGGTGCCGTTCCCGCCGCACGGCGACTCCACCGTCGCGCCGGCGCCGCGAAGCGCCTCGAGGAGCGTCTCGCCGGGCTCGGCGGCTATGATGCGCCCGCCCGCGGCGGCGCCTTCTCCCGCAATGGTCATCTGCATGCTGCAACCCGCTTTCTTCCAAGCGAAGCCCATTTTCCTTCCCCGCCAATTCCACCACAATCGCGCTTGGAATCCATTGTGCGCTATGCACAACGGATCGCGGGAATCATGGGGCGGAAAGACGATTGAGGGGACCATCGGCGCGTTCTATCCTTAGCGTATCGCCGCAACAGGCTCCCCGCTGAAAGCGGAACGCGCGTGCCGGCGTGCAGAAGGCGGGGAACGCCCGCGAAAAGCCCCGCGGCCATGCGGGGCGAGACCGAACGAGAAGGAGGATCCCATGTCGATTCTGGAAGACATCTCGACCGCTGTGCTGAACGGCAAGCGCAAAGAGGTGAAGAAGCTGGTGCCCCAGGCGCTGGAGGAAGGCGTCGACGCCAAGGCAATCCTGGACGAGGGCCTGATCAAGCCCATGGGCATCATCGGCGACAAGTTCAGCGCCGGCGAGGTGTTCGTGCCCGAGATGCTGGTCGCCGCCCGCGCCATGTCCACCGGCACCGAGATCCTCAAGCCCCACCTGGTGGACGAGGACGCCAAGCCGCTGGGCAAGGCCGTCATCGGCACCGTCAAGGGCGACATGCACGACATCGGCAAGAACCTGGTCCGCATGATGATCGAGGGCAAGGGCCTGGAGGTCGAGGACCTGGGCGTCGACGTTGCCCCCGAGCAGTTCGTCGACTACGTCAAGGCCAACCCCGACTGCCACCTGGTGTGCATGTCGGCGCTTCTGACCACCACCATGCCCGAGATGAAGAACACCGTCGAGGCCTTCAAGGAAGCCGGCCTGCGCGACGGCGTGAAGATCATGATCGGCGGCGCGCCCGTGACCCAGGCCTACGCCGACGAGATCGGCGCCGACAGCTACACCGACGACGCCGGCCAGGCCGCCAACGTGGCGGCCGAGCTCGCCGTGCAGTTCTAAGGGGGCGCGCGAGAATGGATATGCGCAAGTGGGTGGCGGACACCATCGCCGCCGACAAGAAGAAGGCGGTGCCGGTCCTTTCCTTCCCCGCCATCCAGCCGATGGGCATCACGGTCTCTGAGCTCATCAACTCCTCCGAGAAGCAGGCCGAGGCCATGCGCCTGGTCGCCGAGCGCTGCGACACCGGCGCGTCGGTGAGCTTCATGGACCTGTCGGTTGAGGCCGAGGCGTTCGGCAGCAAGATCGTCGTGTCCGACGACGAGGTCCCCACCGTCGTGGGCGCCATCGTCGACGAGGACTCCGATCCCGACGACCTGGACGTGCCCGAAGTGGGCGCCGGCCGCACGGGCCTGTACCTGGAAGCCATCGAGAAGGCCTGCACCCAGATCGAAGACCGCCCGGTGCTGGCGGGCTGCATCGGCCCGTTCTCGCTGGCGGGACGCTTGATGGACGTGTCCGAGATCATGATCCTGTGCTACGAGGAGCCCGAGCTGGTGCACGCCGTGCTGGCCAAGGCCACCGAGTTCATCACCGGCTACGCGCAGGCGTTCAAGGAGCGCGGTGCCGACGGCATCGTGATGGCCGAGCCGCTGGCGGGCCTGTTGTCGCCCGACCTTGCGAAGGAGTTCTCCGCGACCTATGTCAAGCAGATCGTCGACGCGGTCCAGGACGACGAGTTCGCCGTCATGTACCACAACTGCGGCGGCGGCGTGGTCGCCCAGGCCGAGTCCATCGCGTCTTTGGGCTGCATGGGCTACCACTTCGGCAACGCCATCGAGATGGCAGACATTCTGCCGCTCATGCCCGCCGACGCTCTGGTCATGGGCAACGTCGACCCCGCCGGGCAGCTGCGCAACGGCACGCCCGAGTCGGTGGCCGCGCGCACGACCGAGATCCTGGAGGAGTGCTCCAAGTACCCCAATTTCGTCATCTCCACCGGCTGCGACGTGCCGCCGATGTCCCCGTGGGAGAACATCGACGCGTTCTTCGGCGCCGTTGACAAGTTCTACAACTAAAGGTTGCGGGGGGCGGGCCGGCGCCCCCCCCCCCCCCCCCCGGCGCCCCGCCACCCCCCCCCCCCCCCCCCCCCCCCCCCCCCCCCCCC